>NZ_CP011387.1:871666-1200833 GCF_001644565.1 Deinococcus puniceus | reverse complement strand
GCGCAAGCTCTTGTTGAAGCAGAACATGGGTGAAGCCGCCCCAGTCGGTAGGCAGATGCTCTGGCCCAAAGCGGGCATTCGCGCCGCTGGCAACCGTGATCGCGTTTTCTCCGTCTGCCGCCACCGTAATCAGGGCCAGCCCGGTGGGGGCGTCCAGCGTGTGCAGGCCCGATAAATCTACGCACGCACGGGTCAGGCCCGCCAACGCCGGGAGCCGGAAGGGGTCAGAGTCGCCGCCCACCGCGCCGCACAGGCTGACGTGTGCGCCTGCCAGAGCGGCGGCCACCGCCTGATTCGCACCTTTTCCTCCCGCCGACACGCGGGCGTCGCCGCCCAGCACGGTTTCGCCGGGGGCCGGAATGCGGGCCGCCTGCACGGTCAGGTCAGCATTCACGCTGCCGATGACAAGAATGGTCATGCGGGAAGGCTAGAGCATTCAGTCCTTCCCGTCTTCCCCGCCCTGTTTTTCCCCACTTTCTTCTACTTCCGCCGTTTCTGCCGGATACCGCTCCCGCCACAGTTCCCAGCCCTCATCAGGAAAAGCGCGTTTGGCTTCGGGGGCAAACAGGCGTGCGCCCTCGGCCTCCAGATCGGGGTAGGGGCAGGCCATGACTTCGGTGGACTGCATGGCGGGATGATCGGCCCACTTGATCAGGCGGCCCGACCCGCCCCAAGCGTCGTCGGTGGCCCACACCACGCGGCCCACGCCCAACAGTGAGGATGCGCCGCCGCACATCAGGCAGGGTTCGAGGCTGGAATACAGGGTCAGCTTGCCAGGATTTTTCAGCTTACCCAGCGCAAAAAACACGTCCATTTCGGCGTGCGCCACGCTCGCTCCGCCCACACGTTCAGCGGTTTGGTCTTCGCCTACACGGTTGCGGCCCTTAGCCACCACTTCGTCTTTTTCATTGACCAACACGGCCCCAACAGGAGAACTGCCCGCCGCCACCGCCTCACGGGCCATCTCTAATGCGGTTTGCAGGTGCGCCCGGTGGCTGAGGGTCAGGGGTGGGGAAGGCTGATCGGTCATGGATGCAGTCTGTCAAAAGCCGTGTGAGAGCGGCTTGAGGCGACCTTGAGTCGGCCTGCTCAGCTTGTGTCCCGCTCGTCGTCCGCCTAGTGGGGGTGTGCTGGCAGGAGCAGGAGCATTTTGTTATACTCAGTTCAATTACAAAGCATTGCCGTGTTGTGGGTGCATTCCTGCTGGTTGGCCGCCGTCCCGTCGTGCTTCCCCCGTGCTGCGTTCGTTGTTCTCATCAAGGCCCCGTCCTCCCTTCGCCCCCAAGTCGTTTAGAGCTGTTCACGAGTTTTTCAAAGGAGCGTGTCTGCGCCCATGACTGCACCCCAACCCCCTGCTGCCAGCCCCCTGCCCCGCCCTTGGTTGGCCCACTACGAAACGGGCGTGCCACACGACTTTACGCCCAGTGCCGATACGGTGCCGATGCTGCTGGAACGGGCCGCTGCCAAATTCCCAGACCGGCCCGCCCTGACGTTCGTGGGCGCGTCTATGACCTACAAGGAGCTGTGGCAAGATGCCCAGCGGTTTGCGACGGCGCTGCAGAAGGCGGGCGTGGCAGCGGGTGACCGCGTGTCTATCATGCTGCCCAACTGCCCCCAGTTCGTCGTGGGCTTTTATGGGGCGCTGCTGGCAGGCGCGGTGGTGGTCAATACCAGCCCGCTGTACACGCCCAAAGAGCTGGAACACCAACTGACCGACAGCGGCAGTGAAACGCTGATTATCTTGGATACGTTTTACCCGCGCTTTGCCGAAATCGAGTCCCGCGTGGGCGTGCGCCGCGTCATCGTGACCGGGATTCAGGACGCGCTGCCGTTTCCCAAAAACCTGCTCTATCCGGTGAAGGCGCGGCGTGAGGGAACTTGGGTCAGCATCAAGGCCACCGGAAAAGTGCTGCCTTTCAAGGCACTGGTCAAATCTCAGCCGCCTACGCCCAGTCCAGTGCGGGTCGAGCCGGACGATGTGGCGCTGCTGCAATACACAGGAGGCACCACCGGCGTGCCCAAGGGGGCCATGCTGACCCACCGCAACTTGGTCGCCAACTGCGAGCAGGCCCGCGCTTGGATGACCGACCTGCGCGACGGCCAAGAAGTGACGCTGGCCGCCATTCCATTTTTTCATGTGTACGGCATGACCGTTGCCATGAATCTCAGCGTGCTGGTGGGCGCGACGATGGCTCTCGTGCCCAATCCCCGCGACATCAAGATGGTGCTGGGCGCGATCACGGCCAGCAAAGCCACGCTGTTTCCGGGGGTGCCCACGCTGTACAACGCCATCAACAACCACCCCGACACCCCTAAGCACGACCTGACCAGCATCCGCGCCTGCATCAGCGGCAGCGCCCCGTTGCTGCTGGAAACCTCGCGCAAATTCCGCGAAATCACGGGCGGCGCGAACCTCGTGGAGGGCTACGGCCTCACCGAAGCCAGCCCGATCACGCACACCAACCCGATTTTTAGCGGCCAGCGCGAAGGCAGCATTGGCCTGCCCATGCCCGGCGTAGACGCGGTGGTGGTGGGCGACGACGGCCAGCCCGTGCCCTACGGCGAGGTCGGAGAGTTGTGGGTGGCTGGCCCCATGATCATGAAAGGCTACTGGCAACGCCCCGACGAAACCGCCAAAACGATGCGTGAAGCGTTTGGGCGCATGTGGCTGATGACGGGCGACATGAGCATCATGGGCGAAGACGGGTATTTCAGCATCGTAGACCGCAAAAAAGACCTGATCATCGCCGGGGGCTTCAACATCTACCCGCGTGAAGTGGAAGAAGTCCTGATGAGCCATCCGGCGGTGCTGGAAGCCGCCGCCGTGGGCCTGCCCGACGCCTACCGGGGCGAAAACGTACACGCGGTGGTGGCCCTGAAACCCGGCATGAAGGCCACCGAAGCCGAAATCATCGCCCACTGCAAAAAAGACCTGAGCGCCTACAAAGTGCCCCGCAGCGTGGAATTCCGCTCCGAGTTGCCCAAAACAGCCGCCATGAAAATCCTGCGCCGTCAATTGGCACAAGAAGCGCGGGAAGCTCAGGCGATAGGCAAGGGCTAATACGAACTTAAAATGAGTTGAAGACGAATTTCGAGCGAAGCGAGTAGAAGAAAAGACGGGATGGCGACGATGGACGACCCTATCGGTGGGTTTGCGGCTGTTCGGGAATCAAAGCAATCCCGTATAAAGCCCCAAACTTCGCCCCAAAACGGCGCACCCCCGCCCCACCCCCGCCACTGTGTGGGGGTTTCTCATACCCTTCTTGTGCAGGTGACGTTTCTTACAGGGCCGCCCTGCACTATCATGGGGCTTATGGCGTATACCATCCTCGTCGCTGATGACGAACCGGCCATCCGGACTATGCTGGAGGTCATTCTGTCGGCAGACGGGCACGAAATCGTGGCTGTTCAGGACGGCAAGACTGCACTGGATTACCTCCGTGACCACACTCCCGACGCAATGCTGCTCGACGTCAAAATGCCGCATATGGACGGCTTCGAAATCTGCTCGCGTGTCAAGCGCATCAAACGCTTACGCAACACCCCCGTGCTGCTGCTGACCGGCTTCGACGATGACCAGACCCGTGACCATGCCAAGTTGGTCGGCGCAGACGACATCGTGTACAAACCCCTGTCCGGCAAGAATTTGCGTGGCCGCGTGAACCAACTGATTGAGGCCCGCCGCCGCTGAGGCCGGGGTGCTGCGGCGCTTGGCGCACAGTGGCGGGTAGACATGTCTGATACACATCCCTGATACATAGGCTTGGTACACACTGGTGGACAGGGGCCGCTTGATCGACAGTGGACAGTGTTCAGAGCTGCGAGCGCCGCACTGGCAAGAGCCGCACCAGAGGAGAGAGGCTTGATTTTCGTACTGAGATTCTTAAAATTTCTGACTTCCCTGCTGATCGCGGCGCTGGTCGCGGGGGCGGGCGTGGCCGCGACCTATGCCAGCAAGTGGGCACGCGAACTGCCCGACTACCGCGAACTCGATTCCCTGACCCGTTCTCTGGGGGCAGAAACGCGGGTCTTTGCCCGCGACAACACCTCTCTGGGCAGCCTGATTCCCAAAATCGGGGAGCAGGCCATCAGCCGAACCCTAGTGACGCTCGATGAAATCAGCCCGTTTATGGTGGCGGCCCTGATCTCTAACGAAGATCGGCGGTTCTTCGAGCATTACGGCCTTGACCCCTACGGGCTGGCACGGCAATTTCAGCGACTGGCACGCGGTGACGAGGTTCAGGGCGGCAGCACGCTGACCAACCAACTCGTGAAGAACACGCTGTTGCTGGAGGAATACAATCAGGCCCGCACGCCTGACCGCAAGCTGAAAGAATGGATGCTGAGCGTGCAGGTGGAGCGCAGCTTTACCAAAGAAGAGATTCTTCAAAACTACCTGAACACCATTTATTGGGGCGACGGCGGCCCGGTGGAGTTGTACGGCATCTACGCGGCGTCTCAGGCGTATTTCCGCACCACGCCCAAGCGCCTGTCGCTGGCCCAGAGTGTGTACCTGACGGTTTTGGTGCCCAGCGCAGGCCGATACTTCAATTATGAACAAGTCCGCCCGCTGATGAAAGTGGTGCTGGCCCGCATGGTGGAAGACCAGTGGGTCACTCAGGCGCAGGCCGACGCCGCGTGGCAGGAAAAACTACAGCCGCGTGGCTGGCAAGTGGTGTATGCCGCGTCCGGCGACGTGAAGACGGCCAAACTGGTAGACCGCACCGCCAAGGAACTGAAAGCCGTGACCACCACCCGCGCACCGCATTTTATGGGACAGGTGGAGGGCGAACTCGTGCGCCGCTTCGGACGCGAGAAGGTGTACGGCAGCGGCGGCCTGCGCGTGTATACCACGCTCGATCCCAAAGTTCAGAATGCGGTGGAAACGGCCAGCCGGGAAGCCACCGGCTTGCCCCCCGGCGCGACGTTGGGCGCGACCATCCTTGACCCCTATAGCGGGGAAGTGCTGGGCATGATCGGGCAAAAGCTTGTCGGCAACGCGCCGCCCGACGACTGGAACAACGCCGCGCAGGGCCAGCGCCAGATCGGTTCCACCATCAAGCCGCTGCTGTATACCACCGCCCTCAGTACCGGACTGACCCAGGATCACCGCGAAGACGACAAACCGGTGTCCTACCCGTGCATCGGCTGTAAAGACGGCGTGTACGAACCGGAAAACTTCGAGGGCGCGACCACTTACCGCTCCATGACCATTCGGGAAGCCCTTGACCGCTCGCTGAACTTGGTCACGGTGCGCCTCGCAGACCGGATCGGCCTTCAGACCTTTTTCGGCAAGCTGCGCGAATTGGGAGTGCCGCCCAACGACGGAACCGGGCTGGCTGCCGCGCTGGGCGCAGTGGAAACCACTCCGGTGAAGATGGCAGCGGCCTACGCTCCCTTCGTCAACGGCGGCCTGTACCGTGCGCCACGCTACCTGACGCGCGTGACCACTGCACGCGGCGAAGTCCTGTACGACGCCGGAACCACTCCCATCAAGCCCAAGCGCGTCTGGACTCCGCAGGTGGCGTATCTGGGCCTAGACATGATCAACGGCGTGGTAAACGACCTGACCGAGCGACTAGGCGGGCTGGCGACCAAGGCCAAGTTCGGAGAGTGGCCGGTGGCAGGCAAAACGGGAACGAGTAACGGCCCCAAGGATTTCTGGTTCGTGGGCACCACCCCCCTCTACACCGGAGCCGTCTGGGTGGGCAAGCAGCAGGGCGGCGAAATGCCGGTCAACTTCTTTTCCGGTTACGTGAACGCCCCGATCTGGCGGCGGATGATGGAAGTGGCGCACGCGGGCAAGACGGTGACGCAGTACGTGGAGCCTCCCGGCATTCTGACGGCGGACGCGCCCGACCCCGGCTACTTGCCCGGCGTCAAGATCGCGCTGCTCGACCCCAACTACCGCGACGCCGCCAACACCCAGATTCAGCCCGACGCGCCCCTCCCCACCGTGTACCGCGAAACCACCTTTGCACCGGGCGGAGAAGACCCCCGCACGGTCATGATC
This sequence comes from Deinococcus puniceus, assembly GCF_001644565.1. NCBI lineage: Bacteria > Thermotogati > Deinococcota > Deinococci > Deinococcales > Deinococcaceae > Deinococcus > Deinococcus puniceus. The sequence continues at coordinate 1,194,820 of NZ_CP011387.1, read as the reverse complement.
GACATAGACCGCACGACGGGCAGGCTGGCCACCGAATTCACGCCCCCCAGCAACATCGTGCAGCGGCGCGTGTACATAGAGGAATTGCCCGGTTATGCGCCCGACCCGAATCCGGCTCCCCTGCGCGACGAAAAGCCCGACCCGGCGGCCCTGAAAGCGGTGAAGGCTCAGTCCAGCACGCTGGCCCCCACTACACCCTAGTTCTTCCCCTGTCTACCTTCTCCCCTGTTTGGCGGCCCCTAGCGTTTCGGTGGGCCGCTTCTCTTGCTCGCCGCTCTCATCGATCAGTCACGCATTCCTGACGCGGGCGGCGCATCATGACCCGCATGCGTCACGCCCCGCTTCTGACTTTGTTGCTGACTTTGGGGGCAGGCCAAGCCGACGCCCGCGTGCGTTTGGGCGAACCTTTGCCGCCCCACCCGTGGACGAGTGCCGCTGACCGCGAAGTGGTGGTGGTCTACTCGCACGACTGCGGCGACCTGGGCGAGCTATGGCAGGCTGTGCTGGACAGCGGATTGCCTGTACGGGCCGTGAACGCCGAAGACATCCCCGCCCCGGCCCCCGCAGGCATCAACCCTTGGCGCGGCGCGGAGGCTACCACTTTTGCCCGCAACCTAAAAGTCGGAGCTTACCCGACGGTGTTGTTGGTGCAAGGCGGGCGCGTGCTGAACGCATGGGAAGGGACTTTTCGGGGCGAGTGGTAGGGCGATTGTCGATTGCTTGGGGCGCGTAAAGGCGTCTAAGGGTCAAGGGTCTAAGAAAGTCGAGGGCTGTCCTAGACGTAGTTAATTAGCTGCTGTTCCCAGCCGGAACCTCACCGCCCCAGCACCTTAGACCCTAGACCCTTAGACCTACCCCACCGCCACCCCAAGACACCGAGCCGGGACGCCCCGCCCACCCCGCGCCCGCTAGACTGCCCGTATGTTGACTTCCGGCCTATCTGCCCCCACGTTCGCTGTGGCGTTTCTGGCCGGGCTATTCTCGTTTCTTAGCCCCTGCGTGCTGCCGCTGGTGCCCAGTTATTTGGGCGTCATCGGCGGCGCACGCTCTCCGCTGCTGCGGGCGCTGGGTTTTATTCTGGGGTTCGGGCTGGTGTTTATTGCGCTGGGAGCGACAGCCAGCAGCCTCGGCGCGGTGCTGGCCCCGCACAAATTTTTGCTGGGGCAGGTGGCAGCCGTCCTGATCATCTTTTTTGGGCTGGTGATGCTGGGCGTCGTGCGCCTGCCCTTCCTGATGCGCGATACCCGTGCGCTGGCCGATGCGGGCGGCTACGGCCCCGTCGCCCTCGGCGCGGCGTTCGCCTTCGGCTGGAGTCCGTGCCTCGGCCCGGCGCTGGGCAGCATTTTGGGGTTGGCGGCCAGCACGGCCAGCCTCGGCCAAGGCGTGGGCTTACTGGCCGCCTACACGCTGGGCCTCGCCGTGCCGTTTCTGCTGGCCGCCCTGCTCTGGAACCGCCTGAATTTGCGCCGTCTGAACCGCTATTCCGGCACTTTCGAGCGCGTGGGCGGCGGCATTCTGGTGGCGGTGGGCCTCCTGATGATCACCGGGCAATTTACGCGACTGGCCGCATTTTTTTATGGAGTGACGCCGGAATGGCTGAGGATGTAAGGATCGTGGTGGACGGATCGTGGATCGTAGAAAAAACAGTGGGGCTGTTGTTTTTCTGGCCTCTCCACACCCGGATGCAGAATGTCTAATCCCGCCCTCTCCACGATCCACGATCCACGTTCCGCCCTTCCCCACGCCGTCCAGTTGCGCGGTGTCTGGCTCCGTTTGGGCCGCGAAGTGATCTTGCGGGGGCTGGACTTGGACATTCCCGCCGGAAGCGGCGTGACCCTGCTGGGCGAAAACGGGGCGGGCAAAACCACGCTGCTGCGCCTGATTTCTTCGGGTCTGAAACCCACGCGCGGGGAGGGGCGGGTGCTGGGCTTCGACCTGCGTGATGGGCGGGCGGTGCGCGACTGTGTTCACCTGATGCCCGTAGACGCGGGCCTGTACCCTGACCTGACGGGCGAAGAGAACCTGAATTTTGCCCTCCAGATGCACAGCTTGAAGGGTGATGCGGCTTCAGCCCTGCGCCGAGTGGGGCTGGAACGGGCGGCAGCGCGGCGGGTGCGCTTCCTGTCGGCTGGCATGCGGAAGCGGCTGGCACTGGCCCGCGCTCACTTGCTGGCCCGCCCGATCACGTTGGTAGACGAACCCTTTGCCAATTTGGACGACGCCGGACGTCAACTGACCTTAGACCTGTTGGGCGAGTTGTCCGGGCGCGGCGTGACCCTGCTGATCGCCGCCCACGAACCGCAACTGGCGCGGCAGGTGGCCCCGCGTGCGCTGCGGCTGGCGTCCGGCGTGCTGAGCGAGGTGGACTATGGCGGGCAGTAAGGCGCAAGACCGGCAACACGAGGGCATCACCACGATCCACGATGCACCCACCACCATTCAGACCCCACGCTCCGCCTTCCAGACAGTACTCACGGTGGCCGCCAAAGACCTGCGCGTGGCAGGCCGTACCCGTGACGCGCTGCTGGCGACAGGGTTTTTTGCCGGACTGGTGCTGCTGGTGCTGGGGCTGGCCCTCACCGGAGGCGTGACCCGTTCCGACGATGGGGCGGCGGAATTGGCGTCGGGCGCGGTCTGGACGGCTCTCGCTTTGGCCGCCGCCGTGGGCGCTCAGCGGGCCTTTGCACAGGAGCAGGAGGCCGGGGCGCTGGAGCAACTCACCCTCTACCCGGGGGCGCACGGGGCGCTGTATCTGGGCAAGTTGCTGGGCGTGTTGGGGCCGCTTCTGCTGGTGGCGGCGCTGGCCGTTCCGATGGGTCTGATCCTGTTTGGCGCGGCGGGCGCGGGCCGTGCTGTGCCTTGGCCCGAGCTGGCGCTCCTGACCGTGCTGGGCGTACTGGGCTTTGCTGCCGGAACCACGTTCTACGGCAGCATCACGGTCAGCCTGCGGGCGCGTGAGGCCCTACTGCCTGCGCTGGCCTTTCCCATCTTGGTGCCTGTGGTCATCTCTAGCGTGAAGGCCACCACCCTGCTGCTGCAAACGGGCTGGACGCCGGAAGTGACGGCGTGGGTGGGCTTCTTGGCGGCGTTCGATGTGGGCACGGTGATTCTGGCGACGCTGCTGTTTCCTTACGCGGTGGAGGGATAGGAGCGCTCTGGGCCGGGGAGTGGTCAGTGCGAAAAGCACAAACAACCGCAGCCGCATAAGGGGAACTGAGCAAAGCGATTGCCCTTCCTTAGACCCTAGACCTTTAGACCCTTGGACAATCGACCCACGATCCCGAACTCTCTCTCCCAGCGCCCTACAATTCTCCCGTGACCTTCTCCCCTGCTCCTATCGACGCCGCCCCCGTAACGCTGGCCCTTGATACTGCCACTCCATTCCTGACCTTGGCGCTGGCGTGGCCGGGTGGCATGCGGGTCTGGTCTGCCGAGGTGGGCCGCGCCCATGCCGAGCGGGTGGCGGGCGCAGTGGCCGAGCTGTTTGAAGAAGCGGGCTTGCCGCTGCGGGCAGAGCGAATTGTCATTGGCACGGGGCCGGGGTCCTATACGGGCGTGCGGGTGGGCGCAAGCTACGCGCTGGGGCTGGCGCGGGTGTGGGGCGCGGAGGTGGTGGGCGTGCCCACGCTGGAGGGGCTGGTGCGCGGGCCAGACGGCGTGCGACTGTCGGAATCGGTGGCCGTGTCGCTGGATGCCCGGCGCGGCAACGTGTACGGCGCGGTGTACCGGGTAGAGGCGGGCATAGTGGCCGAAGTCCTTCACGCGCCCGAAAAGCAGAGCATGGAAGACTTCCAGACTCGGGCAGCGGGCCTCCCTTACTTCCATGACGGCGCACCGAGTGGAGAAGCCCTGCTGCGGGCCGGACTGGCGCACGGGCAAGCAGACTGGGCGTTGGCTTACCTCTGATCAGCAGCTCTAGTTTAAATGACATACTAGTCATAAAAGAGCGGTCAGGGCGTTGTGTGATATAGATTCCTTAACCTGACTTGCACAATCCCGCCTGACCCGTGAAGTGGCGTCCGAACCGTTGGCCGTGTGCCAGTGCGTCTTTATGCCAATCACTTTGGCCGGAGCAGGGAGAAGGCAGTGGGGTGGGCGGCATCATCTGACCCAGCCTATGAACTGTTGATAGGATTGGTCATCTGTTCTGGGGTCAACCCTGACCCGTTTTGGAGGCTTGACTATGCGAACCACTCTGCGAACCCGTCTTGTTCTGACCACCGCCCTGCTCCTCAGCTCTGCCGCCAGCGCTGCCACCACCACCCTGAATGTCTTCATGGGCAGCCAGCAACGCCCCGAAATCTTCCAACCGCTGTTTGACCGCTTTCAGAAACAGAATCCGAACATTAAAATTAAGATCGAAACGGGCGGGGCCACGAGTGAGGCGCAGAACCAGTACCTCACGACTGTGCTGGCGGCCAAAGACAACACGCTGGATATTTTCTTGATCGATGTGGTTCGCACGGCCACGTTTGCCGCCGCAGGGTGGGCCGAACCGCTGGACGCCTACGTGCCCAACAAAGAGGTGTACCTGAAAGCCTTCCTTGCTGGCCCGGTGAACGCTGCCAGCGTGGGCGGCAAGTTGTACGCCATGCCCGCCTTCACCGACGCGCAGTTCCTGTATTACCGCAAGGATCTGCTGGCCAAGCACAACGCCAAAGTGCCCAAAACCTGGGACGAACTGGCTGCCACCGCCGCCCGCATTCAGAAGGCCGAGGGCGGCAACTTGCAGGGCTTCAACTTTCAGGGCGCGCCCATTGAAGGAACGGTCTGCAACTTTTTGCAACTGACGTGGACGGGCGGCGGCAACGTGAACGACGTGACCAGCCCCGCCGCCAAGCAGGGCCTCGGCTTTTTGGTGAACGCCGTGAAAACCAAACTGGCCCCCGCCGCTTCCAGCGAGATGAAAACCGACGACAGCCGCCAGCAGTTTCAGGCCGGAAACGTCTTGTTCGGCATGAACTGGAGCTACGCTTGGGCGCATTTTCAGGGCAGCAGCCCCCAGCCCACCAAAGTCAAGGGCGATGTGGGCGTAACGGCCATTCCTGCCTTCGGCAAAAACAGCACCGCCACCTGCACGGGCGGCTGGCAATGGGCCGTGAGCGCGTACAGCCGCAACAAGGCCGCCAGCGCCAAACTGCTGCAATTCATGGCCAGCAGCGACATTCAGAAGGAAATGGCGATTAAAGGCGCGTACCTGCCTATCCGCAAGAGCCTGTACAACGATGCCGGAGTCGTGGCGGCCAATCCCCACTTCAAGAGCCTGTTCTCTATTGTGACCAAGGCCCGCCCCCGCCCGATTACCGCCAACTATCCCCGCGTCAGCGAAATTATTCGCAACAACGTGTCGGCAGCGGTGGCCGGAAGCAAGACGGTAGATGTGGCGCTGGCCGACATGCAGCGGGACTTGGAGCCACTCCTCAAGTAAGGGCGCTGGTCTGAGGGTCTAAGGGACTAGGACGAGCGGCAGCTGGGGGCGGTTGAAATTGAAGTCGCGTGCACCCCCCCGTCGCTGCCGCACCGCCCCCTTAGACTTGCAAAGCTCCGCAGGAGAGGTGGGGACAGTTACCCCTACGCGTTTGCCCTTAGACCCTCGACTCTTAGACCCTTAGACGCCCTCCTCAGCAATCTAAATCGATTTACCTCCACCTTAAAGCGAGGTCTGTGTATGGCTCTCCCCTCTCAATCCACCTCGCTTCCGGCCAAGCCGCACCGCTTTCGCCGGGAACCGTCCGAGGGCTGGCTGGCCGTGATGTTGCTGGCTCCCGCCGCGCTGCTGCTGTGCGGCATTCTGCTGTTTCCCATGATTACGACCCTGCGCGACAGCCTGTTCGTGAACAAACTGACCGAGCCGGGGCTGGGCACGCCGTTCGTGGGCTTTCAGCAATACGTGCAGATGTTCGGTGACCCCCGTTTTGGGCAGGCGCTCCGCAATACCCTGTTTTTTGGCGTGCTGACCGTTGTTGGTTCGTTTCTGGTGGGCATTCCTATGGCGCTGGCGGCCCATACACCCAGCCGGTTGCGCGGGCTGGCGCGGGTGGCCCTACTGCTGCCGTGGGCCATGCCGCCCGTCATCACGGGGCTTATATTCGCGTGGCTGTTCAACGGGCAATACGGCGTGTTCAACGACCTGCTGGTACGCACGGGCATCATTCAGGAGCCGCTGCGCTGGCTGTCTACGCCGGGGCTGGCGGTGGCGGCGATGGTAGTCACGATTGTCTGGAAAACCAGTTCTTTCGTGGCCCTGATCGTGCTGGGCGGCTTGCAGGGCATTCCCCGCGAACTCACCGAGGCCGCCGATGTAGACGGCGCGACGCGGGTGCAGTCCTTCTTCCGCATTATTTTGCCGATGCTGGCTCCCAGTCTAGCAGTGGCCTTCATCTTCCGGTCTATCAGCGCCGTGCAGGTCTTCGATATTCCGTACACCTTCATTCAGCAGGCCCCGGCGCAGGGCTTGTTGGAAACGTTGGGCGTGTACATCTACCGCACGTCTATCGAGTTTCTGGACTTCGGCTATGCGGCGACCCTGAGCGTGGCGCTGTTTGCCGTGAGTTTGGCCGTCACTGCCGTCTACGTGCGCTTCGTGCGCGGGGGGGACTGACATGGAAGACGCACCCCCACGCCTCTCACCGCTGGAACGGGCGGGCCGCTGGTTAGGCCTCGCTGCCCTGATCGTCGGTGGATTCTTCCCCTTTATCTGGATGGTGCTGACCTCCATCAAGACAGAGGGCGAATTGCAGAAATTTCCCGTGCAATACCTGCCGAGTGCGCTGAACTTTGCCAATTACGCGCAGGTGTTTACCGAGCAGCCGTTCGCCCGCTTTTTCTTCAATTCCCTCACTGTCAGTCTGCTGAGTACCGTGCTGGCCATCGTGGTGGCCGCGCCCGCCGCCTACGCCCTCTCGCGCCTGAACATCCGGGGCCGGGGTGTGCTGCTGACCGTCGTGGTGGCCTTCTCCATGTTCCCGGTGGTCAGTCTGTTGGTGCCGCTGTTCCGGCTGATGCGCGGCGCGTCGCTGCTCAACTCCTATCCGGCGCTGATTTTGCCGTATGCGGCCCTCAGCCTGCCCGTCGCCATTCTGACACTCGTGGCCTTCTTCAGCTCCATTCCCCGTGACCTCGAATCGGCGGCGATGGTGGACGGCTCCACCCGCTTCGGCGCACTGACCCGCGTGGTGCTGCCCCTGTCGGCCCCCGGCGTGGTCACGGCGGCGCTGCTGGTCTTCGTCAATTCTTGGAATGAATTCTTGCTGGCCCTCAGCTTCAATACCCGCCTGAGCATGCGAACCGTGTCGGTGGGCGTCACGCTGTATCAGGGCGAATTCGCCTTTCCGTGGCCGCTGATCGCCGCCGCTGTGGTCATCGCCACCGTGCCCATCGTTGTCCTGATCGCCGTGTTCCAAAAACGCTTTGTGGCTGGTTTGACGGCGGGCGGGGTGAAGGCGTGAGGCTTTAAATTGAGCTTGCGTGTGAACCCCCCCGTTGCTTCGCAACGCCCCCCCTCAAGGGGAGGACAAAAGCTGTTGCGCTCCCCTTGAGGGGGGCTGGCTGCGAAGCAGACTGGGGGTTCACCAACAATCCCCGCCGCCCACTCACCACCAACAGAGGTTCCCATGACCCAACCTTCCCAGTCCGAATTCCTGTGGTTCTTGCAACTCTCCCGCGACGGCGAGTACATCGGCACCCGCGAAAGGCCGCCGCGTAAGCCCACGCTGCCCTACATTTCCAGCCTGATCGAAACGGCGGGCGAGGCCGGATTCGACGCCCTGCTGACCGCCACCAACTACCACTCCGAGCATGAAAACTACACGGCGGCAGTGGCAGCGTTGGCCCGCACTGCCGCCACCGATCCGGCCCTGCTGATCGCGGTGCGGCCCGGTATGTTCCATCCGGCCATGTATGCCAAGATGCTGGCGACCCTGCAAAACCTGTTTCCGGGGCGGGTGCGCCTGAACATCGTGACCGGAAGCAGTCCCGCCGAGAATGCCATGTACGGTGACAATGAAGATCACTCCCGCCGCTACGAGCGCACCCGCGAATTTATGACCATTTTGCGCCAACTCTGGACGCAGCCGCCGCCGCAATCCTTCAAGTCCGATCTGTATTCCTTCGAGAAAGCCGTGTTAGACCCCGCCCCCGTGCAGCCCATTCCGCTGTATTTTGGCGGCGCTTCCCCGGTGGCTCAGCAAATTGCCGCCGATCTGGCCGACGTGTACCTGATGTGGGGCGAGCGCGAAGACATGTTGGCCGAGCGTATGGCGCAGATGCGGGCGCTGGAAGCCCAAACTGGACGCAAGCTGCGCTACGGCCTGCGAACCCACGTGATCGTGCGCGAAACCGAAGCCAAGGCCCGCGCCGCCGCCGAACGCCTGATCAGCCGGGTTGATCCAGCGGTGCGGGCGGCGTTTGTGGCGAGTTATGCCCATGTGGACGGCGTAGGCCAGCAGCGCCAAATAGAGATGCTGTCGGGCGTGGGCGAGGATTTAATGGTGGAACCGGGCCTGTGGGCGGGCGTGGGCATGGCCCGCAGCGGCGTCGGCGTAGCCCTGATCGGCAGCCCCGAACAAGTGGCCGCCAAAATCCGCCGATATGAGGAGATGGGCTTCAGCTCGTTCATTTTCAGCGGGTACCCGCACCTGGAGGAATCCCGGCGTTTCGGGGAACTGGTGATGCCGCTGCTGAAGGGCAAGGCCGAAGAACTGCGCGTGATTCACAGCGACGAGGTTGCGCCTGTGGCGTAAGGAATCCAGATGCTAGGGACGGCGGGGGCTAAAGCTTCCGCCTCTTTTGCTGGCGCTCCAAGTCGGATTGCATTTACTTAGACGCCGTACTACTATGAAAGACAAGTCACAATTTTTGGGTTGGGCTGGCCCGTCTTGATGCCACAGGTCTGACTCTGCCCGCGCAGAATCCAAACGAGTCGGGATAGGCTCTGGCTGTGCTGTTCCATCACACTCAAAGCAGTCTGAAATTCTTGCCGCTACACCCTCCACTCACGCCCTCTCCCCTTCTTTCTGGACGGTGACTGTGACTCAGAGCGTGACCCAACCCCAACAAGCCAATTCTGTCCCGCCTGCGCTGCGGCTGCGCGGCATTACCAAGCGGTTTCCCGGCGTGGTGGCTAACGATTCGGTAGACCTGACCGTAGACGCGGGCGAAGTCTTGGCCCTGCTGGGCGAAAACGGCGCGGGCAAAAGCACGCTGATTTCTATCCTGTACGGCCTCTATCAGCCCGATGAGGGCACGGTGGAGTTGCGCGGCCAGCCCGTGCGCGTGACCAGTCCGGCGCAGGCGCTCAAATTAGGCATTGGGCTGGTGCCGCAGCATCCCTTGTTGGTGGCGCGGCATACTGTGGCCGAAAACCTTGCGCTCGGCGGGGGCAGCGGCTTGTTCCCGGCGCGTGGGGTGGCGGGGCGGGTGCGCGAACTGTCGAGCAAATACGGCCTAGAAGTGAATCCGCAGGCCCGCGTGTCCGACCTGTCGCCCGGAGAAAAACAGCGGGTGGAAATCGTGCGGGCGCTGATGCGGGGGGCGCAAGTCCTGATTCTGGATGAGCCGACTAGCGTGCTGACCCCACAGGAAGCCGACGCCCTGTTTCGCGTGATGCGCGAGCTGAAAGCCGATGGGCGCAGCCTGATTTTCATCTCTCATAAGCTGGATGAGGTGCTGGCGGTGGCTGACCGCGTGACCGTCTTGCGGCGCGGCAAAGTGGTGGGCGGGCGCGACACGGCAGGCGCGACCCGCGAGGATTTGGCCGAGATGATGGTGGGCCGCAGCGTGGACTTTACCCGCAAACGCACACTGAGGTTAGATACAGGCGCTGCGAGGCCAGAAACGCCGCTCTTGACGGTGCGGAACCTGACCGCACTGGGCGCACGCGGTCTGCCTGCCCTGCGCGGCTTGACTTTTGATCTGCGTCAGGGCGAGGTCTTGGGCGTGGCCGGAATCGCGGGCAACGGCCAGAGCGAACTGGTGGAAGTGCTGGCCGGACTGCACGCTTCGGCGGGAGAGGTGACGCTGGCGGGGCAACCCCTGACCGGAAATGCCGACGAACGCTTTCGCGGCGGCGTGGCCCACATTCCCGAAGACCGGATTCATTCCGGCACCGTGCCCACCATGACGGTGGCCGAAAATCTGGCCCTGCGCGACTATGCGCGTGCGCCGCTGGCAAGGGGGCTGGCCCGCGACCTCGCCGCTACCGACGCCCGTGCGCGGCAAGACGTGGAAGCCTATTCAGTGGCGACTCCCGGTATTCATACCCCCAGCCGCCTGCTCAGTGGCGGCAACATTCAAAAGTTGATTTTGGCACGGGAGCTGAACGGTTCGCCCAAGCTGATTTTGGCTGTACACCCCACCTATGGGCTAGACATCGGGGCCACCGATCAGGTTCACCGGGTGCTGCTGGAACGCACCGAGGGCGGCGCGGGCGTGCTGCTGGTCAGCGAGGATTTGGACGAGTTGCTGAGCTTGTCTGACCGAATCGGCGTGATGGTGGGCGGCGAATTGCGCGGGCCGTTCCCGGTGGCCGAAGTCACGCGGGAATCGTTGGGCATGATGATGGGCGGGGCGCATCCGACGGTGATCCCCGGCGCAGATCAGGGGGTTATTGCATGAGGTTCACGGCTCTGTCCGCCCCATCTGCCGCCCGCGCCGCGTGGGTCACGTTGGCCGCCGTTGTCGTGGCGCTGCTGTTGTGCGCCCTGATTTTCGTTTTCTACGGCGTCAGCCCCGGCACGGTCTACGGCACCATGCTGCGCGGTACGCTGGGCGATTCCACCGGACTGGCCGAAGTCGCCCGGCGCACCATTCCCCTGCTTCTTATCGGCTCCGGGCTGGCGTTGGCGTTCCGGGCGCAATTCTTCAACATCGGGGCGGAAGGGCAAGTGCTGTTGGGGGCCGTGTTCGCCGCAGGTACGGCGCTGTTTTTACCCCTGCCCGGCGTGCTGCTGCTGCCTGCCATGTTCATCATGGGCGCGGTGGGCGGCGGGCTGTGGGCCGGAATCGCCGCGTGGCTGCGCCGCCTGAACGTCAACGAGATTCTCAGCACCCTAATGCTGAATTACATCGCCGTGGCGGTGGTGACGTACCTGATCGCGGGGCCGTGGAAGGGCAAAGAGGTGCGCGGGTACATCTACACCGACCTGTTTCCCGAAAACGGCTTTCTGGACGTGATTCCCGGCACGCAGGTGCATTGGCCCACGCTGGTGCTGGGGGTGGCGGGCGCACTGACGCTGCAATGGGTACTCAGCCGCTCTACGTTCGGCTACGCCCTGCGCGTGGTGGGCGAGAATCCCGGCGCGGCGCGGTACGCGGGCCTCAGCGCGGGCCGGGTGGCAACGACGGTGGCCCTGATCACGGGCGGCATGGCAGGCTTGGCAGGCGCGGGCGAAGTGGCGGGCATCCATCACCGCCTGCTGGAAGCCGGACAGATCAGCCTCGGCTACGGCTTTACTGCCGTGATCGTGGCGTGGCTGGCTCGCGGCAACCCGGCGCTGTGCCTGATCACGGCCCCCGTGATGGCGATCATTCTGGCAGGCGGCGACCTGCTCAAGATTGACCTGAATATGCCTTTCCGCGTGGTGGACGTGTTCAGCGGCGTCATTTTGCTGTGCCTGATCAGTTCCGAGGTGTTTATCAGAAACCGGGTGACGTGGGGTACAGCCCGTCCCGCAGGGAGTAAAGCAAATGGATAACGTCTTTGTAGAGGCGCTGGTGCGGGCGCTGGCGGTGGGCACGCCGCTGCTGCTCGCCAGCCTCGGCGCAATTTTGAACGAGCGGGGCGGCGTAGTAAACCTCGGCGTGGAAGGCATGATGGCGGTGGGCGCACTGGCGGCCTTCGCGGTGGCAGTTGCGCCGGGGGGAAATCTGTGGCTGGCCGTGCTGGCAGCGGCGGCAGCGGGCGCACTCTTGGCCTCGCTGCACGCCCTTGCCACCGTGACTTTGCGGGCCAATCAGTTTGTGAGTGGGCTGGCGTTGGCCCTGCTGGGCACGGGTGCAGCGGGCCTGCTGGGCAAGCGCTACGAGGGTGCGCCTCTGTTTAACAAGGTGCCCGATTGGAATTTGGCCGGATTCGTCATCAGTCCGTTTACAGTGTTCGCGTTGCTGCTGGCGGGCGCTTTGGCTTTTTATCTCAATTCCACCCGCTCCGGCCTCACGCTGCGTTCGGTGGGAGAAAACCCCGCTGCCGCCGACGTATTGGGCGTGAACGTGGGCCGGGTTCGCACGCTGGCGGTGCTGGCCGGGGGCGCGTTGGCGGGCGTGGCGGGAGCTTTTCTGGCCCTCAGCTACCGCGCTTCGTGGGCCGACAATATGACGGCAGGGCTGGGCTGGATCGCCGTCGCGTTGGTCATTTTCGTGGGCTGGCGACCCCTGCGGGCCATCCTCGGAGCCTTGTTTTTCGGCGTGCTGTACTACTTGCAGTTCCGGCTTCAGGGCAACAGCCCCATTCCCACCGAGGTCTTTTCGGCCATGCCCTTTGTGCTGGTGCTGGTAGTGCTGGCGCTGGCGGGCCTGCGCGGACAGCAGGGCGACGCCCCGGCAGGGTTGGGGCGGGCGTATGTGCGGGGGGAAAGATAGGAGCAGGATCGTGGAGTGTAGAACGTGGATCGTGGGGCAACAGCCAAACCACGATCCACGTTCTACGATCTACCCTCTTGTTTCAACCCACCACTGATCGCCGCGCTTTCTTGCGGCCCAGCAACCGCAGCGCAAACAGCCCCGCAATCACCAGTGCAGCAATCAGCGGCGGCGTGTGATCCTGTTTCACGCCCCACCAGTAATGCAGCGCTCCCAAGCTGACCGCCGCATAGGCAAGCTGATGCAGGCGCGTCCAGCGGGCAAAGCCTAGGCGTTTGACGGATTTGGGCGTACTGGTCAGGGCCAAGGGCACCAGCAGCAGCAGCGCCGTAAATCCGGCGGTCACGAAGGGGCGCTTGACCACGTCTTCGGCCACTGTAGACAGCGTGAATCCCTGATCGAACAGGTAGATCAGGAAGTGCAGGACGCCGTAGCCGAACGCCAGCAGGCCGAGGCTTTTGCGGATGCGGGCGGGCCATGTCCAGCCCTTGCCGCCCGCCAATCCCAGCCGCGCCGTGACCAAGCGCAGGGGCGTTGTCGCCAGCGACAGGATCAGCAGCACCAGACAAAGCAACCCGGTTTGCAGTTCGGCCCGCTGGACTGGGTTTGCGCCCAGTGCGCCCGTGGAGGCGTCCCAGATCAGTACGGCCAGCGGGAGTAGGCCGCCCACCGTCACGGCGGGTATTAGCCAGCCCAGCGGCTTGGGTGCCGTGCGTTTGGATAGACTGCGCTGGGCCGGAGTTGCAGAGCTTTCAGACATAGATTTGCTCACGCCTTACCCAGCGGCATCAGTAGAACTTCTTCAAATCCATGCCCTTGTACAGGCCCGCCACCTGCTCGGCGTACCCGTTGAAGGGCAGGGTTTTGCGGCGGCTCAGATCACCAATGCGGCGCTCGGTGGCCTGACTCCAGCGGGGGTGCGGCACGGCGGGGTTCACGTTGGCAAAAAAGCCGTACTCGTCGGGCGCGGCAATGCTCCAAGTCGTCTTGGGCTGCTTTTCGGTCAGCGTAATCCGCACAATAGACTTGATGCTCTTGAAGCCGTACTTCCACGGCACGGCCAGCCGCAGCGGTGCGCCATTTTGTCCGGGCAGCACGCGGCCTTGCAACCCCACCGCCATAAACGCCAGCGGGTGCAGGGCTTCATCTAGCCGCAGGGCTTCCACATAGGGCCAGTCCAGCACGCGGCTGCGTTGGCCGGGAAACTGCTTGGGATCGTTCAGGGCCGTGAATTGCACGTATTTGGCCTTGCCAGTGGGTTCCATGCGCCGAATCAGAGCCGCCAGCGGAAAGCCCAGCCACGGCATCACCATCGACCAGCCTTCTACGCAGCGCATCCGGTAAATGCGGTCTTCAAGGGGGAACCACGACTGAAGGGTGTCTATATCCACGGTCTGCGGCTTGCGAACCTCACCGTCGATTTTCACCGTCCAGGGGCGCACTTTCAGCGATCCGGCGAGGCGGGCGGGGTCGGCCTTGTCGGTGCCGAACTCGTAAAAGTTGTTGTAGCTGGTGGCCTGCGCGTAGGGCGTAATGGGTTCGCTGGTGTCGTATGGCCCCAGTGGGCGGCGCACTTGCCCCTGTGCCAAGTCTCCAAACTCGCCGGGAGCAGCCTCGGCAGCGGCTCCGGGCCTGCGCGTCAGCAGTTCTAGGCCGCCGCCCAATGCCGCCGCCGTGCCCGTAAACAGTGCCGCAGACCGCAAAAACTCCCGGCGCGGATTGACGATGCGGGAGGGGCTTTCTTGGGTGGTTTGCTCGTCGTTGGGCAAGTCGTCGCGGTTAGGGTCAGGGGGCAAAATAGTCATGAATTCTCCTTGAATGGACACAATGTGGGGGGCAATGACAGGCTTACTAAGCTATACGCAATCTGAGCGCAAACGGTTCACTTTTCCGCAGGATTGGCGGGAATTGAAAGCAGCTTTGGGTTATGGACGGTGAATCATGGACACTACACATCTTGGGCCGCTGCTTCTCAAATCCTTGTCACAAGCCCTCATGACCCACTGCACTTTTGTGCTTCCCTTGACTGGTACAGCCCGAAGGGAGGGGGGTGGCCGCTAAGCAGACTGGGGGTTATCTTGGCCGCGTTCAGCCCCCTAGCTGCCCCACCCCGCCACCCCCACCGCCGCGCCGTGAAACAATCGGGCACGTGAGCGTTGTCATTTTGGATTTCGGCAGTCAATTTACCCGCCTGATCGCGCGGCGGTTCCGTGAACTGGGAGCGTATTCGGTGATTTTGCCCGGTACAGCCAGCCTAGAGCGGATCGCGCAGGAGAACCCGCAAGGCATTGTCTTGTCGGGCGGCCCCAGCAGCGTGTACGACGAGGCGGCTCCCCGTCCGGCGGCTGGAGTGCTTGACCTGCCTGTGCCGATTCTGGGCGTGTGCTACGGCATGCAGTTTTTGGCGCAGCAAGCGGGCGGTACGGTGGCCCGTGCAGGTAGGCGGGAGTACGGCAAGGCCGATCTGACCCGCTACGGCGGCCAACTCTTCGAGGGCATCGTGGGCGAATTCGTGGCGTGGATGAGCCACAGCGACTCGGTGAAGGCGCTGCCCGCTGGGTATGAAGTGGTGGCCGAAACCTTGGACACACCCGTCACGGCCATCGAGAACAACGTGACCCGGCGCTACGGCGTGCAGTTTCACCCCGAAGTCGTACATACGCCCAAAGGCGGGCAACTGCTGGCGAACTTTCTGGGTATTTGCGGCATAGAGCGCGACTGGAACGCCGAACATATCGTCGAAGACCTGATCGAAGGTGTGCGGGCGCAGGTGGGCGACGGGAGGGTGCTGCTGGCGATCAGCGGCGGCGTGGATTCCAGCACGCTGGGGCTGCTGCTGGCGCGGGCGGTGGGTGAAAAGCTGACGGCAGTGTTCATCGATCACGGCCTGCTGAGGTTGGGCGAGCGCGAACAGGTGGAAGCCGCGCTGCTGCCCCTCGGCGTGAATCTGATTACCGTGGACGCCCGCACCGAATTCATGGGCGCACTGACGGGTGTGTCTGACCCGGAGCAAAAGCGCAAGATCATTGGCCGCGAGTTTATCCGGGCCTTCGAGCGGGAAGCCCGGATTCACGGCCCCTTCGACTATCTGGCGCAGGGCACGCTGTATCCCGACGTGATCGAGAGCGCGGGCGGCCTGCATTCCGAGAAATCGGGCGCGGCCAACATCAAGAGCCATCACAACGTGGGCGGCCTGCCCGACGATCTGGCCTTCAAGCTGGTGGAACCCTTCCGCACGCTGTTTAAGGATGAGGTACGCGAAATTGCCCGCCTGCTGGGACTCCCCGAACACATCCGCATGCGCCACCCCTTCCCCGGCCCCGGCCTCGCCATCCGCGTGATTGGGGCGATTACCGAAGAAAAACTGGATATTTTGCGCCGCGTAGACGACATCTTTATTTCGGGCCTGCGCGAATTCGGACTGTACGACGGCTGCTCTCAGGCGTTGGCGATTCTGACTCCCATTCAGTCGGTAGGCGTGATGGGCGACGAGCGCACCTACAGCTACACGGCGGCGCTGCGGGCCGTGACCACCGACGACTTCATGACGGCGGAGTGGGCACGCCTGCCCTACGACTTCCTCGCCACCATGAGCAACCGCATCGTGAACCACGTCCACGAAATTAACCGCGTGGTGTACGACATCACGGGCAAGCCGCCTGCCACGATTGAATGGGAATGAGAGAAGCAGGCTAAAGCGCGGAACAAGCAGGAAGTGGGGAACGCCAGCAACACAGGGCGTTCCCTTTTTCTATGGCAGACCAGCGGCCTTCATCAAGTCTTTAATTAGGAATTCAGCATTCTAAACGAAAACTCAAGGGGCAATTTTCCAGCCATTTGGCAACTGTTTTAAGGCACACGAGCATTTTCGTTTGACCAATTCTGACAACTTTCTTACACTGACCGGGTATCACATCCTCATTTTTGGTCGTTTTTCTCCGGGTAGGTCTGTCGTTGAAGTTCTGGCCGTCGTTCCTTCTTTTCGCCCTCACCGAGTCAGCACTCTTGATCTGGAGTTCTCATGAGAAAATCACACCTCGTCTTGGCCCTCAGCAGCGCATTGTTGCTGGCGGCCTGCACTCCGTCTCCCGACGGTCTCACCCCGCCCAACGGCACCACTCCGCCGAGCAGCAATATCGTCGGCACAGGTAGCACCCGCGTTCTGGGTTACGTGGTGTCGTCCAATTCCGGCGCGGTGGTAGCAGGCAGCACCGTGACCGTGACCGACAGCGGCGGCACGACTGTGGGCACCGCCAGCACCGACGACAAGGGCACATTTGTGCTCAGTGTCGCGCCCGGTACCTACTCGCTCAGCTTTGCCAAGCCCGGCTACGCGGCGTCACGTGTGGTCAATTACCCGGTGCTGGGCGCGGGGCAACAGTTGAATGTGGTGCAAAAGATGGCGTTTTCCAGCACCTACAAGGCCGTGGCTCCCGAACTGGGTGCGGCGGCGCTGGAAGGCGAAACCCGTGTGGCACTGTCTAACGACCCGGCCAAGGCGTACACCTTCAGCGCCAGCAAAGGCGTGACGCTGGGGCTGACCGTCACGGCGGGCGACGCGGGCCTGAGTCCCGAAATCGTGTATGCCAACGTGGGTCTGGAAAACACCCCCGGCGCTGGCTATTTCGGCAGCCGCGCATTGGGCGAGAACGACCCCAAAAACACGGTCATGGAAGCCAAGCTGGCCGTGACGGGCAACGCCCTGCGCGGTATTCGCGGCCCCACGTACCTGAATCTGGTGGCCTACGATTACAACTCCAACCGGGTCAACAGCTATATTCCGGTCAATATTACGGATGATCAGCCGGTGACGACGCCGCTGGGCGCGTTTTTGGATACCCGCGCTATGGCCTACACCGTCGCTCAAAAATTAGGCTACAACTCGGGCGTGCGCCCCACTGCCGCGCCCACCGAAGAGAGCCAGATGTGGGCCGAACTGAAATTCAACTATCAGGCGGGCCTTCAGGGAGACGTGCTGGGGTTCCGGGTCTTCGGCAGCGCCGACAACACCGCCTTCCGCCTCGTCCGCACAGTTGCGGCGGCAGACGGCTTCGCCAACGGCGTGCGTATCAGCGATCCGGCGCTGGTGGCAGGCCAAAAAATGTACTACTACGTGCAGGCCTACACCAGCACCCAGAGCATCAATAGCCCTGTGGTCGACATTACGCCGCTCGACAGCTTCAAGCTGACCGACTTGACGCCCGGCAACCGCAGCGGCGGCGTCAGCCTGACCCCCACCCTGAGCTGGACGGTAGACAAAAAGGTGGGCGACTACCGCAAGTTCTACGCGCTGGTCAACGACTATCCCAGCCTCGGCGCGTATTGCTTCTGGGGCGACGCCCTGTGCGGCGACACCAGAGAAGCCAGCAACAACGTGTATACCGACGACGGCAAGTCGCCCGCGCTGACCATGACAGGCAATACCTACAGCGTCTTGTTCAATGAAAACGGCAAAGCTTTGCTGCCCAAGCTCGAAGCGTTCCACTCGTATTCCTTCGATGTCTCGGCGGCGGCCTTCAGCGCCGATGGCCGGGCTGTGAGCATCGCGCAGGACTACTACAACATCTTTTCGCCCAACGGCGGCTGCAACTTCGGCGGCCCCGTCTGCGAGGGTCTCATAAGCACCTTTACCACCGGAAACGGGAGCAACTGATGAAGCATCTACCCCTGAACACGGCGCTGCTGGCCCTCAGCCTCGGCCTGCTGCTGACGGCTTGCGGCGGCACCGATTCTGCCGCGCCCACAAGCAATGTTCCGCCTACCGAAACCCCAGTCGCCACCACGCCAGCATTCGACCTGAAGGCGGGGCAGTCGTTGGCCGCACGCCTCGGCGTCCAGAGCTTTGCACAGCTGGCCCCCCAGTCCTTGCCGGATCTAGCCTCCCTTCAGCGTGAAGCGGGCGACCTGACCTCTGGTGAAGTGGTGGTGGGCTACACCAGTCAGGCGCAGCTCTCGCGTCTGGCCGCGCACCTCGGCGCGACAGTGAAAGCCACATTGCCCCAGCTGAACACGGCGCTGCTGGTGTTGCCCGATGCGCTGTCGCCTCAGCGCACCGCACGCGCCCTCCAGATCAGCGGCGCACGCTACGCCGAGGTCAATCAGCGCCGCCGCCTGCTGGGCGACGTGACCAACCAGAACGTGGGCGTACAGAGCTTAGCGACACAGAGCTTAGGCACGCAGGCCGCCCTCCAGCCGCTCGCAGACGCCGATCCCCTCTCGGCCAAGCAGTGGTGGATCAGCCAGATCAAGGCCGATCAGGTGCGCGGCATCGCCACCGGGAAAGGCATCGTGGTGGGCGTAGTCGACGATGATTTTGACCGCCAGCACGAAGACCTGATGGCCGAGGGCAAAATCGTGACCGGCTTTGACGCCACGACCTTGAAGGAACTGACGCCCGACATGCCCCTGACCAGCGGTTCTCACGGCAGTGGCAGCGCCGGAACCATAGGTGAGCGCCTCGGTAACGGCAAAGGCGGCGCGGGTGTGGCCCCAGACGCCGTACTGATGCCCGTGCGAATTTTTGATGAGAAGGGCTTTGCGGGCGATTTCAACGTGGCCTACAGCATCGTCTGGGCTGTGGATCACGGCGCACAGGTGCTGAACAACTCTTGGGGCGGCGGCGGCTACGGCCAAACCCTCAAGGACGCCGTGGACTACGCGCTCAGCAAGAATGTGGTGGTAGTGGCCTCGGCAGGCAATGACCGCCGCGACCTGCACAACGGACTCGGTGCATTTCCCGGCGTCATCAGCGTAGGGGCCAGCATCGGTGACGACCTGAAGGCCGATTTCAGCAACGTGGGCAAACGGGTCGATCTGTACGCGCCCGGCGATCAGGGCCTGACCACCTACATCAACGAAAGCTTGCCCCCGGCGCAGCGTGCCCAGTCGTATGGGCTGTTCAACGGCACCAGCATGGCGGCCCCAGTCGTCACCGGAGCCTCGGCCCTGCTGCTGGAGCGGGCCAAGACCTTGGGCATAACCCTGACGCCGTATCAGGTGAAGAAAATGCTGGTGGCGGGCGGCGACCCCATGAAAGACCCGCGCCTGCCCACCGACAAGCGCGTGAATGTGCTGACGGCCCTGAACAACTTCACGGCGGCCAGCGTGCCCGCAGACGGCGGCAAAGTAGTGGTGCAGGTGGCCGATCTGGTGATGGGGTCGCCGCTGACCGGCAGCGACGTGATATTGACGCCGCTGGGCGGGCAAAACAAAGGGCTGGATTATCTGGCCCAGACCAGCAACGGTGACTTGGAGGGCGCAGAAGCCGACGCCAAGGCCGCCCCGGCCCCCGCCTGGGGCAGCGCCTTCTTTTACGGCATAGAACCCGGCGAGTACGAAGTGCGCGTGGCTGGCCCGAGTTGGGCCGTGTATGGCGGCAGCCGCACCCCCCTGCTGGGCAAAGTGACTGTCACCAGCGGCGCAACCGTGACCCGCAGCTACCAGCACGAGGCCGATCTGTTCGAGTACGGCGCAACCGCACGCAACGGCAGCCCGGCCACCGCCACCAATTTCAGCGCCGCTCCTGCCGAGGTACTGGCACAGGGCCTCCTGCTGGGCGGCACCTTCAGCAACGACAATTACGTGCTTCCGCCCGCGCCCGGCGTACCTGCGGGCACACCCGACACCGATTTCCACCGCTTCGTGGTGCCCGCCGGACAAACCCTGACCGTACACGCCATCGCCCGCGCCACAGGCAGCAAAGCCAGCGCCCGCGTCACGGTGGTCGACGCCACGGGCACCCCGCTGGCCGGTGCCCAAACCAGTGCAGGCGGCCTCGGCGGGTTGGCCGACAGCACCGCGACCTTCAAGGCAACAGACGCCACCACCGTGTACCTGAAATACGCCAACACCAGCGGCAGCGAAGGCCTCGGCCACTGGTACGGCGCGTTGGTGACCATCAAGTAGGCCCATCGGCCACGACGGATCGGTCAGGGAGTGGAAGTAAAGGACAGAGGGGCGGCGTGGGAGTCGCCCCTTTTTGCCGTCCTGATGACCCTGTGCATCTGCGCTGTCTGTGCCATTATCCAGTCTTGTGACGGCCCTTTCCGCAGACCTCCTCCGCCGCGAGGGCGTACAGATTAAGCGCAGGTACGCCAACGTGTTTTTGCTGACCAGCCCGCAGGGGCGCTTGATGGTAGATACTGGGGCGCTGCCTTATGCCCCAGATTTTGCCCGTCTGCTGCGTCGATTTCAGCCGGACGCGGTGCTGGTGACCCATGCCCATGTCGACCATGCAGGCGGGGCATTCGTGGCGGCGCGGTTGGGCTTTCCCCTGCTGGCGCACCCGCTGGAACACGCCCAACTGACGGGACAGCGCCACGAGTTGCCCTACCCCGCCGGAATGCCGGGGATGGGGGCCGTCATTTCGCGGCTGCATCCCAAGGTGCCTGCCGCGTCCCTGACTGGTGTGGGGGCAGGCGAACAGGTCGTGGGCTGGGAAGTCGTGGCCCTGCCCGGACATTCACACGGTCAGATCGGACTGCTGAGGAACGGCGTGCTGATCGCTGCCGACGCCGTGTTGTCCGCCCCAGACGGCAAGGGTGGAATGCGGGCTGCCCTGCCCCACGCGCCTTACAACGCCGATCATACACAGGCACTTCAGACGCTCCAGCACATCGCGCAGATGGAGTTACGGGTGATCTTGCCGGGGCACGGCAGGCCGCTGACGCCGGAGCAAGTGCGGCAGAGGGCAGGAAGGGACAGCTAGATTGTAGAGGGTGGATTGTGAAAAAGAGGGTGTGGGAGACTTGGATTCTGTCTCCCACACCCTCTTTCAGGTCGTCTTACTGCTGGGGTGTCCTACTGCCTAGCGCTCAGGCTTATTTCGGCTCGTCGGCCACCTGACCCATCACGCCGGGGGCCACCCAGCTCATGTTGTTCAGCTCCGCGATGGTGCTGACTTTGCCTGCTTTTACGCGTAGTACGCCGTTACGGTCTTTAATCGGGCCAGTGAAGGGGTCAAATTTGCCGCCCTTCTCCATGTCGGCTTTCAGGGCCATCACGCGGTCATACACGCTGACCTGTTTGCCGTTCACGGTCATTTTGGCAGCCTTCAGTTGCGGCACCCACTTGGGATTGATCGCCATGCCGTCCTGTGCGCCGAGTTCCACCGAGCCGCCGCGCAGCAGGTTCCAGTAGTCCACGTTCTGAAGGTTCTTGGTGGTGTAGGTCTTATTGCGCACTTTGGTCAGGAAGTCGATGTAAATGCGCTCCCAGTGAACGAGTTGCCCGCTGACCACGTAATCGGGGGCAAATTTGTACATAGGGCTGTAGTGGCCGAATGAGGGCACCTTGCGGGCGGCGGCAGTCTGCACCACCGTCGCGGTGTCCTCGGTAAAGGCCAGCGCGTCGTTGCCCTCGCTGATCAGGGCTTCGGCGGCTTCGCGGGCCTTGTTCGGGTCGACCCACGCATTGATCCACTTCACGTTCACCACGGCGCGGGGATTGACGGCGCGTGCGCCGAGGGCAAAGGCGCTGATGTGGCGCTTGAGTTCCGGAATGGGGAACGCGGCCACATAGCCCAGCTTGCCCGTTTTGCTCAGGGCGGCGGCCATCATGCCGTTCAGGTAGTAGATCTGGTAGAAGTCGGCCATGTAGGTGGCCATGTTGGGCGCACGCTTGAAGCCGCTGGTGTGGGCAAAAATGACGTTGGGGTACTTCTTGGCCGCTTCCAAGGTCTGATCCATAAAGCCGAAAGACGT
This sequence comes from Deinococcus puniceus, assembly GCF_001644565.1. NCBI lineage: Bacteria > Thermotogati > Deinococcota > Deinococci > Deinococcales > Deinococcaceae > Deinococcus > Deinococcus puniceus. Next base: position 1,172,543 of record NZ_CP011387.1, on the reverse strand, counting down.
GGTGAAGATGACTTGACACTTGTCCTTCACAAGGCGGTCGATGACAGGCGTGGCCTGACCTTCCGGCACACTTTCCACGTACTTGGTTTCCAGCCAAGGCAGCGCCTTCTCGGTCTTTTTGCGGGCTTCGTCGTGCGCGTAGCTCCAGCCGATGTCGCCCACTGGCCCCACGTAAATAAAGCAGGCCTTGAGTTTGGCCGCAGTTTGCGCCTGTGCTGCGGGGCTGGCCGCCGTGCCGAGCAGGACCAACGTCACGGGAACGGTAGCAGCCAGCATGGACAGTTTCAGTACGGGTTTCTTCATGAACATCCTCCGGGGAAGGGGTGCGCGGTGATCTGAGGAAAACGGTGATCCGAGGGAAAACACAGCGGAACGGAGCGGGAAGGCAACCTGACGCAGATTGAACCGAACAATCTTAAATCTGCCTTTATTCTATGCAAATTGTCAGGGGAAGGTCTGACGCCTGACCCCCAGACCTCTGACTCTGGGGAACTTGATGAAGCGGGACTTGCTGCAACGGCTGCCGGGGGCGACTACGGCCCCAAGTCGATGCGGATGGGCTGTGAAGTCGGAGCCGTGACGCTGAGCGTGCCGGGGGCGTACCCATCGGCGGCCACGCGCAGGCGGTAGGTGCCGCGCACAGGCAATTTGATGGGGCCGGGGGCCACGCCCACATCCTGTCCGGGGGTCAGGTTGGCCCCGTCCGGCGCTTCCAACACCGTCAGGCGGGCCGTGACTCCGGCTGCGCCCTGCACGGTAAAACGCACGGTGCAGCAGGGCGCTTCGGCGGCGGGTTGATCGGCACCGGGTTGATTGGCACTGGGTTGATTAACACTGGGCAACGCAAAAAAGGCCCAGACCGCGCCGCCCAGCAGCAGCAGGGCCGCCAGCAGGGGCAGCAGCCAACGCGGGGCGCGGGGACGGGCCGGAGCCGCCTTGCCGGGCGCTCTGACCACGCGCCAAGAATCGTCTTCGGCCCAGCCGATGCGGATCGGTTCGCCCTGAGTTCGGCGGGCGGGCAGGCGGCCCACTTCCTGTGTTCTTTCCACCTGTGTCTTCTGCTCAGGCTCCTCCGACTCTTCTGGCGGCAGGGGCGCACGGCGCATAGACGCGGGCACGCGCTCCACATTCACCGGTGTAGGAAAGCGCGGCCCATTCCCCCCGATCTTTTCACTCTCGGAACCGACTCCGGGCAATTCCGGCAGATCATCAAATTCGATCTGAACCACTGCTGGCTGCGCCGCCTCTCGCTCCCGGCGGGCAGCGGCCTTGCGCTCGGCGGCGGCGCGGCTGTCCTGCATGGCCTGTGCGCGGCGCTCGTCGTTCTGGCGTTTGCGGCGTTCCTGCGGCGTTTCGGCCACTCCGGGCGGTGCGTTGGAATAGGCCGACACGGGCGACACGGCAGGCAGACTCGGCGGCGATTCCGGAGCGGCAAGGGGCCGGATCGCCGTGATGGTCACGCCTTCATCAGAGGCACCGGGACTGGGTCGACTCAGTTCAGATTCACTCAGACCAGGCTGGGTCAGGTCTATCTGGATCACCGGAACGCGCGAGTCTGCCCCAACGGTGTCAGATGGGCTGGGACTAGGCCGACTTGCCTCCGCTTGGGGCTTGGGCTGTTCGGCAGGTTCGGGGGCGCGGTGCGGGTGTGCGTCGTCTACCGCTGGTACATGGGACAGATGCGGAAAAGCCACATCGACCACTGCCCCTTGCGCCTTGCCGCTAGGCGCGTCCAGATCAGCGGCGTTGGGCGCAGGGGCAACGGCAGCGTCGTCCAAGACAATAGGCGTGCCGTCATGGGGCGCGGGGAGATCAACCTGCTGGGCCTCAAGTTGCAGTTGCTCTGCGGGGGCCAGTGCAGGCAACGTCTGGACTGAGGAAGCCGGAGCGGGCGCGGCAGCCTGACCAGAGCGAGCCTGACTGGAATCGGCCTGAGTGGAATTGGTCTGACCAGAGCCATCTGAATCACCGGAAGCCGTCCCCACTTGCAACCGCGCCAATGCCGCCTGCGCCGTGAGGGTGCCGGGAGTGTCCTGCAAAGCCCGCAGCGGTTCGGGGACGCCGCCCAGTTGCGCCAGCGCGTCGGCCAGGGCCTGCAAATCGTCGTCAGGCGATCCCGGCTCCTCTGACCAAGGGAGGCCCGCACCTGCCAAGGCCACGCGCCCGTCCACACTCCAGAGTTGCGAGGCACTGACGCCCCCGTGAACCAAACCCGCGCCGTGCAGGGCTGCCAATCCCGCCAGTGCCCCCCGCGCCGCCAGCAGCGGGTCAGCCGCTAACACCGCGTGCAGCGGGAGTTCCGTAACAAGGTAGGCGTCGTTGCCGTCCATGCCCGCATCGGAGTAGGGCAGCAAGGCCGGGTGGTCGGGCAACTGCGGCACAGGCAGCGCGGGGGGCGTCGGCGAGTGTGGCAACACATGCACCAGCACAGGCATTCCGGTCAGGCGGTCTGTGGCCCGCAGTGTCCGCACTCCGGTGAGGACAGACCCTCCTCTCGCCACGTCACGGCCCGGCAGTTCCCGTGCGGCCACGTACACACCAATCGGCTTCATTGTGGGCAAGTATACGGCGCAGTGGGGTGGAGATCGGGTGGGAACCGAGCCAGAGGGCATCCATAGAGGCTTTAGCGAACACGCTTAGGCGGCGTGCAAAATTATCATGCACGCCGCCTCTTCATTTGAACCCTGTTTTTGCCCTGAAATTACAGTCGCCACACACCAGAACCAATCAAGCACAAGGCATTCAGGCCACGTTCCAGAGTTACCCCTAGCTCAATTTACACTAGCGGTTTTGCACGCCCACTCCCAAATTCTGGGTCACGGCGTCCTGCATTTTCTTCTGGCTGTCCTGTACTTCTACGGCCACCGTTTCGCCGCTTTCCAGATCCATCACGAAATGGTCGCCGTCCAACCGCACCCGCGACAAAATCTGTTCGTCGCCTTGCGGGCGCGTGGTGGCCCGCAGTTCTACGTATTTCCGCATGGGCGTGCGGATCACCTTGGGGGCCAGCACTTCTTCCACCTGAAAAATACCGCCGGAATTGTTCATGGTCACGCTGATCAGCACGGGCATATGGCGGCCCCGCTCGATGACCACCTGATCGACGGCCAGCGCACTGATGGAATGAATATCGACGCTGCCCAGATTGAACGCCTTGCGGCCCCGGCCTTTGGTAATATCGGTGCCGTCGGCCACAGCCACGATGCCGCCTTCTAAGGTCAGCGGAGCCGGATTCAGGTCGTGGGAGTTGATGGCCCCCAGAATAAAAGCCCGAACTTTGGTGCGCTTGAACGGATCGGCGTACAGCGGCCCCATGATGCGGTCAAGGATCGGCAGGGCCAGCGCCACCCCGTGCGCCTCATGGCCCTGCCGGTGAACTTGGTTGCCGATATCGTGCAGCATCGTGCCCAGAATGATGGTCAGAAATACGTCTTCGGCGTCGCCCACCCCCGATTCCATAATGTCGGTCTTCACGCCAGCGTCCAGCAGCAGTTCGGTAATGGCGAGGCTGGCCGCCCCGGTAATAAAGGCGTGCACGCGCCCGTGATCGTTGTAGCCGAGCTTTCTCATGGTGATGTAATTCGCCATGTCCCAGTGCGCCAACGCTTCCGGGTCGCTGCGGAGGGCGTTGTAGGCGGCCAACGCTCTGGGGTACGGCTCCAGATCAAGGCGGATGGCCTGATTCGCTTCCTCGATCAGCTTCACACGGGGCGTGGAATATTCCACCACGCGCCCCGGCTGTTTGCCTTCCACGTCCTGCACCTTGCCGCCCGACACACTCAGGGTAAATTTGGCGTCGCCCGCGTTGGCTTCCGATGCGGATTCGAGTTGATCTGAAGCGTCTTGCACGGGCAATTTGGAATCGTCGTTCATCTGTGTTCTCCCCTGCTGGCGCTTACGCCTTGCCCAGCCACCCCAGTTCACAGCGCGTAGCACACGAGTCGAAATAGAAACGGCCCGGCCTGAACCGGGCGCTCATTTCATCACAACTGGTCTGACAAGAGCTTGAATCCTGATTTATTGAGGCTGAACGTCCTAGAGCTGAAACGGATTGAGACTGACCCTACTCGCCCTGAAAATCTGCCGGACGTTTTGCCAAGAAAGCCGCTGTGCCCTCGCGGAAATCCTTGGTGGCGGTGGTCATGCCGAACAGGTCGGCTTCGATTTCCATGCCGCCCTCCAAAGTGGTGTCCAGCCCGCGCCGCACGGCTTCTTTCACCAAGGACAGGGCAATCGGCGCGTTTTTCAGGATCTGCTCGGCCACTTCGCGGGCCTTCATCAGGGGATCGTCGGCCACGTAGTTCACGAGGCCCATCATCAGGGCTTCTTCGGCCTTGACCTGACGGGCGGTGAGCATCATGTCCAGTGCGCGGCCCATGCCGATCAGGCGTGACAGGCGCTGCGTGCCGCCAAAGCCGGGAATCAGACCCAGCGACACTTCGGGCAGGCCAAGGCGGGCCAAGGGAGACGCCACCCGAATATCGCAGGCCAGCGCCAATTCCAGCCCGCCGCCCAACGCGAAGCCGTTGATGGCCGCGATGACCGGAATGGGCAGGCTGCTGATCTGGTGCATCACATCTTGGCCCGACAGGGACAGTTCGCGGCCCGCGTACACGCCGTCTATGCTGGAAAACTCGGCGATGTCGGCCCCGGCCACGAACGCCCGGTCTCCGCTGCCCGTGATGATCAGTGCGCCGATTTCAGCGTTTTCGATCATCAGGTCGAGGGCCTGCGAAATCTCGCTGAGGGTGTCGCCGTTCAGGGCGTTCAAGGCTTTGGGCCGCGCAATCGTCAGCACGGCGATGGGGCCATGCTGGTCAAGCTGCACGTTTTGGAAGTCGTATTCGTCGATCATCGTCATGCTGCCTATCCTGACACGGGCGAGCGGCGTTTGGGGGCGGTCTGAGGGCCGAGGGTTCAAGGGTCTGAAAGCATGTTGATGAGGGGCCGCCATTTTTTCGGAGTCACGTGCAGAACAGCATTAGCGTTGCTCACTCCCCTCCCTGCGGTCTGTACCAATCGGGGCGAGCGCGACTGGTGTCGTCTTCCTGTACATGGGGTTGGTGATCTTCCCCGCCAGTTTCCCCGCCCCACCTCCTCAAATTTCATCAAGGCTCAGATTTCATCAAGGCCGACTCAGCGCCTGCCCACTCACCGGGACTAGCCTGCACGCATGACCCAGCGCGACGACGATTCCACCAACGACCAGAATGCCCAGACCGACGACATGACCAGAGAAGCCCGCCAATCCGCCGAGACTCGCGGCGAACTGGTGGATGAAGGCACGACGGGCGAACTCCTGCAAGACAAGATGGCCGTAGAAAGCATCCTGCGGGCCGATGTGGACGACGACAGCCGCAATGCCAACGATCAGCCCGGCTTCGACGATGGACGCCTCGGCGGAAGCGACTTTGAAGACCGTCAGGGCACGCCCAACAACGACGGCGACAGCGATCTGGGCGGCGACGCAGAGGGCGGCCTCGGCACCAGCCGAAGCGGAGGCGTAGACGGCGGCCCGGTGCGGAGCAACCCATTGCCCGGCACCGACAAGTAAAATTCGTCTGAAGCTTACCCTACAGCAGTTGTCATAATAATGACCGAGCGAAGCGAGTGAATTTGACCGAGCAGGACGGAGAATAGAGCCACCGAAAGTCTCTTTTTTCGGTGGCGTAATTCGGAGAACTGTCTTAAGAGACCTGATGGTCAGAGCAGGCTCATGACCAACTCAGCATTGCTTACGGTCAAGTGCCGCCGGAACGGTCAAGATGGGAGGCGATGAACGATTCCGGCGCTCCACCTCTTTCGCCGGAACAGGACTCGACTGCCATGTTTACGGCGTCCGAAGTCTCGGCCCGCACGGGGGTGTTGGCCGTCACGCTGCGGCAGTGGGAGCGGCGCTACGGCTTTCCGTCGCCCGCCCGCAGCGAAAGTGGCTACCGCCTGTATTCGCCTTACGATCTGGCCCGCATAGAAGTGATGCAGGCCTTTTTGCGCGACGGCGTACCCGCAGGCCGCGCCGCCGAACTGACGGTACGCGGGTTTTTGCCGGGAGAGGGCCAACCCACCGACAACCCCTCTACGTCGCCTGCCGAACGCGAACGGGCGGGCGAGGCGTGGTCGGGGGCGCTGCTGCGTGCCCTGATGACCCCCGACATGGCCGGGGCCAGCCGCATTCTGGCCGAGGCGCAACTGCACTTGTCTGTAGAAGACGTGCTGCTGGGCGTGATGGCCCCCGCCTTGGTGAATGTGGGCGAACTGTGGGCACGCGGCGAAATCACGATTGCCCACGAGCATCACGCCAGCGCCTTCCTGCGTTCCCGTATTACGGCGCTGCTGGATTCGGAGGCAGAAAGCAGCACTGGCCCGCTGCTGGTGGCCGCCTGCGCTCCCGGCGAGCAGCACGAACTGGGCCTGATGATGCTGGTGCTGGTACTGCGCCGCCGGGGGGTGCGGGTCACGTATCTGGGGGCCAATACGCCGCTGGGCGATCTCGCTATTTTTGCGCGGCAGGTGGGAGCGCACGGCGTGCTGCTGGCCATGAACGGCGACTGGGCACTGGACGCCACACGGGGCCAGTGGCCTGACCTGAACGATCTGGACTTGCCCCTGTTTCTGGGCGGCGGCTTGCTCAATGCCCGCCCCGAACTGGCACAGACGCTGGGCGGCATCTATGCTGGGCCAGATGCAGCTCAGGCCACGCAGATCATTTTGGCGCGGCTCTCGGGCACAGGTTCCAAGGCGGGCGCAGTCTCCGAGGCGAGCAGAGTCTCCGGGTCAGCCACGCCCCCGGCCAAACAGGCGGCTGCACCACACATCCAGACCAACACGACGGAGGAACAAGCATGAGGGTACTGGTGACAGGCGCGACAGGATTTGTAGGTAAAGCAGTGGTGCGGGAGTTGCAAGACCGGGGCCACGAGGTGTTCGCGGGCAGCCGCAGTGGAGCGGCGGGCGGCGGGGGCGCGGTGGGCATCACGCTGGACGTGACCGATCCCGGCAGCGTGTTGCGGGCCGTAGGGCAGGCCAACCCCGACGCTGTCATTCATCTGGTGGGCATCATCACGCAGCAGGGCACGCAGACGTTTGAACGGGTGCATGTGGAAGGCACGCGCAACGTGTTGGCCGCCCTGCCACGCGGCGCACGCTACGTCCATATGAGTGCCCTGGGCGCACGCGAAGACAGCACCAGCCGCTACAGCACCTCCAAAGCGCGGGCCGAGGCATTGGTCAGGGCCAGCGGCGCGGCGTTCACCATTTTTCAGCCCAGCCTGATTTTTGGCGTCGGAGACGACTTCTTTGGCCGTGTCTTGCGCGAACTCGTCAGCACCGCGCCCATCGTGCCGCAAATTGGCAACGGGCAATTCCCCTTCCGCCCGGTCAGTGTGCAGGACGTGTCGCGGGCCTTCGTGGGGGCGCTGGAACTACCCGCCAGCGTGGGCCAAACCTACGCCCTCACCGGCCCCGACGAATTCACCTTCCGTGCCCTACTGGAGCTGGAGCTTGCGGCGCTGGGCAAAAAGAAACCCATCGTGGCCGTGCCCTTGGCCCTGATGAATCTGGCCGTGCCTGCCATGCAGATTCTGCCCAAGCCGCCCATTACCGCCGACCAGTACGCCATGCTGAAAGAAGGCAACACCGCGCCCAACGAACCCGCCCGCAGCACGTTTGGCCTGCCCATGCTGAAGCTGCCCGACTACCTGCCCGACATCGTGCGGCAGGCGGTGGGCAAGTCGTCCAGTGGGGCGGAGGAAGGCGTCAAAGGGTCTAGGGTCTAGTCTAAGGGGCAAGGGTCTAAGAAAAGAGTCCCAAGCAGCTAGAGCCGTCGCTTTTGCCACTTCTGTGCAAAAGCGACGGCTTTTAGAGCGGGCTGGAGAGCAATTCCGCCGCGCCCCCGCCCCACCACCTTAGACCCTCGACTCTTAGACCCTTAGACGGCCCCACCCATCAAATCCTCTTCGGCAACTCCTGCAAAAAGTGGAGCGGCACAGTCGTCTCCCCCTGTTTGAAGGCCGCCAAGAAGCCGTTGACCGTGCCGCCCGCCCGCTCCGTCAGCCGCGCCAACGCTTGAGCAGTGCCGCCACTGGCGATCACGTCCTGCACAATCGTGACGCGCTTGCCCTTCAGGCGTGCGGCGTGCGGGCCGTCCAGCCACAGCGTTTCCGACACGCCCATGGTCATGCTCGGAACATCTACGATCAGTGGGTCTTGCATATAGGTGCGGCGCTTTTTACGTACCACCACATACGGAATGCCGCTGCGGTCACTCAGCTCGTGTACCAGTGGCAGGGCGTTGGTGACCACCGACAGCAGCATGTCTGTTCCGGCGGGAATCAGCGCCACCATTTCGGCGGCCACCGCGTTGGTAAATTCCGGGTCGCCAATAAATTCTACGAGTGGCACGCGCCCGGTGCTTCCCACGCGCACGGTAGGCAGGTCACGGGAAACGGCCCCGACAGTTACGTTTAGTTGTTCCACCCGCACAGGGTAGCGCGGCGGGAGCGGGGCAGCGTCAGATGTTGAGTCGGCAGGTCAGGTGAAGAGTGGCAGATGCCCCAGCGCCGTCACTTCGGGGCGCTCCTGCCCCTCGGTGAACACGGCGATCACGGCGGCCACCTCGCCGCCCACTTCCTGAATAATCTGCGAGATGGAGTGCAGCGTACCGCCGCTGCTGACCACATCGTCTACGATGGCAACTTTGCGGCCCCGGATTTTTTCCACGTCGAAGCCGTCCAGCACCAGCGTTTGCGGCTTGCCTGTGGTGATGCTGACCACTTCGCGTACCACTGGGTCAACCATGTACGGCTTCTGGGTTTTGCGAATCACGATGTACGGCTTGCCCGACTCGCGGCTGATCACGTGCGCCAGCGACAGCGCCTTGACTTCCGGCGTGACCAGAATATCCACGTCTGCGGGAATCAGTGCGGCTAGCGCTCTCCCTGCCGCCTCGGTGACTTCGGTGTCGCCAAGCATATTGAACAGCGCCACGCTGACGCCGGGCGCGACTTCGACGATAGGCAACTCCCGCGAAACGGTGCCGACCTGAACATGATGGGTTTTCACAGGGCAGAGTGTACAGGGCGGGAAGGTGAGGACGCGAAAGAGTCGTCTCTTCGGGTAGCCCGGAACTGGATCAGTCCTGATCGCTGGCCACTGAATCTGGCCGTATAGGGCTGATGCAAAAACGAATGAGCGCCGAAGAGTTGGCTTTCCTCAGACCCTTAGACCGCTTGCCGCGCTCCAGCCAAAAAAAGAGAACCCCTTTCGAGGTTCCCAATTTGTGGAGAGATTTAGGCTTAGAAGAAGAACTTCAGGCCGGTCTTGATGGTGCCGCCGAAGCCACGATCTGTAGCGGCGGTGCCAGCGAGGCCCGTGCCTGCGCCCTTGTTGCTGAGGTAGTAGCGGCCATCGGCTTCGACGAAGGCGGTGATGCTGTCGGTGACGCGGAAGTCCACACCGGCCAGAGCGTTGGCGTAGATGTCGCTGGCGCTCGCGTTGGCGTTTGCACGGGTGCGGCTGCTGGTGAGGCCCAAGCCTGCGCCGACGTAAGGCGTGATGTTGCTGCCGTTGTTCAGGCTGTAGGTGGCATTGATGTCGGCGTTGAAGCCGTTCTTGCCGGGGACGTACTCGGCGGCGAGGCGCACACCGACGGGGCCGATCACGTTGTTGGCACCGACCATCGCACCACCGGAAAGGCAGAAGTTGACGGCGCGGCCACTGGAGTTCAGGAGGTAGCAGGGGTCATTGCCCTGGGTGTTCTGAGCGCCGACGCTGACGCCAGCGTACAGGTTGGTGCTGCGAACGGCGTCCACGACGGTATCGGTGTTGCCGATGACCACAGTGGTGGGGGGCGTCGCTGGGGTGGTAGTACTGGGCGTGGTGGTCACGGTGCCGGTGGTGCTGCCCGTCGTGGTGGCGCGTGCTTCGAGGGCAGCGATACGGGCGGCCAGAGCGGCGGTGTCGGCGGCGGCTCCAGCGGGGCCAGCAGGGCCGGTTGCGCCAGCAGGGCCAGCGGGGCCAGCAGGAATGTTACGGATGGCAGCTTCCAGCGCGTCGATGCGGGCAGTCAGCGCGGTGGTGTCTGCGCCAGCAGCGTTGGCGGCGGGCGTACCCAGCGCGTCGATGCGGCCTTCCAGCGCCGTGATGCGGGCCTGCTGTTCGGTGGTCAACGCTTCCAGATCGGTTACGCGGGTGCTGATGGCGGCCAGCTCGGTGCTGACTTCCTGCATGCCAGCCGTAATGGTGGCGAGGTCGGTGGCGCTCAGGCTGGAGTTGCTGAGCTGGCCGCTTTGCAGCAGGCGGTAGAACACGAGTGCGGCTTGGTAACGGGTCAGGCTCTCGTTGCCACGGAAGGTGCCGTCGGGGAAGCCCTGAATCAGGCCGCGCTGCACGATCAGGTCAACGGCGTCTTTGGCCCAGTGGCCTGCGGGGACATCGGTAAACTGCACGACCTGTGCAGGAGCAGCGGTGGTCGCGGGGGTGGCGGTTGCAGGGGCTGCGGGGGTTGCAGGTGCGGCGGTATCGGTCTGGGCGCTGGCCATGCCGAGGCCGAGAGCGAGCAGGGAAGACAAAATGAAGGTGTTACGCATGGTGGTTCTCCTTGAATGGGGACTGAGGACGAAGAAAAAAATGGCGCACGGGAACGCGGAGCGCCTCCCTGCCTGTGCATACCGTAGGCAGTCGGCGTGAGTGGCCTATGAACAATCAGACTGTTCACTGCGCTGCAATTGAAAGGATTTTGCCTAACTGACTGAAAGTTCACGAATATAAGAGGGGCGTGATAAACAAGCCCTCCGACATGAGAGTAATTTTTGTGTTGGCAGCGCTAGCTTTAACGGTTCAGATGAGAAACCTGTCAGAGTGTTCAGGCTTCGGCTTCATGAGAACTCTCTCATGGGTGTGCCACTTAGTCGTTGTTCATCCACCAAGGAAAATCAGCTCCAGCCGCTCCTCCGGCGGCGCGGGGCCTCGTGCCGGGTCAGATGAAGGTCTCCCTCTCTATACTCTGTTCTATGAGCCAGATTCATGTTCGTGCCCAGCCGGGCGACGTGGCCGACTACGTGCTGTTGCCCGGCGACCCTAACCGCGCCCGCCATATCGCGTCCACATATTTAGAGGACGTGACCGAGTACACCAGCCACCGCCAACTGTTGGGGTTCACAGGCACGTACAAGGGCGTGCGCGTGAGCGTGCAAACCACCGGAATGGGCTGCCCCAGCGCAGCTATCGTGACCGAAGAATTGGCGCGGCTGGGGGCCAAAACCCTGATCCGGGTGGGTACACTGGGCGGCGCGACCCCGGCGGTGGCCCCCGGCGATCTGGTGATTGCCACCGCCGCCGTACCCAATGACGGCACCACCCGCCAACTGCTGGGCGGCGCTCCCTACGCCCCAGCCGCCAGCTTCGAGGTTGTGGAGGCCGCCGCACACGCGGCCCGCGCTTTGGCTGCCCCGCACCATATCGGCCTCGTGATGACCGAAGACGCCTTTTACGCCAGCACGCCCGAACACGCCCGCCTGTGGGCATCGCGCGGCGTATTGGGCTTCGAAATGGAAGCCAGCGCGATCTTCTTGGTGGCTGCCCTCCATAACCTTCGGGCCGCTTGCCTCACCGCGTGCAGCAACGATATAGGCGATCCCCAATTGGTGCCCGACGATGTGCTGGCTGCTGGCGTAGACCGGATGGTGCAAGTGGCACTGGAAGCGGTGGTGAGATTGGCAGGGGCGGAAGGGCGGGCCTGACGCGGAAGCAGGGGCAGGGGAAAGAGGGGGCGCCTCCCCGACTCTCTAACGTGCCTCAACTCCTTGCCCCCAATCGCCGCAACCCCGTAAACTGGCCGGATGCGTTTACTGCTTGACCTCCACCCCGATTCTTACCCCCTCGAAGGCTTCCGAAAACGGCAGCTCTTGGAGTGGGTGTTTGTTCAGGGCGCGGGCAGCTTTGAAGCCATGACCAACCTGCCCGCCGACCTGCGTGCCACATTGGGCGAAGAATACGCACTGAATCCGTTCCGTGAAATAGAAACGGTTCGCAGCACCGACGGCTCGGTGAAATACCTGTTTACTCTGCACGACGGGCGGCAGATGGAAGCGGTGTATATGCCCTACCTGGATCGCCGCACCATTTGCGTGTCTACGATGGTGGGCTGCCCCGCCAAGTGCGCCTTTTGTGCCACGGGCGCGATGGGCTTTGGCCGCAACCTGACCCCCGGCGAAATCGTGGGGCAAGTGCTGGCAGTCGCGGGCGGCGAGGGCATCGCGCCCCGTGAACTGCGGAATCTGGTGTTCATGGGCATGGGCGAACCGTTGCTGAACTACGATCACACCATGCTGGCCGCCCGGATTTTGCTGCACCCGCAGGCCCTCGGCATGAGCAAACGGCGCGTGACCCTCAGCACGGTGGGTCTGCCCAAAGGCATTCGCCGCCTCGCTGCCGAGGATGATCTGGGCATCAAGCTCGCCATCAGCCTGCACGCGCCCGACGAGGAAACCCGCCAGCGCATCATTCCCACCGGACACCGCAACTCTATTGTGGAAATCATGGCGGCGGCGCGGGAATATCAGGCGACCACCGGGCGGCGCGTGACCTTTGAATACTCCATGCTGCGCGGCGTGAACGACCAGTTGTGGCAGGCCCGCGAACTGGCCGGACTGCTGCGCGGCCTTGTCAGTCACGTCAACCTGATTCCCATGAACCCTTGGGATGGATCGGGGTTCGAGAGCAGCACCGAAGCCGAGATTCAGGCTTTTTACGATGAACTGGAAGCACGGGGCGTGGACGTGAGCGTGCGCCGTTCTCGCGGCAAGGATGCGGGCGCGGCCTGCGGGCAACTGGCCCTCAAGCGCCCCGACGCCGTGACCGGGAGTGCAGCGAGCGCGTAAAATTACCTTTCATTTTCTACTGTGCTGGGCCGCCCATCTTCATACAATGGGCGGTCTTTACGTGACTGGGGGAGGTTTCTCACGCAGGAGCCGCCGCGCTGTGAGAAACCCAGCGGCTCTCCCACCACTCTGGCCTCTCAGTCATGAGACAATTTGGTGCGCCCAGCGCAGTTCAGCCCACCTGTCTTCTTCAGGCACTGTACCCTTGCAAAAGTAAGGGTTTGGAAAGAACCGGATGATTAGGCTCAATTCGTTTCCGACTCTCAGGAGGCTCTTAAGTGACGCAATCCACTCGCCCGGCCTTGACATTGTTGCTGCTCGCCCTCACCTCGAGCGCGGCGGGGCAGACGCTGATCGAAACCACGACCAGCATCGGTATTCAGAACACTCTTCAGCAGGGCACTTCGGGCGGACTCGGCTCGGCCCTGCAATCGGCACAAAACGCCGCCCAGACGGTACAAAACGCCCAACAGGCCGCAGCGGTAGCGTTACCCGCCGTGCCCGCCCCGACGCCCTTCACCCCGGCCCAGACCACACAGCTGTCGGCCAGCCAGAGCCTTCTCAAAGAGGGCAAATATCCGCAGGCCCGCGCTGGATTCGAGGCCCTGATCGCCCAGAATTATGCCCAGCCGGAGCCTCATTTCGGCCTCGGTTTGGCCCTGTTTGCCCTCGGCGATTTCAAGGGCGCGAACTTCGAGTTTACGCAGCTGAGTCTGCTGGCTCCTGACCGCTTCGAGGGGCCATACAACCTTGGCGTCATTGCTTCCCGCGAGCGCCGCTACGACGATGCCCTGCGGCTGTACGGCAGCGCGGCAACCCTTGCGCGTGGCCGGGTAGCCCTGACGGTGCAGCGGCAGGTGCTGGACGCCCTCGCAGCCGAACAGACCCGCGCCGCTGCTTACCCGGCGTTGGTCACCACCCTGACCGAAATTGCCACCCTCGCGCCCGACGACACCGCCGTGCAGTTCCGGCTCGTGCAGGCGCAAACGCTGGCCGGACAGGGCGCACAGGCCTTGCCCGGAGCCTACGCCCTGATGCAGCGCGAACCTGCGCGGGCGGACATCGTGCTGCTGATCGCCGACATTTATGTGGCTCAGGGCCTGTCTGAACGCGCCATTCGGGAACTGGACGCCGCCACGGCCCGCGTGACTGCCGGAGCGGCCCGCGGCAGCTTGCTGCTCCGCAAGGCCAACCTGCTGAGTGCGGGCGGCGACACCCGTGGGGCCGTGTTGGCCGCGCAGGCTGCCGCCGACACCGATGGCCGTTCTGCCTCTATCTTGGCCCGCCTCGGAGAACTGCGGGTGGCCCGCAATGACCGCCCCGGCGCACTCACCGCCTACCTGAACGCCGTCAGGCTGGCTCCCAAAAACGCCGCCTACCGCACCGATCTGGCCGCCGTGCGCCTGACGCTGGGCCAGAATGCAGGGGCATTTGCCGACGCGGTGGCCGCCATCAGACTGTTTCCCGAAGCCGCGACGTTGGCCCGCGCCCAGTACGTGCAGGGTATCGCCGCCTACCGTCAGGGCAACTACCCGGAAGCCCGCGCCGCCCTGCGCTCCAGCGCCCTGCGGGCCGCCAACGCCGACACCTATTTCTGGCTGGGCCTCAGCCACTACGCCCTGAAGGACTACGCGGGTGCGGCCACGGCACTGGGCGAAAGCGTGAAGCTGGAACCCACCGTGAATGCCCGCCAAAATCTGGCCTCGGCCCTGCTGGCAAGCGCCCGCTACCCGGAAGCCGAAGCCGTGCTGCGCGGACTGGTCAGCGACAACCCCAAAAACGACGAGAGCTGGTATCTGCTGGGCGTGACCCAGCGTGCCCAGCGCCGCGAAAGTGAGGCGAGGCAGGCCCTGAAAACGGCGGCCAACTTGGGCAACACCCGCGCTGTGGCGGCCCTGAAATGACCTCGCCGCAAACGAACGGCAGCGGGAACGGCGGCAATGGAAGCAACAAACGCAGCGCCCCCCGCTGGCCTGACCTCCTGATCGGTCTGCTGGTGCTGCTGCTGCTGGGCGGCTTCGGCGTGCTGCTGTTCGGGCAACGTTCGGGGAACACGGCCAATACGCCCGCACCTACAACCACACCCGCCCCCACCACGCCCGCAGAAAGCACCGAGATTCCCGCTGCACCCGGCACGGCCACCATCACGCCCGCACCTGCCCCAGCGGCCACTGACCCAGCCCCTGCCAATCCAACCGCGAGCAATCCAGCCGCGAGCACTTCAGCGCCCACAGAAGCTGAGGCGGAGATTCCTCCCGCCACCGAGCAGGCCCAGACGCCCGCTCCACAGACGCCCGCCACCACTCCGGCGGCACCGGAAACCGCCACGCCCGAAACGGCTACGGCTCCCACCACCACTCCAGTCACCCCAGCCACGCCGGACGCAGGTGCCACCACGCCCACCACGTCGCTGGACGATATTCCTACGATTGTGGCGGCCCCCATAGAAACTACGCCTGTGGAAGCCGCGCCCGCTGCCCAGCCCGGCACGCCCGCAGCCACCACCGATCCAGCCACCACCAATCCTGTGGCCCCGGTCTCCCCCGCTGCCCGCACTGGCGGGGCCGTCGCCACCAGCGAAACGCGCACGCCTCTGCGCTCCGATTACCGCATCAGCCTCGGCACCTTTTCTTCGGAGGCCACCGCCAACAGCCGCACGGCGGGCGTCAGCGGCCTCGGCTACCGCGTGTATGCCATCGACCTCGGCTCCGAAGTGGTGGCCCAAATCGGCCCGTTTTCCGATGAAGCCACCGCGCGTCAGGCATTGGCCGACGTGCAGCGGGCCTACCCCGGCGCCATCCTGTATCCGCCCCGCAACCGCAGCCTGACGGGAGGTACGGTCAGCGGCAGCACTCCGGCCCCGACCACTCCCAGCACCACCGAAAGTACCGCACCCGCCCCGGCGGCACCCGTGACGCCCGCACCCGCAACCCCCACGCCCCAAGCCGCCGCGCCCGCTCCCACTGGCCCGGTGTACCTGCAAGTCGGCGCGTTTGACCGGGTAGAAGGCGCACAGAATTTGGTGGGCACGCTGCGTGAACAGGGCTTCGCGCCCACCGTGAACGCGCCCGAAGGCCGCAAGGTCACTGTGTTGGTCGGCCCCTTCAGCGGCGACGCCCTGACCCGCGCCGAGGAACGCCTGAGCAGCAGCGGCCTCGATTCGTTCCGGGTGCGCTGAAGCTATGGCCGATATTCCCACCGCCGCCATCAGCCGCCTCGTGACCTACTTGCGCATTTTGGAGCAACTGGAAACGCAGGACGTGAGCCGTACCAGCAGCAACGACCTTGCCGAACGCGCCCAAGTCAGTGCTTTTCAGGTTCGCAAAGACCTCGCCTATTTCGGGCGCTTCGGCACACGCGGCATGGGCTACACCGTGCCGATTCTGAAGCGTGAACTGGTGCGCGTGCTGGGCCTGAACCGCACGTGGAGCGTGGTGATCGTGGGCATGGGGCGGCTAGGCCAAGCCATCGCCAACTATCCGGGGGCTAGCGATTACCGCTTTCAGTACGTGGGCCTCTTTGACGTCAATCCGCAGATCGTGGGCCAACAGATCCGCGATCTGCGCGTGCAGCACACCGAGCAGTTGCGCGATTTCGTGAGTGCCACACCGGTAGACATGGGCTTTTTGGCCGTTCCACCTGACCGCGCCCAAGACGCCGCGCAGGCACTCGTAGACGCGGGCGTGCGCGGCATCCTGAATTTTGCTCCGGTGGTCATTCAGCCGCGTACCACCGAACGCGGCGGCGTCAGCGAACCCGGCGAGGAGTGGCGCAACGTCACCATTGAAAACGTCGATTTCTTAGCAGGCATGAAACGTCTCGCCTTTTACATCCTCAATCCCACCTTAAAAGCTGCCCTGACGGAGGACACCGAATGACCCAAGGTATGAGCGCCCGCATGAAAGCCCGTATGAACAACCGATCTTTAGCCGCCTCCGCCCTCTTCGCCCTGCCCCTGCTGCTGGCCTCCTGCGGCAGCGTCACCGGTTCGCAGTTTTCTTCTCAGGCCAGCGTGTCCGGCGCACGCATCGACGTCACGATCAAGCGCGTGTTCGACAAGACCAGCGGACAACTCAAGCGGATTGAAAGCCTCTTTGTGATGAACCAGCCGCAGGTCACCTTTATCACTCGGGCGGGCAGCGTGGGCGGCAAGATCATGAGCGCCCAGATTACCGTCAACGATGAGAGCGGCAACCGCTACGCCGATACCAGCGGCCAGTACGTGCAGAACTTCGGTGACCGCCTCTGGCAGGGATACGCCTGTAAAGCGGCTGACGGCACCGTGAATGCTGCCCTCGACCCCGACACCTGCACGTTTGTGAATAAGGTGGAATACACCCGCCAGCAGACCTTCCCCACCGCCAACAACGCGGGCACCATTCAACTCCTGACGCCGCGAATTGGCGAAACGGCAACGGACGACTGTATCAACGGCCCGTGCCCGGCCAACCTCTCTATGAACGTCACTTTCAACATCGTGGACGATCTGGGCCGCAGTCAGACCCTGCCCGTCGTCAAAGCGCCTATCCCCGTTTTCCGTATCAGTGACACCGGAGTTGAAGAATGAATCCAGCACGTTCTGTTTTGGCCCGCAGCTTTTCGCCTCAGCGTAGCCCCGTGTTGTGGCTGCTCACTGCCGCCCTCACGGCCTGCGGCGGCGGAGGTGCGCCTGCCCCCGGCAGCAACACCGCGCCGGAAGTCAGTATCAAAACTGAGGCTGGAACAGCGCTTACGGCTGGCACCTATATCGCCAGCGGCGGTCAACTCTTGGTCACGGCCTCCGATCTGGAAGGCAGCGTCAAGAAAGTGGTGTACAGCATCGACGGCGGCCCCGAGACCGAACTGACGCCCGCCAGCCGCATGACCCTCAGCCTTCCCGCACTGACGGGCGGCGCGCACACGGCCAAAGTCGTCGCCACCGACGATGCAGGACTCGCCACCACCGTCAACGTTCCCTTCTTGATAGACAACGCCGCGCCCGTGCTGAACAGCGTGACCCTGAACGGCACGGCTGCGGCCAGCGCCACCACCTTTACGGTGGGCGACGCCGCGACCCTCGTGGTGCGGGCCAGCGATACGCGGGGCGACGCGGCCAATACGCCCGCCAGCGTGACTGTACGGATTCTGGAAAACGGCACGGTGCGGGCCACCGGAACGGGTTCGGTGAACGCCGACCTCAGCAAAAATGCGGACGGCACGGCCCGCACCGCCGGAACCGTCACCGTGACCATTCAGGCCATAGACAGCGTGGGCTTCGGCATCAGCCGCACCGTCAACCTGACCTTCTTGGCTGCCAGCACCGGAGAGGGCGGCGGAACGGTCACCACGCCTCCGACCCTGACGTGGCTCACCCCCGCCGCCGATTTCGTGAGCGGCAACGGCAGCGTGAATCTGCGGGCCAGCGCCGCCCGCAACGGACAGGACGTGACGGGCACCCTGACCTATTCGGCCACCTGCGGTACGGTGGTAGGCAACATCTGGACGCTGGGGGCCGATTGCGCCGACGGCAGTAAGCAGGTGCTGACCGCCACAGTCACCGACGGCGGCAAACAGTATTCGCTCTCTAAAACCGTCACGGTAGACAGCTCTAACCCCAGCGTGCAGCTCACCAGCCCGCAGCAAGGCCAGAACATTACCGCCAACCCCGTGACCGTGAAAGTGAACGCCACCGATTCGGGCAGCGGCGTGGAAAAAATAGACGTGACGGCCACCGACGCCAGCGGCGCAGTGACCCGCGTGGGCAGCTTGCAAGGCGCGTCGGGCGACGTGATCTGGGCACCCATGAACGGCACCTACACCCTGACCGCTACCGCCACCGACAAGGTAGGCCGCACCAGCCTCAGCACGGTCACGGGCGTCCGGGTACAGCTCAGCAGCACCGACGCCACCGATCCCACCGTAACGGCCATAGCCCTGCCCGCCGGAACCCTGCGCGGCACGCAAACCGTGACCGTAGACGCCACCGACGCGGCTCCCAGCAGCGGCATTGCCAAAGTAGAACTGCTCGACGGCAGCACCAGCCTCGGCGCACAGAGCGCGGGCGTGAATGGCCGCTACACCTTCAGCCTCGACACCACCAAACTCAGCGACGGCGCACACACCCTGCGGGCCGTGGTGACGGACAACGTGGGGCGCTCCGGCGAAAAAACCGCCACAGTGACCGTAGACAACACCGCCCCTGTGGTGACGTGGCAGTCCCCGGCGGCAGGCAGCGTGACCAAGGGCCGCGTGACCCTGAACGCCACCAGCAACGAAGGCACCGTCAGTTACCTCGTGGACGGCAACGCTGTAACGGACGTGGACGCCGCTACCGCCGGTGTACAGGTGAATCTGGCCGACGGGCCTCGCCAACTGACTGCCGTTGCCAGTGACGCCGCGGGCAACCGAACCAGCGTGGCCATCAGCGTGACGGCAGACAGCACTTCTCCGACAGTCCAGATCACCAGCCCCACCGCCAACCAAAACTTTACTGCCGCGCCCATCAGCGTAGCGGTGCAGGCACAGGACATTGGCAGCGGCGTAGCGTCTATCGCGGTGTATGCCAAACCCGCCACAGGCAACGAAGAGTTCGTGGGCACCCTGACGGCCAGCGGCAGCCTGCCTTGGTATCCGCAAAAGACCGACAGCACCGCCTACGAACTGCGGGCCGAAGTGACCGACAAAGCGGGCAATACCAGCCTCAGCACCTTGGTCAGCGGCGTGAAACTGCAATCGGGCAGCGTCATTACGCCGCAGGCCGTGACCGTGTCTGTGCCTGCCGCCGCGCCTCAGGGCAAAACGGTCAATCAGTCGGGGCGCGACTATGTGCGCGGCTACCTGAATGTCCGGGCCAGCGCCACCACCAACGCTGTCAGCGGCCTCAAGTCGGCAGAACTGCTGGTCGACAACACGGTTGTGGCCACCGAAACCCAGAGCGCAGGCAACCCCACGTTCAATTTCAACTTCGATACGCTCAATGACGGCCTGCATGACGTGGCTGTGCGCTTTACCGACAATGTGGGCACCGTGAATGCGCCCAAGATCAGCGTATTTGTCGATAAAACCGCGCCTGTGGTGGCGTGGACGACGCCCCTGAACGGCTTGGTGACCAACAACGCCGCACCCACCCTAACGGCCACTGCCACCGACGCCGTGTTCGGTACGCTGACCCCCACATACACGGTAGACGGTGGCCCCGCGCCCGCCGCGCTCAGCGAAGGCCCCCATCAGTTGGTGGCGACTGGCACCGACCCGCTGGGGAACACCAGCCAGAGCAGCATCAGCATCACGGTGGATCAGACGCCGCCTGATATGAACGTGACCAGCCCGACGGCGGGGCAAGAATTTAGTACCGCGCCTATCACGATCAGCGGCACGGCCACCGACAGACTGAGCAGCGTGGTGAGCATCAGTGCGACGGTTACCAACCCAGACGGCACCACCACCGTGTTGGGGCAACAGGCGGGCGGCAGCTACTCCACGCCGTTTACGCCCAGCAGGCCCGGAACCTACAGCGTGCAGTTTACGGCCACCGACGCCGCTGGAAACACCAGTTCCACCGTCAGCCGCACCTTTACCCTGCGGGCTACTCAGGAAGCCAGCGCACCCGCACCTGTTATTATCGTGAACAACACGGGGCCGCAGCCTTACAGCAGCATTTTGAGTATCAACGTGTCGGCGGGGGTGTCCGCAGGTGTCACGGTGCGGCAGCTGATTCTGGAAGTCACGGATTCCAAAGGCATCGTAGATACGACGACCTACACGGCCAACCGCGAGAACGCCACCTTCAACATAGATACCACCAAGTTCCCAGACGGGGCCTTGACCCTCCGCGCGATAGCTATAGACACCAACAATCAGCGTGGGCAGAGTACCGTGACCACCGTTCAAGTCGCCAACAAGGTCGCTCCGACAATCTCTATCACCTCCCCGACTACGGGCGGTTCCGTCTCCGGCCCCAGCGAAGTCGTGGTTCAGATTCGGCAAAACAACACCGCTTTCAATTTTGTGACGAACAGCATCGTCATTGAAGTCATAGATTCCCGTGGGCAATTGGTGACTACGCGCGACGTTATGGTTGAGCCCGTCAATCCCGGCCTGTGGCAGGCCAGAACGACGGTGGACTTTAACGCGACTGAATACGTGAATGGGAACTATACGATCCGGGCCAAAACGAATGTGCAGTTGTCCGGCGAAGCCACACCCCGCGAGCTTTCTACAGCCAATACCGTCAGCAACTTGAGTAAGGTCGACCTCTCACCTGCACTCAACATCATTTTGCCCGCCTTCTATGGAAACCCCATTGATCCGCAGAAACGGCCCGTACTGACCCGTAAGAGCGCCGTCGCCATTCAGGTCAGCGACAGCGACAGTATCAATCAAGTTCAGTTGCAATTCGTCTGTAATCCAACAGAAGTTCTGGCTGGACAGGTTTGTAATACTGTAGCCTACAACTTCAATCTGCCCATTGGCGCGGCTGGGTTGTTCTACCGGGTCTTCAATACGGGCGTCCTGATCGACTCTCAACCGTTTGTGCCGGACGGCAATTACGTGATGCGGGCCACCGCAACCGATGCGGCAGGCAACAGCAACATCAAAGAAATGCGGGTAGAAGTGAGGCGGAATGCCGCAGGTATCGCCAATTTAGGCAACTTGGTGACCACCACCGAAGAGAGTTCCTCCAGCAAATTTACGCCCGCCTCGGCAACATGGGCGCTCTCTGGAACGACGTTGAACGATACCCGCGTCCTGCGCTTGGAATACAGCTCTATTGGGCTGGGCCTGGGCACCGAGATTCCTACTCTAACGAGTATCAATACCCAGTTGCCCAGGAGCAGCACCATCAGCAACAAAGTGACCTTTGCCCAAGCCGGGACTTTTCGCCAGTCTTACTTGGTTCAAGATCTGGTGACCGGAGTGGTGGAGTTCTACGAGGGCGCAACGGTCAACGTGACGACCAAGGAAGGCGCGACCTCCAAGTAAATCAGGCAATAAACAAAGCTCCCCGCCCATCACAGGCGGGGAGTTGTTGTTGACCTCTAGAGCAGTTCTCCAAATGGAGCCACCGAAAAAAGAGACTTTCGGTGGCTCCATTCTCCGTCCTGCTCGGTCAAATTCACTCGCTTCGCTCGGTCATTATGATGACAAATGCTGTAGATCAGAACTTGATCGTGTACTCTGCGAAGCCATCTTCGCGGGTACGGAGCAGAGTCGCCCCAGCAGGCAGCGCCTTAGCTGCATTTGGGCTGGTGGCGTAAAGTAGCGTCGCGCCGGGGATGGGGGTCAGCTTCCAGTTGCCGTCGGCGGCAGGGTTCACCGTTTGTTGCTGCGTAAAGTAGCCGATGAGGGCCTGACGGGTTTCATCAGGGGCCTGAAGGATGATGTTTTTGCCGTCTAGGCCGGGGAAAGAGCCACCGCCCGACGCGCGGTAGTTGTTGGTGGCGACCACGAATTGCGCGGCGGGGTCGATGGCCTTGCCGCCAAATTGCAGGTTCTTGATGCGGCGGGCGTTGGCGTTGGCGAGCTTGCCTGCCGTGTCGTAGCGGGCGGGTTGGCTCACGTCAATTTCGTAGGTCACGCCGTCGATGATGTCGAAGTTGTAGGTGGGGAACGCCTCATTGACCAACGCTTGCGGTTCGGTTTTGCTGGGGTCTATTTGCTTGAACTGCCCGGCGGCGCGTTCCAGCCATTCCTGCACCTGTGCACCCGTGACCAACACGGCCTGAACGGTGTTGGGGTACACGTACAGATCGGCCACATTCTTGATCGCCAACGTTCCGGCGGGAATATCGGTGTAGTAGCTGGGGCCGCTGCGTCCGCCTGCCTTGAAGGGTGCGGCGGCGCTCAGCACGGGCAAATTGGCGTATTGGCCGCCCGCCAACGCTGCTTTCACATACGCAATTTGCGCGTTGCTGACCAACTGTACGCTGGAATCGTCTTGGGTCAGTGCCCAGTAGGACGTGATCGGCGCGGTCAGGTCGGCCACCTTGCCACGCACGTAGGCCAGCGTCCCTTCATGGGCGGCTTTCACTGCGGCGGCAATGCGCGGGTCGGGCTTCACGAGGCTTGCCTTGGCGGTCTTGTCCCAGATGGGGCGAATGCTCGCCACGCCGTCCTGAATCGTCCACTTTTGGGCCTTGCGGTCAAAATTCAGCTTCAGGTCGATGATGCCCAAGTCGTTGCCCCAGAATCCGGCCATGACCACGGGCTTGCCGTTGATGGTGCCCTTGGTGATGTCTGCGCCGGGAATGCTTTTGTACACCGGGCCGGGGAATTCTTGATGGCTGTGGCCCGACAGCACCACGTCGATGCCCGGAATCTTGGTCAGTTCGGTGGCGACGTTTTCTTGCCCCGGTTGGTAGTCGGCAGTAATGCCGGAATGCGCGATGGTAACGATAATATCGGCCCCCGCCGCCTTCATCTGGGGCACGAATTTACGCGCCGTTTCCACGATGTCGCGGGTGGTGACTTTGCCCTCTAGGTTGGCCTTGTCCCACTGCATAATCTGCGGCGGCAGCAGACCGATGACGCCCACATTGATGATGTACGGGCGGCCCGTCGTGTCGTAGACCAGTTTGCGCTGAATCACGTAAGGCGTGAAGGCGTTGGGGTCGTTGTCAGGGTTGGTGTCGGCGTCGGTGGCATACACGTTAGCGCTCACGTAGGGCATGGGCGCGGCCTTCAGGATGCCCTGCAAAAAGGGCAAGCCGTAGTTGAATTCGTGGTTGCCGAGGTTGCCCGCGTCGTAACGCAGCACCCGCATGGCGGCGTGCATCGGGTGAAGTTGGCCCGCTGCCAGCGGCTTGATTTTTGCCACGTAATCGCCCAACGGATTGCCCTGAATCAGGTCGCCGTTGTCGTACAGCAGCGTATTGCGCTTTTCGTTGCGGGCATTCTGGATCAGGGTGGCGGTGTACTCGAAGCCGAATTCCCCGGTGGGCTTATCTTGGTAATAATCGTACCCAAGCGCGTTGGTGTGCAGGTCGGTGGTTTCCATGATACGCAGGTCGACAGTCTGTGCGCCTGCCGCCGAAAAACCAGTTGCAGTCGCCAACGCCGCGCCAAGCAGGAGCGGGGCTGTGAGGGTGCTGAATTTAGGCATGGGCCGCAGCATACCGCCCCCATTTGGGGGAATGCTAGACAAGCTGACAGTTACAGCGACCCAACCGGGACGGCTTACAAACTCGCCGCCAGCCTTGCAAACAGCGCCGGAACGGACGGCATCTCTCCCCCACTGACCCAGCTTTGGCCGAGGCGCTTGGTACGGAAATCGTGGAGTGGGCCGCCGAGTCCCAAACCGATGCCGTCTGGGAAAAAAGTGTTCAGGTCAGTGGGAGCCGTCACTTCAGCCGCACCCGGCAAAGCCGACACAGCGAGATCGACTGTGCGGGCGGGGCCAAAGTGCAGGAGGTGAAGGGTGGGGCCGTGTTGCCACACGAAACGGGCGGCAGATTCGGGCAGCGTGTCTAGTGTGCCGGGGGCCGAAACGTGCCGCATGCTCAGGCCGGGGCGAAGGCGAAGCGTCACTGTCTCTGCCGTGCCCAGCGCTCCGAAGCTGCCCACAAACGGGCGGGTCAAGTCATAGCCCTGCACATTCTTGACCGTGCGCCCGCCCGCCACGATGCGTTGGCCGCTGGGGGATATGAAGGTCAGGCCCAATACTTCGGCGGCAAAAAAGAAATTCTGCCCGAATCCCCCACGACTGACCAATCCGCCCACGCCCCCCGGCAATTCCACGGGAGGAAAGGGTGGATACAAGCCAGCGGGCAAGGCGGCGTAGACTTCCAGCAAGGCAGTATCCCCAGTCACGGTCAGCGTCTGGTCACTGGGAGACAGCTCAAGAATGGGCATAGTTGGCCTTTGGACGCAGTGACCTGTCACGGGTGGACTTTCTTAGCCCCTTAGAGCCTTGACCCTGAGACAATCTCGTCACGCCAACTCCTGTGGCAAGACCTTGCCGGGATTCAGCGCCCCGTGTGGATCGAGCGCGTGCTTGACCCGCCAGAGAGCCGCCAACGTGCCCCCGTCCACCGCCTCACGCATGAAGGCCAGTTTCATGGAGCCGATGCCGTGTTCGCCGCTGAGGACTCCGCCGTGCCGCAACGCCACCCGCGCCACTTCATGCGCCAGTTCATGCACGGCCTCCAGAGACTCGGTGCGCGGATCGAACAGGATGTTGGGGTGCAAATTGCCGTCGCCGATGTGCCCGAACTGCACCAGATGCAGGCCCGACGCGTCGCCCAATGCCCGGATTTCGCGCACGACTTCGGACAAGACGCTTCTGGGCACCACGATGTCCTCGTTCATGCGCTGCGGGCGAATGCGGCCCAAGGCAGGCGACACCGAACGGCGGGCCTGCCACAGTTGCGCGGCCTCGGCGTCACTCTCGGCGCGGCGCACTGTGCCACCCGCATTGCGGCAGGCGGCTTCCACCAGCGCCCGTTCTTCTTCCACCGTTTCCAAATCATCGCCATCGGTATCGACCAGCAACACCGCCTCGGCTTCTCTGGGCAATCCCAGATGCAAATAATCTTCGATGGCGTTGGTGCAGGCCCGATCCATGAATTCCAGTTTGCTGGGCACGGCTCCGGCGGCAATGGCGGCACTCACGGCTTCGGCACACGCGCCTACTTCGGCAAAATGGGCCATCAGGGTACGGGTAAATTTGGGCGGGGAAGTCAGACGCAAGCGGGCTTCGGTGATCAGGCCCAGCGTGCCTTCCGAGCCGATCAGCAGGCCCGCCAAGTCGTAGGCGTCACGGGTGAGAGCATGCACCTCGCCGTCTGCGTCCACGAATTCCAGCCCCTGCACATAATCCCCAGTCACGCCGTATTTGAAGCACAGCGGCCCGCCTGCATTCTCAGCCAAGTTGCCGCCAATGGTAGAGGTACGGAAGCTGGCTGGATCAGGGGGATAGATCAAGCCAAACGGTTTGGCCGCTTCCGTGACGGCCAACGTGATGACCCCTGCTTGGGCTGTGGCTTCCCGTTTCACCGCATTGATGCTCAGCCGGGTCATGCGGGTAAACGAGATGACCAAACCGGGTTCTGTCGGTGCGGCTCCACCACTTAGACCAGACGCCGCGCCGCGTCCGACAATGGGCACGCCCGCCGCCCGCGCCGCCTTGACCGCCACCACGACATCGGCGGTACTTTCGGGCAAGACCACACACAGCGGCGTTTCACCAAAAGCGATAGCGTCGTAACGGTAATTCAGGCGCTCGGAGAGGCTGGACAGGACTTTGCGCGGGCCGAGCAGGCGGGTTAGGGTGGCGGCGAGGGGGGAAACAAGTGGCGCAGTGGGCACTTTGGACATGGTGCGGGTTGTCATGCTTGGCCTCCAGACATCTGAACAAGGTCAGCAACCCACTGACCCGGAGCCACGTATAACTGACTTGATAAATGACCCCTCTGACCAATTCCACATCCTCTCTTCGTCAAAAGTCCCCGCCCTCCATGATCTTTAGCATCATGTGCGTCATGACCGTTGTTTTCGGCCTGTGGGAAGTGGGCTGGGACTTCGCCCTGCTGCCCCTCTGGTTCTACGGTTACGCGGTGCTGGTTGGATTCGTCAGCTCGTTGGGACAGAATATGCAGAAGTTGGAGCGTCCGAACTGGCCCTTTGGGGGACGCGCGGTGCTGCTGGGAACGGGCATGAGCCTTCCACCGATGTCCCTCTTGTTCGGCAGAATGTTGCTGAGCGGCGACGCCTTCAATCCTCTCTTGCTGTTGTTCTTTTTCATCCTCTGGACGCTGTTTGCTGTGATTTACGGCGTATTGGCCGTATATCCTCGCACCAAGAAGTGGGTCTAAAGCCCTCACAACTCCCCCCGGTACGCCAAATCCAGCACTTCTATGGTGTGCATGACCGGAACCGGGCTGCCTTGCCTGCGGGCGTGGCTCTGAATCTGGGTGTGGCAGCCGATGTTGCCGCTGGCGATCAGATCGGGGGCAGTAGACAGGATGTTTTTGGCCTTGCGAACCCCGAGTTGGGTGGCAAGTTCGGGCTGCTCTAGGTTGTAGGTTCCGGCGCTGCCGCAGCACAAGTCGCCTTCGGGCACTTCTAGCACGGTCACGCCGGGAATGGCCCGCAGCAGGGCACGCGGCGCAGACCGGACACCCTGCGCGTGGGCCAGATGGCAGGCGTCGTGGTAGGCCACCGTCAGCGGGCGCGAGGTGGGCATGGGCGGTTCCAGTTCGCCCTCCTCCAAAAGTGCGCCCAAGAATTCGCTGATGTCCTGTACTTTGGCGGCAAAAGCCCGCGCCTGCGCCTCGTCGGGGAGGCCGTGCAAAATAGCCGGATATTCTTTCAGGCCCGCGCCACAGCCTGCCGCGTTGGACAGAATGGCATCGAAGTCGTCGGGATTGAAGGCCGCGAGATTGGCCCGCACCAGTTTCAGCGCCTCGCCGCGTGCGCCCGTGTGCAGGGCCGCCGCGCCGCAACAGCCCTGACCGTCGGGGATGACCACTTCTATGCCGTTGCGGGCCAAGACTCGCAGGGTCGCCGCATTGAAATTGGGCGCGAGAGCTTGCTGGGCGCACCCCACGAGGAAGGCCACCCGGCCCCGGCGTTGGCCGCGTACAGGGGTAAACGCGGCGCTGGGTTGCATGGCGGGCACCCGTTCGGGCAGCAAATCCAGCGGAGAACGCAGCGCCGTGGGCAGCAGCGGCGCGAGGGGTTTGGCAAACTGGCCCACCCGTGCCGCCAAACTGAACACTTTGGGCGCAGGCAAAATCTTGAGAATAGCCGCACGCTTGGCCCGGTCTAGCGGGCTGCGCTGGCGCTGCGGTTCGCTCCAGCCGCGAAAACTGGTGATGAGTTCGCCGTAGGGCACACCACTGGGGCAAGCCGTCACGCAGGCCTGACAGCCGAGGCAGCGGTCTAGGTGCGGCGCGGCGTCGTACAGCGGAAGCGCCCCTTCCAGCACTTCCTTCATCAGCACGATGCGCCCGCGTGGGCTGTCCATTTCATCGCCAAGCAAGGCATAGGTGGGGCAGGCAGGCAGGCAAAAACCGCAATGCACGCAGGCGTCTACGGCGTGCGCCATCACCTCGCCCTGCCCGTCCGGGTGGTGGGTGCGAATGTCGTTGTTCATAGCAAGGCCGATTGAAGATGGTTGGCAAAAACCCTGAACTCTGAGCCAAGCGAACAGGACAGAAGACAGATTCCGGAAGATGAACAGGCATTCGGCGCTTGTCCGAGTGCATGGGAATTGAACGGAATCTGTCTCACGGGTGCCTTGCCCTCATGCCCACAAGATAGGCGTGTGGGCGCGGGACAATTGGAAGACATGTAGAGGAATGGGCAGGTGGCCCGACGACAGCCCCTCTCCATCCCCCGTTGCCGTAGCTTCCGCTGTGTTTATGGGGCCGTTCAGGGGTTGTGCAGGGAGAGGGAAAAGTGCATTGTGAGAACCAACACCAAGCAAGCCAACGCCAACCCAGCCAACACGAACGCTGCCGAGGAGGGGAGACACCCCAAGAGCCGAAGAAGTGAGCGCCCGGATGAAAGGCCGGTTGCCCGTCGCCTCAAGACCTCACCAAGCGAATGAACCTCAAGGGAGAACGGTCATGAGAAACGTTTTTGCTACCGTCAGTGTCCTGACCGCCGCACTCACGCTCGCTTCGTGCAACAATCCGGTGCCTCCATCAACAAATCAGGCCCCTGTCGCCGCGTTTATCAGCACGGGTCAGGCCGCCTTCAAGCCCACCCTACTGGATGCCAGCACCTCCACCGATCCAGAACAGGGGGCGCTTACGTACCTCTGGGATTTAGGCAATGGGCAAACGGCACAGGGTCAGAAAGTGCAGACCAGCTTCGCCGGGGGGACTCACCCCGTGAAATTGACGGTCACTGATCCACTGGGGTCAAGCCACACGGTCAGCAATACCATCGTGGTGAATTCGGCACCCGCCACCGGTCAAGCGGCCTTGACCCTCAAGGTGATCGACCTGAACGGGGCGGCCCTCAGCGGAGCCAGTGTCCAGTTTGCGGGCCAGAGTGCCACCACCAATGCACAAGGCGTCGCTCCGCTGGCTGGCATTCCAGTTGGCACCACTGCCCTACTCAGGGTCAGCAAAGCTGGATTTATCAGTCAGGTGACCCAGCAGAGTCTGGTGACTGGAACCACCCTGTCCAGCCTCCGCATCAGCTTGCGCCCGGTGGGCACGACGGCAACGCTGGACGCCTCAGCGGGCGGTACTTTGACTGCCCCCAATGGCACCAGCATCGTGATGCCGCCCAATGCGTTGGTGGACAGCAGTGGCAACGCGGTCACAGGCAACGTTCAGGTACAGATGACACCCATTGCTGGAGCCGATGCCGCGTTCCTTGGGGAAGGCAGAGCCATCTCGGCGGCAGGCGCAGAATCTCGCCTGATGACCTACGGCATGCTGGATGTCGTCTTGACCAAGAACAACCAAACACTGCACTTGGCTCCGGGCAAAACTGCTCAACTCAAGATGAATCTCGCCATCGACAACCATTTGAACGGCTCAGCAATTGCTGTTGGCGATTCTATCCCGACGTGGTGGTTCAATGAAAACAGCGGCGTGTGGATTGAAGAAGGCCAAGGCCAAGTGGTCGCCAGCAGCACGGCCCCCACAGGCAAAGCCCTGACGATGACCGTCACCCATTTCACCAGTTGGAACTGGGATTTGTTGATCAGTGGTTCGGCCAGCACTTCTCTGGCCGTAAAGTGCATGTACCTCGACGGCAGCGGCAATCCCACTGTGCCGCTGCCCGCCGGACAAAGCTGCGCGGTGAATGCTTACGTGACCCAGCCCAATAGCACGACACCCATTGCCACCACCAGCGGTTCTGTCAGTCCAAACGGCGATCTCATCTACAACCTTCCGGCAGGAATGGCGGTGAGCGTGACTGGCGTGGCAGGCGGCTTCGTCGGCTCGGCGGGCACCTCCACCGGACAACAGACCTCGCTGAGCAACCCCCTGATTATTCCGCTGACAACTGCACTGACGCCCACAGCCCCCTTCAGCTTTACCACCACCACCTACGGGCCTTCTTACGGATTTTTCAGGCAAGTGGCGCTTGGGTTTACGGGAACAAGCGGCTTGACACCCACGTTCACCGCTGCTCTGAATGCGGGTGCATCACAGGCTATGACCACTTGCTCCCCTATGTCTGGCGGCGGATATACCACGCTTCCCTGCATCGAGCAACTGAGCGCCGCCCTCGTCCAAATTGCCTTCCCTAACGTCTCTGGTCAGGTCTTTACGGTGACAGGCACTGCTGGCAGCAGTAGCGCCACCGCAACAGTGACTCTGCCCTAAACATTCAGCCCTAAAAGCTCAACACCGCCCTACAGCGGCAAATCCAACTTGCCCAACAAATCCCGCAACTGCTGGCGCTCCGGCTCGGTCAGGCCTG
Source organism: Deinococcus puniceus (assembly GCF_001644565.1). NCBI lineage: Bacteria > Thermotogati > Deinococcota > Deinococci > Deinococcales > Deinococcaceae > Deinococcus > Deinococcus puniceus. Next base: position 1,142,298 of record NZ_CP011387.1, on the reverse strand, counting down.
CCAAGAGGCGGCGTTCGTTGGTGAGGTGCAGCGGCAAGACTTGATCGACCAGAGCCAGCCCTTCGGCAGTAAGGGCCACCAAAAAGGCGCGGCGGTCTGTGGGATGCGCCTGACGGCTGACCAGCCCACGCCCTTCCAGCGAGTCTATTCGCTTGGTCACGGCGGGCGGCGTAATCGCCATCAGGGTGCCCAATTGAGACAGCGGCAGACCTTCCGGGGGTGCAGAACGGCGCAGCGTTGCCAGCACATCGAAGCTGGACGGCGTGAGGCTGTGCCGCGCAAAAAAGGCTTCCAATTCTTCGCCCAGCAAGACGCCCGTGCGCTGAATGGCGATGATGGTCAGCATAGGCGAGGGGTCTAGATCGGGCCGAGCTTGCCGCCAATCGTGGTCTATGCGGGCCAAGAGGTCGGGGGTTTTCATGGTTGAGCCTGCACCGTCTGGCGTTCGCGGGCCAAAATCAAGACTGCTGCCACCAGCAGGGCCGCCCCCAGAATGGCGGTGACGCTGACTGGGCGCACCGGTTGGCCCAGCAGCCCGAAAGCGTCTATGATTCGCGCCCCCAAAATCTGGCCCAAGGTGACGCCTGCGGTACTGGCCGCCACCCCCAGCAGCCGCGCCGTAAACAAGGTCAGCACCACGTATCCGGCCCCGACTGCGCCGCCCAGCCACATCCAAGCTTCGGCCCCGGCGGGAAAACTGGCCTGCCCCAACACACCCAGCAGCGCCAGAATCAGCGTGACAGTCATGCCCACCAAAAAATTGATCAGGCTGGCGAGGACGGGTTGACCGCTGTGGGCCGCCAACCGCACGTTCAGCACCAGCCCCAGCGACAGGCCGAGGCCCGCAGCGACGGCACCGACTAAGGGAATCAACATCAGAGCACCTGAAGGCCAAGTCCGGCCAGCACGAGCACGAGGACGGTGGCCCGCTGCCTGTTGAACGGGCGCTTGGGCAGCCCCAGCACGCCAAAATGATCGAAGGCGAGGCTGGCGATGACTTGCGCGGCGATGACCAACGACACCGCCAACGCCGCACCCAACGAACGGGTCAGCACCACGCTGGACACCACGTAGGCGCTGCCCACCAAGCCGCCCAGAAAGCTCCAGACCGGAGCGCCGCGCAGGGGGGCAAACGAGAGGCGGCCCCGCCCCGCGATGAGCAGCCCCAGCGTGAGGAACAACGCGCCGACGCTGTAAGACACGGCAGCGGTAGCGACTGGAGAATGCGTGTAGGGCGTAAGCGAACTGTTGAGCGCGAACTGCACGGGCAAGAGCAGCCCCACCGCCACCGCGAACAGCAGGCGTGGATTCATGGAGGTAGTGTACCAGTTAAAATTAAACTGGTGAAAGAGTTTAAGAAACGTTTCTAGGCTTGGTAGAGTTCTCGGGTGACGCCTTTTGGTTCGCCCGACACGCGCCTGATCGTTTTGCGGGGCAACTCCGGCTCGGGCAAAAGCAGCGTGGCCCGTACACTGCGTCAGGCCTACGGCTACGGGCTGGCGTGGGTAGAACAGGATTACTTGCGCCGAATTCTGCTCAGGGAACACGATCTACCGGACGCGCCCAACATCGGCCTGATCGATCAGACGGTTCGGTACGCACTTGATCACGGCTTCCATGTCGTGCTGGAAGGCATTCTCTATGCCGATCATTACAGCGAGATGCTACATGGCCTACAGCACGACCATGCTGGACAAACAAACTTCTACTACTTTGACCTCGATTTTGAGGAAACGGCTCGGCGGCACGCGACCCGCCCACAAGCGACTGAATTTAGCATTGGCGATATGCGGCCTTGGTTTCGCACCGGCGATACCCTGAATGTCTCGCACGAGCGAACCTTTGATGCGTCACTCTCTTTAAACGACGTGGCTCAATGCATTTTGCTGGAAGCGGGCCTGTTGAGCAGCCAACCCGTTCTGCCTTGAAAGTGTGCCGAAAGCCAATGGGTTTTCTCAGTTCACTTCCAAATAAATCGCTTTCAAATACTCGGCTTCGGTGAAGGAGGCGTGGTGGTCAGGGGCGTGGCGGGTGGTGCGCTGCTCGCGCCAGCCCCGGCCACTTTCATCGGCGGCGCGGCGCACGGCGTCCCAAAATTCGTCGGCGCTGACGTGGGCACTGCACGACGCACTGACCAGAATGCCGCCCGGCGAAAGGAGGCGAATGGCGTCGGCGGCCAGTTTGCCGTAGGCGCGGATAGCGCCTTCCCGCTCGGTTTCGCGGCGGGCAAGGCTGGGCGGGTCAAGAATAATCAGATCGAAGGTCAGGTCGGTTTCGGCCAGCCACTCGAACACGTCGGCCTGAATGGTTTCGTGCGTGGCGGCGGCTATCCGGGGATTGCCTGCATTCATGGCAAAGTTGCTTTTGGCACTGGCGAGGGCGTGGGCGCTGAGATCCACACTGAACACATCGGTGGCCCCGCCCCGCGCCGCGTACAGGCTGAAGCCGCCCGAAAACGAGAAGGCATTCAGCACCCGCCGCCCCCGCGCCAGCGATTCTACCCGGCGGCGGTTCTCGCGCTGATCGAGGAAAAACCCGGTTTTCTGGCCGCGCACCACATCAGCCTCGAACAAGATGCCCGTTTCCGAAAAGACGACGCTGGCTTGGGGTAAGTTCCCCTGCACGACCTGTCCATCGGCCAGCCCCGCCGCCCGCGCCCGCTCTTGAATATTGCGGCTGAGGCGCAGTACCACGGCAAAATCGGGGAACCGTGCGGCCAGCAGTCCCAGCACGCGCTCTAGGTGAGGAAACCAAGCCGCCGTGTACAGCTTGACCACCAGCACCGAGCCGTAGCGGTCGAGCACCAGCCCCGGCCAGCCGTCCGATTCGCCGTTGATCAGGCGGTAGCCGTCGGTATCCTCACCAAACAGCGGCGTGCGGAGGTCAAGCGATTTGTCTAAATGGGCGGCCCACCAAGCGTCGTTGAGGGTAGCAGGAGAACCGGCGTGCAGCACGCGCACCCGCAACGGCGACTGTGGATCGAACAGGCCGATGGCGAGGAAGCGGTCACGGCGGTCATAGATCACGGCCAGTTCTCCGGCCTCGGCGTCGCGGTTTTGCTCGCGCACGCTGGATTCGTACACCCACGGATGGCCCGCCCGCACGTAACCTTCTGCCGCCGCCGTAATGCGGAGGCGCAGGCGCGGCGGGGTGGGGGGAGTTGAGGGAGTAGACATCGTTAAAGGTTAGCGCAAGGGCAGAAGATGGGGGAAAGAGCAGTGGATGGGCAAATGAGGCAACACGCCGTAAAGTTCGACCCTACAGTTTTGAATGTGAGACGCCTAACTCTTCCGCTGATCAGTACTGCCCTCCTGCTGGCCGCATGTGGAGGCGGTGGCACAACTCCCCCAGCCGCCGATACCACAGCGCCTAGCGTCAGTTTGAGTGCTGCTCAAAACGGCACAACCGTGAACCTCACGGCCAACACCAGCGACAATGTCGGCGTAACGAAGGTGGAATTTTACAGGGGTACGGAAGCAACGCCGTTTGAGACTGATACGACTGCCCCTTATACCGCAGGCTTTACTGTGTCCAGCGCCAATAACGGCACCCTGAACGTGACGGCCAAAGCCTACGACGCCGCTGGCAATCAGGGTCAGGGGGGCGCTCAGGTTCTCATCAACGTGGCCCGCACACCAACGCTCTATCAGGGTGTGTGGGGCTGGGCCGTTGCCAACACTTCAGGCACGGTTATAGCCAACGGCGTGTTCATCCTCTCCGAACAAGTCGCTGAAGCTGGCCGCACGGTTGCTTTTGGCGTTTATACCAATGACAGTCAGACGCAAACGGGTTTTACCTTACTTGGGCCAATTGCAGCGGCGGGAACGCTAGAAACAGGCTTTACCTATGACCTCAGCACAACCGATAGCCGCATCTATTTGATTGCCAGAGACACCGATGGACAATTGGAAAACTTTCAAGGTTCAGCTACCTTTTTTGGAGAAGGGACTGTCTTCAACCGCACGACTCAGGAACCCAGTCAGGCTGTTAGGGTCGTCCTTGTTCAAGTCTCTGCCGAGGTGCCCACCAGCCAGAGCGCAAAAATTCAGGCCGAAAGTGCCGCCCGGAACTTGGCCGCTGACGCTGTGAAACGGCAGTTTGCCAACAACCGCGCCACAACACCCAACCTCGCCCCCGCCAGCCAAAGCTTCAGCCCGCTTAAGAGTGCGGCACTCCATCTGCTGAACAACCGCTGAGGATCAAGTCATAGATGAGGGGCCACCAAACTTACCCGGTGGCCCCTCTCCCATTCCTACTCCTCAGTCAGCCGCTAACGCCACGTCTGCCGGATACACTTCGATAATTCCCGCCGCGCCCATGCCGCCGCCGATGCACATGGTAATCAGGGCTTTGCCGCCGCCGCGCCGCTGCAACTCGTAGATGGCGCTCGTGGCGAGCTTGGCCCCGGAGCAGCCCAGCGGATGCCCCAGCGCAATCGCGCCGCCGTTCACGTTCATGATCTCCTGATTCAGCCCCAGTTCGCGGGCCACCGCCAAGCTTTGGGCCGCGAACGCCTCGTTCAGTTCGATCAGGTCAATGTCGGCCAGTGTCAGGCCAGTTTGGGCCAGCACTTTGGGCACGGCTTTCACGGGGCCGATGCCCATCAGTTCGGGTTCCACGCCCGCCACCGCGAAGCCGAGGAACTTTGCCAGAGGCTTGATGCCGAGTTCCTGCGCCTTCTCGCCGCTCATGATCAGCACGGCGGCGGCTCCATCGCTAAAGGGGCTGGAGTTAGCCGCGCTGACGCTTCCGCCCATTTTGAAGGCGGGGCGCACTTTCGCCATATCGGCAATGTTGGCGTCGCGGCGAATCAGTTCGTCTTTGTCGAAGTTGACGGTGGTAGACGTGATTTTGGTGCCCTTCACCTTGTCTACGCGCACAGGCACGGCAATGATTTCGGCGTCGAATTTACCCGCATCCTGCGCGGCGGCGGCCCGCTGGTGGCTGCGGTAGGCAAAGGCGTCCTGATCCTCACGCGACACGCCGTATTTGGCGGCCACGTTTTCGGCGGTCAGGCCCATGCCGATGTACGCGCCGGGACGCACGTCTACCAGTTCGGGGTTCGGGCTAGGGTTGTGGCCGCTCATGGGCACCATGCTCATGCTTTCCACGCCGCCCGCCAGCATCACGTCGGCCTGCCCGGATTGAATGGCCGCCGCCGCCATAGCGATGGTTTGCAGCCCGCTGGAGCAAAAGCGGTTGACGGTCACGCCGCCCACCGTATCGGGCATTCCGGCCCGCAGCGCGGCCATTCGCGCCACATTCAGGCCCTGTTCGGCTTCGGGAATGGCGCAGCCAAAATACACGTCTTCCACGAGGGACACGTCTACGCCTGCCCGCCGCACGGCTTCATTCAGCACGAGGGCGGCCAGATCATCAGGGCGAGTGTTGGCGAGCGTGCCTTTGACGCCCCGGCCTACTGGGGTACGAACGGCTGAAACGATAACTGCGTCACGTAAAGTCATGATAGTTCTCCTTGATAACGGTGATTCTTTAGACAGCCCACTCTGAACTGTAAACAATGGGATTTATAGACAAACGTTTTTGCGGTTGACATCAACGAGTTCACTTACGCCCGCCTGCTCAAAAAGTTCAAAAAGCGCATCTCCCCCATTAGGCGTATCTATTTTGAATTGCATCTCTTCAGGGAAGACAGGATAAATTGCATAGAACCAAACAACTTTATCGCCTATTTCTAAGCCTACAAACTCATCGGGCATCGTAATTGCAGGGCCAATGACACAACCGATAAAGTCTGTGTTGGCTATGGGATTTTCAGAATCACCCAGAGGAATGCTATGACCCCAGCCCAGCCAAGTGCGGTTCTGGTGTGGCAATCGGGCTAAGAATTTTAGAGTCTGAATAGGCCAGTAATTATTGAAGTCAGCCAATTCACCTTGAGTTGTGCTGTCGCCAAGCTGTCCTAAAGGCCACTCTGGCGGTAAGCAGATCAAAAGCTCTGCCCGTGCTGCTCCTTCCATGCCTTCAGGCACGGTCATAGGCAGATCAGACATGCCGGAAGTGACCAATGTTAAGAATGGGCGCTCAGGCGTCGGCTCAAACTTATACACGTCAATATGTACCAAGTCAGACACAATTTCGTGCCAAACACTGGAACTAGGGCCGAGAAAGCGTTCTACATGGGCCTCCACAGCTTCCCTAATTTCAGAATCCTGCTCAGGGATAACCCAACCGCGCTCCTCAGGTGTACTCCGAATGATGTCCTGACCGCCTTTCGTCTTGTTATCAGTCATCCCCCACCCCCCAGCACCCGCGCCACAAAACCCTCAACCGCTGCGTCGTACTTCTCCGGGTCTATGTTCCAGACCCGAATATGTTTGCCGCCTTCTACGCGGTGGTATTCCACGATGTCGGGGCGGGCGGCGGCCAACGCATCGGCCTGAGCAATAGGAATGGTACGGTCACGCGTGCCGTGAAACAGCAAAATCGGCACGTTAAAGCGGGGCGCGGCCTGAAGCTGGTCTACAGCGTCGAAGTCTTGCCCACTGCGGCGGGTGACGAGGCGCTGAACGAACAACGCGGTTTGACGGGCCATGATCGGCGGCAGGCCGAAGCGGCGGCCCTGCCACAAAATCACGTCGCGCCAATCGAGGGCCGGACAGTCCAGCATGACGCCCAGCACGGGAATTGGAAAGGGTTGGAACTTCTCACGCAGCACGCTCAAGGCCACGTTGCCGCCCATAGAAAAGCCGTACAGCACGGCGCGGCGGTAGCCATTGGCCTTGGCCCAGTCCAACGCGGCCAGCACGTCTTCGGCCTCGGCGTCGCCTAGAGAGTGGTAGCCCTTGCCAATGCGCGGCGCACCAAAGGCATTGCGGAAGGTGACGAACAGAGAACCCGCCCCCGTGCGCTGCAACGCCGGAAGCATTCGCAGCGCTTGGGAACGCTGCCCGCCATGCCCGTGAATGACGATGATGAGGGTGTCAGGCTCACCGGAACTTGGCGGGATGTGCCACGCGGGCATCTCCCCCACTGGCGTAGACACGGTGGTATCGGTGTACTCCACGCCCAATTGGGCAGGCGTGCCGTTGTAGACGAACGTGGAGGCCCATGCCAGCGCTCCATGTGGCAACACGCCGCGTTCGTCCTGCACGCCGCGCCGCACCAAGGTTCCGGCCAAGCGTGGCGGCCCCAGCAGCGCATGGCCCTTGTTGGGCTTCAGCGGCACAATGCCGATCACACCGCGCGACAGGGTTTCGGGCAGGGCAGGCAGCCAAATGTCGTTGCCCCGCCGCCCCACCGGAACGAACACGCCCTTCACGCGCCGCGTCTTGGAGCGCAAGGTGATTTCCGCGCCCGCCAACGTGCCGAGGCCGAGGGCGACGGCATACGCCACCGCCCCCCACGCCAGCACGCGCCGCTTGCGAATCTGTCCCACCGAAGGCAGGCCAAAACGCTTGATTCTGTTGGTCTTTTTGCCTGTGTCAGCCACTCAAACTCCCTCTTGACCTTGGCCGGGTTGACCCTTGCTGTTGCTGACCGCGTAGCAGGCCAGCACATTGCCGGAACCCTGCCAAGTGCGCGTGTGCAGCAACTTAAAAGACACGGGTGGTCTCCCCACGAACAGCGGCGTACCTTCGCCTGCGATGACCGGAAAAGTCGTGAGATGCAGTTCGTCCACGAGGCCGTGTGTCAGCAGATGATTCCACAGCACCCGGCCCGCGAACATAAAGATTTCACGGCCAGCCTGCGCTTTCAGGGCAGCCACTTCTTGAGCGGCGTCGGCCACCTTCACGATGCGGGTGTTGCCGTCCCAAGGAGCCAACTCCTGCGGGGTCAGTTGATCGGACACCACGATTTTCTCCATTCGGCGCTGCAACTCGGCCATCTCGCGCCGAACGGCGGTGGCGCTCTGATCGCCTGCCACACTTTCCCAGTAGCGCATGTTGTCCAGAAAATTGCGGCGGCCACTCAGAATCAGCGTATCGGCGGCCCGCATGCGCTCGGCGGTGTAGTGATCGAAGTTCTGATCGCCCTGATAGTCGGGATGGAAATACTCGAAGATGGCGTCAAGGCTGCGGCCTTTGCCCTCATAAAACCCGTCCAGAGTCACCAGATTGCTGACGATCAGTGTTCGCATTCACACTCCTTCTACCGAATCTTTGCCCACAGCCGACAATCCACAGCCGATTAATTCCGCAGCGGCTTGCCCGTTTTCAGCATGTGCGCGATCCGGTCTTGCGTGCCTTTTTTGCCCAGCAAGGTCAGGAAGGCGTCGCGTTCCAGATCAAGCAAGTGCTGCTCGGACACTTTGGCGGTGCGGTTGTTGCCCACGCCGCCCGACAGGATGCGGGCCAGTTGGGTGGCGACTTGTGCGTCGTAAGCGCTGGCGTAGCGGCCCTCGGTCATGCCGTACAGCGCACTCTTGATGGCCCCGATAGCGGCGTCGCCCATCACGGGAATATCGGTGCGGGGGGTAGGCTGGATGTAGCCGGGCGCGAGGGCCAGCACTTGCCGCTTGGCTTCCATCAGCAGGTGGCCCCGGTTCATCACGATAATATCGGTGGGGCGCAGGAAGCCGAGGGCGCGGGCTTCGAGGGCGCTGGTGCTGACTTTGGCCGTGCCGATCAGCTCGAAGGCACGCTGCACGGCGGGAAGCAACGTGGCTCCGGTCTGCTGCCCCGGCTGAAGCTGATCGGTAAAGCGCAGCAGCATCTCTTTGGTGCCGCCGCCGCCGGGAATCAGGCCCACGCCCACTTCCACGAGGCCCATGTAGGTTTCGGCGCTCGCCACGATGCGGTCAGCGTGCAGGCTGAATTCGCAGCCGCCCCCGAGGGCCAGCCCAAACGGTGCGGCAACGGTGGGATGCGGGCTGAAGCGCAGGCTGGTCGTGGTCTGCTGAAACTGCTTGATGGCGTCGTCCAGTTCGTCCCATTCTTCGGCCTGCGCCTGCGCCAGCACGAGCGGCAAGTTGGCCCCAGCGCTGAAGTTCTCGCCCTGATTGCCGATCACGAGGCCCGCATAGCCCATGCTCTGCACAGCTTTATGGCCGTCTTGCACCATCCGCAGTTGGTCTTCGCCCAGCGCGTTCATCTTGGCGTGCCATTCCACCAGCAACACGCCGTCGCCAAGGTCTACAAGGCTGGCTCCGGCTTTCTTCTTGATGATCTTGGTGGCGTCTTTTTTCAAGTCGGTCAGGATGAAATACGGCGCGGCGTAGGGCGTCGGCTCGCCCGCTGGCGTGACCACTTCATCGGCGCTGTAAAAGCGTTCGCGCCCGCTGGCTTTCATGGCGGCCAGCAGCGGGGGCAGGGTGCGTCCCTCGGCTTCCAGATTGGCAATGACCGTTTGCACGCCCAGAGAATCCATCGTCTCGAAGGGGCCTTCCTCCCAGCCGAAGCCCCATTTCAGGGCATTGTCTATGTCTTGCAGGCGATTCGAGACGTTTCCGGCCATCTTGGAGGCGTACCAGAAACTGTCGTTCATCACGCCGCGCAGGAAGTCGCCTTCTTTGCCCTCGGCGGTGTAGAGGGCCTGCACGCGGGCAGCGAGGGGCTGGTTTTTCACGGCCTCCACGACGGCCACGCTGACTTTGCCCCGGTCTTCGTACTCCAAGGACTCCAGATTCAGGCTCAGAATCTTGGTCTTGCCCTTCTCATCCTTGGTCTTCTGATAAAAGCCGCTGCCGGTCTTGTCGCCCAGCCACTTCTTCTCTTCTACCAACTTACGGAAGGTATCGGTGAGCGTGAAATCTTCATCGGCGGGCGTGGCTTTACCGAGGTCGTTGGCGACATGGTAGATGATGTCCAGCCCGCTCAGATCGGCGGTGCGGAAGGTGGCACTCTTGGCGCGGCCCAGCGCAGGCCCGGTCAACACGTCTACTTCGTCGGGCGTCAGTCCCGCTTTTTCCATGTGCTGCATGGCCCGCACGATGCCGTAGACACCGATTCGGTTCGCCACGAATCCGGGCACGTCGTTGGCAACCACGATGCCCTTGCCCAGCACGCTCTCGCCAAAATCGCTGAACTCTTGCAGCACGGCGGGGTCAGTTTTGGCCGTAGGAATGACTTCCAGCAGGTGCAAGTAGCGCGGCGGATTGAAGAAATGTGCGCCCACAAACCGGCGTTGGAAGTCCTCGGAACGGCCCTCGATTTGCAGGTGCATAGGAATGCCGCTGGAGTTGCTGGAGATGATGGCCGTCTTCTTGGCGACACCTTCCACCCGCGCCCACAGATCACGCTTGGCGTCCAGCTTCTCGATGATGGCTTCCAGAATCCAGTCGGCGTCCTTCAGCTTTTTCAGGTCATCTTCGAGGTTGCCGGGCGTAATCAACGCGGCGCGGGAAGCGTCCATGAAGGCGGCGGGCCGGGCCTTCAGCGCCCGCTGAATGCCCTGCTTGGCCAGGAAATTGCGGTCAGGGTTGCCCTCCAGCACGATGTCCAGCAGCATCACGGGAATGCCAGCATTGGCGAGTTGCGCGGCGATGGCGGCACCCATCACGCCTGCACCGATCACGGCGGCCTGACGAATATTTACAGGTAACTTCTGCATATGTCCTCCGGGGGAGAGAGAAAGCGGGCGATCAAGGCGTGCGGCCCTCAGCATGGGCCAACAGTCTGAACCCGGTTGAATTATTGAACTCGGTTCAAAGTTTAGGGCGCGACGGGGGCGTTTGTCTATCGGATGTGGGTTTGGGCAAGGGGTTGGGGGCGGGGCAGAGGGACAGTCTAAGGGTCTAAAGGTCTAGGGTCTAAGGAAGGGCAGAAGGCTACTCGCTGGCGCTCACTCACCCCCTCCCAACCTCCCCCCTCAAGGGTGAGGGAGCGAACACCACGACACCGCCTCCCTAGATCGTCCCCGCCCAATTCCGTGTGAGGCCGTCGTGCGTGCAACGCGCGGGCCAATTCCATCTGTGGATGAACTGGCAATTCCGCTTCAATAGAACGATGCAGCCGAGTCTGGACGCGACAAGATCAATCCTCCCGAGCGGAGCGACCACTCCCCTGACCCCTTAGGGGGCGGGGGCTGGGGGGTGGGGGAATCCAACGTGGGACAAGACCCAAAGCACCGCTCTCAAATAAACCCCTTCACCACCACCACCAACCCCAATCCCCCTAGCGCGGCCAACGCCGCTAAGCTCAGGCGACGGTCTGCCTTCCACGCACCGAACGCCACCCACACGGCAGCCAGCACCGGAACCAGCGCGACGCACGCCACTCCAACCACAGCGTAATCGGGGAAAAAGACACCCACCGCCAACAACGCCACCGCCAACCAAAACCCAGCCGGATACAACCACGCGGGCAACCCGGCCAGTTCAGACTTCTGCCCCTCAGCACTCATGCGTTCCCCCAATACTTCCAGAGCAATTGCCCCGCTGTAAAAATGAGCAATAGACTGAAAAACAGTTTCAGTTGCGCGGCGGGAATGCGGCTTTGCAGGCCCGCTCCGGCCCGCGCCCCAATGAGGACGCCCAGTGCGATTCCGGCGGCTAGGCGCACATCCAGCAATCCGCCTGCCTGATACACCAGCGCGTTGCCCACCGCCGTCAGACCCATGATGAAGGTGCTCGTGGCAATCGCCTGACGGATCGGCACGCCCGCCAGCAGGTTCAGGACTGGCACTTGCACCGTGCCTCCGCCGATGCCCAAAAGTCCGCTCATGATTCCGGCGAAGGTCATGGCAGGCGGCACGAGGCGCGACGGCTCCCGCTCCACTTCTACCCGCTTGAGGCCGCGCAGCAGGTTGTAGGCGGAGTACAGCAGCAGGCAGGCAAACACCGTGGCTACCGCCCGCGAAGGCAGCACCAGCCCCAGAAAACTGCCCGCCGCGCCGCCCAGGATGGTGTACGGAGACAGCAGATACCCGGTACGCGCCCGCACCAGCCCTTGCTGCAAGTAACTGGCCGCCCCGCTGAGGCCCACCGCCAGCACCCCGATCTGGCTCACCGCCACCGCCTGACTGATGGAGATGTCGCGGCCAAAGTACGGCAGCACGAATTCCAGCGCCGGAACCACGATCACGCCGCCGCCGAGGCCCAGAATCGCGCCCAGTACGCCTGCCAGTATCCCAATGCCGATCACGGCGAGGGTCAGGGCGGAAATCAAGGCCGAACACTCCGGAAAAGGGGCAGCATTCTCCAAGTTGCCCGCATCCAAGTTGTCTGCATCCAAGTTGTCTGGGTCACAGGTGCGAGGCTAACACGGTCTGAAGGCCGGGCGCTCCACTTTGCGGGCCGGAAGGTGTCAAATAGGGCGCTATGTTCACCGCTTCCTGCCGCCCGCTGCTCCGCCTATGACCGCCCCCGCCCTGACCGCCCTGCGCCGCTTGCCTGCTGCGCTGCCTATGCTGATCGCCGCGTTCATGATGGGGCTGGCGACCTCGTTTGCCGCGCCGTTTATGCCGCTGTTCGCCGTAGAGACGGCCAAGATGTCGCCGCTGCAACTGGGGGTGTTTCTCACCGTAACCTCGGTGGGCAGCATCGCGCTGAGTACCCTGATCGGGCGCTGGTCTGACCGCCTGCCCAGCCGCCGCCCCGCCGTGCTGCTGAGCATGGGCAGCGCCGCGCTGGGCTTCGTGATGCTGACCACCACCACCGCCTATGTTCCGCTGCTGCTGATCGGGGCGCTGCTGCTGGGCACAGGCGCGTCGTCGTTTCCGCAACTGTTCGCCTATGCCCGCGTGCAGTTCGGGCCAGCCGGAGCCGAAGCCGCCCAGAACGGCCTGACCACCCTCAGATCGGTGTTTTCGTTGGCGTGGGTGGCGGGGCCGCTGCTGGGCGCAGGATTGGTGGGGGCGCTGGGCTTCCGGGGCCTATTTTTATGCGCGGCGGCGGCGTATGTGGGGGCCGCGCTTCCGGTCATCTTCAGCCGGGGGCGCTCGCGGGCTGCCCTGACCGCCGCCGCCGTCGCCTCCAACCTCACCGAAACGCCCGCACCTGTCGGCCCTCGCCAACTGCAACTGATTTCGCTGGGGTTCGTGCTGTACGGCACCTCCTTGGCAATGGGCGCGGTGGCTCTGCCACTGTTTATTACGCAGGAATTGGGCGGCAACACCGGGCAGGTGGGCCTCTTGGTGGGTCTGTGCGCCCTGCTGGAAATCCCCATCATGCTCAGCTTCGTGCTGCGGCCTCCGCGTTTCCGCACCGCTACGCTGATGGTGGTGGCCTTTGGACTCTTGGCCGCCTACAGCCTACTGACCGGGCTGGGCGGGCTGGTGGGCGGCGCGTGGCTAGCGCTGATGCTGGTGGCCCAAGCCATCCGCGCTATCGTCGTTGCCATCGCGTCCTGCCTCGGCATGGCCTACTTTCAGGAGCTGATGCCCGGACGGGTGGGCGCGGCCACTACCCTGTTTGCCAATACAGGCAGCGCGGGAAACTTGGTGGCGGGCCTGCTGTCGGGGGCTTGGGCGCAGGCGTTCGGCTACGGCAGCGTGTTCGGGCTGTGCGGCGTGCTGGCTGCCGTCGCGTGCGGCCTGATGGTGGTCAGTCGGCGCAAGGGCGGGAGGCGGGAGCTGGCAGCTTGATCACTAACGTGCAACTCGTTTGAATCCAGCCACCACACTCCCCCAACTCTCCACCCTGTTTCTGTACATGTAACACTATTCGTCCAGATTGCCTGTACAGGGGCAGCGGCCAGTATGCGTAGACTCGGAAGCATGACGGATGCCCTTTCCCAGTCGGCGTACAGCCCCGAACGTCCCCTGCGCGTGGCAGTAATCGGCAGCGGCCCCAGCGGAGTGTTTGCCGCCGAAGCCCTCATCAAGCAAACGCAGGTGCCCGTGCAAGTGGACGTGTTTGACCGTCTGCCCACGCCTTACGGCCTCGTGCGCTACGGCGTGGCCCCCGATCACCTGACCATCAAGAGTGTGACGCGGGGCTTTGAGAAGACCCTGAACGACCCACGCGTGCGCTTTCTGGGCAACGTGGAATTCGGCACCGACCTGACGCACGAGGAAGCCCGCGCCCATTACGACGCGCTGATTTATACGGTGGGGGCCAGCAGTGACCGCCGCCTCGGCATTCCCGGCGAAGACCTGACCGGCAGCATGAGCGCCACCGAATTTGTCGCGTGGTACAACGGCCACCCCGACGCCGCAGCACGCGACATGGTACTCACGGCAGGCGGCGTGGCTGTGGTGGGTGTGGGCAATGTGGCGCTGGACGTGAGCCGGATTTTGGTCAAGACGGTGGCCGAACTGCACGAATCCGACATCGCGGCGCACGCGCTGGATGCTCTGGCCCACAGCCATGTGCGCGACGTGTGGGTGCTGGGCCGACGCGGCGCGGCACAGGCCAAATTTACGACCAAGGAACTGCGCGAATTTGGCGAGCTGCACGAGGCCGACCCCATCGTGAAGCCCGAAGAAGTACTGGTAGACGAGGCCGCCGAAGCCGCGATCACCGACAACACCGTGAAGAAGAATCTGGAAGTGCTGCGCGATTTCGCCGGACGCACGCCGGAAGGCAAGCCGCGCCGCATTCATCTGCGCTTTCTGGTCTCCCCCACCGAGATTTTGGCCGATGGCAACGGCCACGTGGCGGGCCTGAAGATTGAGCGTAATACGCTGGACGAGGCAGGTAACGCAGTAGGGACGGGCGAATTTGAAACCCTGCCTGTACAGATGGTGTTGCGTTCAGTGGGGTACAAGGGCGTGGCCCTGCCCGGAGTCCCCTTCGACGAGCGCCGGGGCGTGATTCCCAACGCCGAGGGCCGCGTGGAAGGCCGTCCCGGTGAGTACACCGCCGGATGGATCAAGCGCGGGCCGAGCGGTGTGGTAGGCACCAACCGCAAAGACGCGACGGACACGGTGGCCCACCTGCTCAGCGACGTGGCGGCGGGCCTGCTGTCCCCCGCGCCCCACGCCAGTGCCGAGGCCGTAGACGCCCTGCTGGCGGGCAAAAGCGTGGACGTGTACACCTTTGAGGACTGGCAGGCGCTGGACGCCCACGAGCTGTCGCAGGGGCAAACGCTGGGCCGCCCCCGTGCGAAGGTGGTGCACAAGCACGAGATGTTGACGCACCGGAAGCGGTAAACGGCGTCAGGAACGTGGATCGTGGAGCGTAGGCAACCGCCACACCACGATCCACGTTCTACATTCCACAATCTCCTCTCTGACCCGTCTGGCATACTGACCCTATGTCCCCTGCCCCGCCGTTGCGCTCCGACATTCTGGTGATTGGAGGTGGCCCCGCTGGGCTACACGCGGCCTTTTATGCAGCTTGGCGCGGCCTGAAGGTGCGGGTGCTGGAGGCGCGGGCCGAGGCGGGCGGGCAACTGATGGCCCTCTACCCTGACAAAGTGGTGTACGACGTGCCGGGGCTGCCCAGCACGCGGGCGGCAGGCGTGGTGGCCGGGTTGCTGGGGCAACTGGACACGCTGGACGTAGATATTCGTGTGAATGAGGTGGCGCGCACGCTGATCTCTGATGCCGAGGGCGGCTGGCTGGTGGGCACCGATTCCGGCACCTTCGCGGCGGGCGCAGTCATCGTGGCGGCGGGCATGGGAGCCTTGCTGCCGCGAGAGGCACGGGTGCCGGGGGCGGGTTCACATCCCGACGTGAGAACCGATTTGCCGGAACCCAGCACCTTAGCCGGACGGCAAGTCTTGGTGGTGGGCGGTGTGCCACAAGCCACCCGCGCCGCGCTGGAATTGGCCGACGCCGGGGCTTCCGTGACCCTCACGCACCGCCGCGCCGGATTTCGGGGCGAACCGACGGAGCTGGCCGAACTGGACGCCTGCCGCACCACCGGACGGATCAATATCTTGGCCCCCGCCATCCTGATGAACCTCGTACCGGGCGGCGCACACCTGACCGTAGACGGCGAACCGGTGCGCGTGCAGGCCGAGACCGTACTGATCCTCAACGGCTATTTGCCTGACCTGTCGCCCGTGCAGAATTGGCCGCTGGACTGGCAAGGCGAATACGTGCTGGACGGCCCCGGTGGGCAAACCCACTTGCCCGGTGTGTTTGCGGTAGGCGACGTGGCCCTCAGCGGCGGCCAGTTCAAGCTGATTTCTTTGGCCTTTGCACAGGCAGCGGTGGCCGCCAACCACGCCGCACATTACGTGAACGCAGCCCTGCGCGTGAGGCCGGGGCACAGCAGCGAAAAGCGGTAGCGGAAAGACTTCCTGTGAACACTTCTTTTACCCGCCGTGAGGCCGAGGCGTCAGGCCGTTGGCCCGCACCATCCGCCGCACTTCTTGGCAGCGGCAACTGCTGTACGTACACAGCAGGGCTTCCGGATCGCGGGTGAGCATGGACACGGTGGCGTCTACCAGATCGCGCACGCGGTAGAGCTGCAAATTGGCGTTGCCCACACGGGCCGAACGTGCCTGTACCAGCGGGGCCAGCCGCTCGAAGTCGGCGGAACAGTTGGGAAACGCGGTGGGCAACACGCCGCCCCCGAGCGGCACATAGCGCGTCAGCAGCGGCATTCCGGCCACGTGTTCACCGTAATGCACGCTGGTGTTGCTGCCAAAATCCACGCCCATCATCAGCGCGTAGCCGTCTAAGTCGTACAGGGATCCGATGGGCTGGTAAGGACTCGCCAGCGTCTGAGACGACACCACCCGCTCTGCTTCCGCACCCAGCGCCACAAAACTGAGGGTGGGGTGGAAGGAGCGCAGCGCCTCCGAGCGTTCCACCAGCGTTTGCGGAATGCGGCCAATATCGCGGCTGACCCGGCTGTCGCGGTGAAAACGGGCATGAACGGGTGAGGTAGCGTGCCGGAGCAGGGTGTTGTAGGTAAATGAAGGAGCCACCAGCGTGGCCGTGCGGGCGGCCAGCGTATCGACTACTGCCCGCGCCCCACCTTCCAGCGTGCCGAACGACTTCAGACTGGCGTGAACGATGACGTGCTGAGTGCCGTCCAGCCCCAATTCTGCCAGCCCGGTCTCCAATTCGGCGGGCAAAGTAGCGGGGCGACGCAGAAGATTCAGCACCCTTCTAGTCTACCGCTGTTGTCAAGCATTCGGTAGGTTTTCTGATGAAGTGGGCCAGAGAAGGCGCAGCAAGTAAATCAAAACGAAAGGGGGCGCAGGCCAAAGCCATACGCCACCAGTTCGCTCTGCTCGGTCATCCCGGCAGGCAAGGCACCAGCCCTGACGACAAATGTTTACGAGTTGTGCAGCACGTTCATGATGTCGCCGTCTTTCATCACGTACTCTTTGCCTTCGGTTCTGACCCAGCCCTTGCTTTTGGCCGTGGCCCAGCCGCCCGCTTCCACCATTTTTTCCCACTCGATCACTTCGGCCCGGATAAACCCGCGCTCTAGGTCGCTGTGAATCTCTCCGGCGGCTTCGGGGGCTTTTTCGCCGCGCCGAATCGTCCACGCCCGCACTTCTTTTTCACCCGACGTAATGAAGGTGATCAGGCCCAGCGTTTCGTAGCCCACCTTCACGAGCTGATCCAACCCGCTTTCCTCGACGCCGAGGTCGGTCAGGAAGGCGGCAGCTTCGTCTTCGGGCATCTCGGCCAACTCGCCCTCGATTTGGGCACTGATCTTCACGACTTGTGCGCCTTCGCGGGCGGCATATTCGCGAACGATGCTTACGTACTCGTTGTCTTGGGTCAGTTCGTCTTCGCCCACGTTCGCCACGTAGATCACAGGTTTGGTGGTAATCAGGCCAAACTCCTTGGGAATAGGGGCGTCGTAGGTTCCGGCGCGTGCGGGTTTGCCTTCGCCCAATACCGCCAGAATCTGTTCGGCCAAATCTGCCTGCTCTTTGGCTTCCTTATCGTTACCCCTCGCCTTCTTCTGAAGGTTGGACAGGCGCTTCTCCAAGCCGTTCAGGTCGGCCAAAATCAGTTCGGTATTGATGGTTTCGATGTCGTCGAGGGGATCGACGCGGCCCGCCACATGAATCACGTTGCCGTCTTCGAAGCAGCGCACCACATGGGCAATCGCGTCGGCTTCACGGATATTGGCGAGGAACTGGTTGCCGAGGCCTTCGCCTTGGCTGGCTCCCTTCACCAGTCCGGCAATGTCCACGAATTCCACGAAGGTGGGAATAATCGGCGGCACGCGCTCGCCTTTGGTGAAGATGCGGCTCAGGGCCGACAGGCGCTCGTCGGGCACCATGACGCGGCCCACATTGGGTTCGATGGTGGCAAACGGGTAGTTGGCGGCCAACGCCCCCGCCCGCGTAATGGCGTTAAACAGCGTACTTTTCCCGACGTTGGGAAGTCCGACGATTCCAATTGCTAAGCCCATGATGTTCGCTCCTCTTTCTCCGCACGCAGCCTGACCAGTGTTTTGACCCCAGTTTTAGAATCAGGGGCGGCGCGGCAACCCTGCCAGTGTAAAGGATGGCGCTGAGTGGAGGGCCGGGGCCTTTCACTTTCCCGGCCCGTAGCCCGTAACCCCAGCCCCAGCGGCATGTGCGGCAACGCGCCCGCCCGCTCTCGTTTACGCTGCAATCCATGACCGACGCCGCTGCCCACGCCGCCGCCAATGCTGAGCAACTGCGGATGCTGCGCGAAGCGTTGGAAGAGGCGTCGGTGACGGCGTCGCCCGCGCCAGAATGCCCCACCAGTGTGTCAACGGATGCATCTGCGTTGCCTTGCCCCGACGCTGATCAAGGCAAGAACTTGCAAGGCGAACCAGAGAAGGACGCTTGGCCGTAAACAGGTCGTCGTCTACTGACCACCCGCCAAGAGCTTCCAGAATCTGCCCGCCCCGATGGGCTACAGTGGCCCGCGTGACCCGTTCCGCTCCCTTTGCTGCCCTCACGCGGTTGCCTCCGCTGGGGCGCTACGCCCTCCTCATGTTTGGGCTGTTTCTATACGGCCTGAGCCTGCGCCTGATGCTGGACGCCCGCGTAGGCGTCGCGCCTTGGGAGGTGCTGCATGTGGGTGTGACGCGGCATTTGCCCCTCAGCGTGGGCGTGGTCAGCATCCTGACCGGGCTGGTGATCGTGGCGTTTACGGCCCTAAAACTGCGCGAACCGGTTGGCCCCGGCACCGTACTGAACGTCATCTTTATCGGGGTGTTTTTGGATGTGCTGGGGCCGTTGGTACCCGACCCGCAAGGCTTGGGCCTGCGCTGGGTGCAGTTTGTACTCGGCGTGATCCTGCTGGGGCTGGCTACCGGAACCTATGTGGCGGCGGGCCTCGGCGCTGGCCCCCGCGACGGCCTGACCTTGGGGCTGCGGCGCGTGTATGGCTGGCCTGTGGCGCGTACCCGGACTGGCGTAGAAGTGGTGGTGCTGGCAACAGGCTTGCTGCTGGGCGGCCCGATTGGATGGGGAACCTTGGTGTTTGCCCTGACCGTCGGCCCCGCCATGAGCAGAGGCATGGGGTTGTTCGGCTTGGCGCAAAAGAGGGAAGTGGCTGTGGTGAAGGGGTTGGCAGCGGACTAGATTGGGGGCGGCGGCTGGGGTAAGGGGGTTCTGAGGTTTTAAGGCAGGGCAATTGCTGGCGCTCACTCACCCCCTCCCCAGCCCACTGCTCCGCAGCTCTGCGAGTCCCCCCTCAAGGGTGAGGGAGCGAAACCCAGATTTTCGCTATTGCTGTTTGCCCTCGCCCCTTGTGGGAGCGGGGTGCGGGGAAATGAGCGCAGCGATTGCCCTGCCTTAGACCCTTGACCCTTAGACCCCCCCAGCCAAAGCGACGCTCCCGCCTACCCCGCCAAACCCCCCGCCTCCAAACTCTGATATAGTCTCCCGTTGGGTGCGCCCGTGACCCTGCCCATCCGCGCTGGAGCGTCGCGTTTGGGCCTGACCCGAAGAACCTAGACCACCTGCACAAGCCGCAAGGCTGCATGGTGAGCTGACGGTGGGTTGGCACGGGGAACGCAAACTTGGCCCGTCTAGTAACGCTCAGGAGAGAACATGTCGTACATCAGCATGAAGCAGTTGCTCGAAGCCGGAGTGCATTTCGGCCATGAAACCAAGCGCTGGAACCCCAAATTCAAGCGCTTCATCTTCGCCGAGCGCAACGGTATTTTCATCATCGATCTTCAGAAGACCCTCAAGCAGGTGGATCGCTCCTTCGATTTCATCAAGGAACTCGCCGAGCGCGGCGGCGTCATCCTGTTCGTGGGCACCAAGAAGCAGGCGCAGGAAATCGTGGAACTTGAAGCGCGCCGCACCGGGATGCCATTCGTGACCAGCCGTTGGTTGGGCGGCATGCTCACCAACTTCAAAACCATGCGTACCCGCATTGACCGCCTGAACGAACTCGACGAAATGTTCGAGTCGGGCCGCATCAATGACCGCCTGAAGGCCGAGCGCATCAAACTGGGTGCCGAGCGTGAGCGCCTGCTCCGCTTCGTGGGCGGCATCCGCAAGATGACCCGTTTGCCCGACGCTATTTTCGTGGTCGACCCCACCAAAGAAGTGATCGCCGTGCAGGAAGCCAACCGTCTGGGAATTCCCGTAATCGCGCTGGCCGACACCGACTCCGATCCCGATGTCATCGACTACATCGTGCCCGGAAACGACGACGCCATCCGTTCCATCCAACTCATCGCGCACCGCATCGGTGACCTGCTCGTGGAAGCACGGGGCGGCGGGGAAGACGTGAGCGGCGAGCGCGTGGAAGGCAGCACTCCAGAAATGGACGCAGCCGAGAGCGGCGCAGAAGGCGACACCAGCCAACTGACGAGCAGCCAAGGCCGCAGCTAAGTTTGCCGCGTTTATCGCTTAGATAAACCGAGCGGAGCGAGTATCGGACAAGGAACGTCGCAGCGGCAATGGAGAGTTATCCCGCCTTTTGGGATCACTCGCAATGTGAGCGGTGACGTTCCTTTCAGCAAATCCGGAACACAAGTGGGGGCGTGTCCGGCCAATGGTTCGGATTCGCCCCTATTGTCAAGTCTCCCCTAACAACCCACCTCACGGAGGAACAAATCATGATGGAATCGATCAAGAAAGTACGCGAACTGACGGGCGCGGGCATGATGGATGTTAAGAAGGCCCTTTCCGACGCCGGAAACGACGAAGAAAAAGCGGTGGCCCTGCTGCGTGAGCGCGGCATCGTGAAGGCCGCCAAGAAGAGTGACCGCGAAGCCAAAGAAGGTCTGGTGCGCTTTGTGGTGGACGGCAACAAGGCCGCCATCGTGGAAGTGAACAGCGAGACCGATTTCGTGGCCCGCAACTCCGACTTTCAGGCGCTTGTTCAGTCCTTGGCGCAGGCCGCCCTCGCCGCTGGCACCAGCGACGTGGAAGCCTTCAAGAACACTGACCTGAACGGCGAAAGCGTGGGCACGTCTGTGGCCGCCGCCGCTGGCAAAATCGGTGAGAATCTCGTGTTGAGCCGCGTGGCCTACGTGGAAGCCGCCGAAGGCGAAACCCTCGCCGGATACGTCCACAGCAACGGCAAAATCGGCGTGCTGGTGCGCGTGGCAGGCGGCAGCGAAGCCCACGCCAAAGACGTGGCCCTGCACGTGGCCGCCGAGCGTCCTCAGTACATGTCGCGTGACGAGGTGGACAGCACCGACATCGAGAAAGAGCGCGAAATCCTGACCAACAAAGCCCTGAACGAAGGCAAGCCTCAGCAGATCGTGGACAAGATCGTGAGCGGCCAGATCAGCAAGTTCTACGAAGAAAAAGTGCTGCCCGAGCAGAAGTTCGTGAAGGACAACAGCGTGACGGTGGCGCAGTACCTCGGAGACGCGGCAGTCAAGCAGTTCGTCCGCTTCGAGATCAGCTCTTAAGCAAATGAATAGCAGGGGCGGCCCATCACAGCCGCTCCTTTTTGCTGTATCACCTGACCTGCGCCTCTCTCGTCTCTCCTCCCCCGAGGTACTTCATGTTCAAACGAGTGCTGCTTAAACTCTCCGGAGAATTTCTGGCCGATGAAAACGGCTTCGGCATCAGCCCTAACACCACAGCGCGGCTGGCCCGGTTGCTGACCGCAGCCATTGCGGGCAAAGAGATCGAACTGGCCATCGTGATCGGGGGCGGTAATTTTTGGCGCGGCGCTCGCAACGGCGCGGGCATGGACGCCGCCACCGCCGACTACATCGGCATGCTGGGCACGGTCATGAACGCGATGGCCCTGCAAGACGCCATGGAAACTGCCGGACAGCCCACCCGCGTCATGAGCGCCATTCATATGGCGGCGGTGGCCGAGCCGTACATTCGCCGCCGCGCCATGCGTCACCTTGAAAAAGGCCGTGTGGTCATCTTTGGTGGCGGCAACGGAGCGCCGTTCTTTACCACCGATACCACCTCTACGCTGCGGGCGCTGGAAATCGGCGCGGAAGTGGTGCTGATGGCGAAAAACAAGGTGGACGGCGTGTACGATTCCGATCCCCGCAAGAACCCGGACGCCAAACGCTACGACACCCTGACCCATCTGGACGTGGTGGAGCAGCGCCTAGAAGTCATGGACGCCACCGCGATTACGCTGTGCATGGACAAGGGCCTGCCTATCGTGGTGTTCGATTTGTTCGAGACGGGCAATCTGGAACGCCTGTTCGCGGGCGAGCGCGTGGGCACGCTGATTCAGACATCCTGAACTTGGGTCTGAGGCGCAGCAGCCCAAGCCGCCGATTTACCCAAGCCGAAAGATTGCAAAAGGGCACATATCCTGACATCACGGTAGAATCCAGCCATTGCTGTCCGGGGCGCTTCTGTGCGGTGAACGCCTGATTGCCCCCGTTCTCTGCTTCCCAGTGGGGCTGCCCAGTGACGCTCCTCAGGGATTCGGCCCCAAGACTGCACTTGCTTAGGAGATTTCAATCATGGCAGACCTTAAAACCATTCAGTCCGATACCCGTGAACGCATGACCAAAGCCATCGAGGCGCTGGAAAATAACCTCAGCGTATTGCGTACAGGCCGCGCCAACCCCGGCATCCTGAAGAAGATCGTGGTGGATTATTACGGCTCCACCGTGCCGATTGATCAGGTCGCCAGCATTTCTACGCCCGACGCCCGCACGCTCGTTATCGCCCCTTGGGATCGGGGCGCACTGAACCCCATCGAGAAGGCCATCCGCGACAGCGATCTGGGCCTGAACCCCAACAACAAGGGCGACACTATCTTCATCAGCCTGCCTATGTTGACCGAAGAACGCCGCAAAGACCTCGTGAAGAACGCCAAGAACTACGCCGAGGACGCCCGGATCGCGGTGCGGAACCTGCGCAAGCACGCGCTGGACGAAGTGAAGAAGATGGAAGGCGTGGGCGACGACGAGATCAAGCGCGGTGAAGCCGAGGTGCAGAAGATCACCGACGAATATATTGCCCGCGTGGAATCCACGTTTACCAAGAAGGAGCAGGAAATCCTAGGGTGAGTCGCCCTTCACCTCGCCAACGCTCCGTTTTCCGTGACCGCCGGGCCTTCCGGCGGCGCGTTGTTATGAGTTACGTCTGATGGAAACCCTCTGGACACGCCTAGCGACCTCCTTGGTGGGGTTCGCCATCGTAGGCATCATCGTGTGGATCGGCTGGTGGGCGTTGCTGCCCGCGCTGGTGTTCCTCTCGGTCATGGGCCTGTTCGAGTACATCCGCATGCTTGACCGCAACGATATAGACGTGCGGCGCGTAAGCCTCGGCGTGTTCGCGGCGGCCATCATCGTGGCGAGCCTGCCCATGTGGCCGCAAGCGCCGTGGCCGGGCGGGTCTTGGCGCGAAGCCGTGCTGACGGTGGCGGTGGGCTACATCTTGGTGATGGAGGTGATGCGCCCCGGCGAGCGCCCGCTGGAACGCATCGTGTACTCGCTGTTCGGGCTGCTGTACATTCCGTGGCTGCTGGGCTACTTCTTGCTGCTGCGTTACACGCCCAACGCCGAATTGGGGCTGCTGTATTTTGCCCTGCCGCTCATGGCGACGATTTCGGCAGATGTGGGCGGATTCTTCGTGGGCTACTTTTTCGGCAAGCGCAAACTGGCCCCCGAAGTCAGCCCCGCCAAAACGGTAGAAGGCGCACTGGGCGGCCTGCTGCTCAGCTTCCTGATGGTGCTGCTCATGACCCAACTGACCCACATCTGGTCACCGCTGGACGCCCTGCTGTATTCCATTTTGGTGGCGAGTGCCAGCCAACTCGGAGACCTCAGCGAGAGCCTGATGAAACGCTCGCTGCGAACCAAAGACAGCGGCACGAGTTTGCCCGGTCACGGCGGATTCCTAGACCGGATGGACAGCCTGCTGTTCGCGGTGCCAGTGACTTATTTGTTCCTGCATATCAGCATGGGCGTGGCATAAGGACTGGAGTGTGGATCGTAGATCGTGGTCTCCGGTTTTCCTACGATCTACGATCCACGTTCTTGAAGCCTTCTTTGCGGCATGCTGTACCCGATGAACTTGACCGTGTTGGGCAGCACCGGAAGCATAGGCACGCAAACGCTGGACGTGGCGCGGGAGCGGGGATGGACGGTGGGCGTGTTGGCCGCCGGGCGCAATCTGGACTTGCTGGCCGCGCAAATAGCCGAGTGGCGGCCCGCTGTGGTCAGTGTGGACGGCAGCGTGTACGCCGAAGCTTCGGCCCGCTTTTCGTCCCTAGATATCCGGCTGATAGCCGATCCTACCGAAGCCGCCACCCTGCCCGCTGATGTGGTGGTGAACGCCATGAGCGGCCTGCCCGGACTGGCTCCCACACGGGCAGCACTGGAATCTGGGCGGGCTGTAGCTTTGGCGACCAAAGAGGCGATGGTCACGGCGGCAGCCCTGATCTGGGAGGCGGCGGCGCGGGGGGGTGGGCGCTTGGTGCCCATCGATTCCGAGCATACGGGCGTGTACCAATGTCTGAACGGAGAGGCGCTGGAAGACGTGGCCGAAGTGATCCTGACGGCCAGCGGCGGCCCCTTCCGCGACGGCCCCGCCGACCTGAGCGGCGTGACGCCCGCGCAGGCGCTGAAGCATCCGTCGTGGAGCATGGGCCAGAAAATCACCATCGATTCGGCCACCCTCATGAACAAGGGGCTGGAAGTGATGGAATGCGCCAGCCTGTACGGGCTCCCACTGAGTCAGGTAGGCGTGGTGGTGCATCCCCAGAGCCTCGTGCATGCCGCCGTGCGCTTCCGTGACGGCAGCCTGAAGGCGCAATTTGGCCCCGCCGATATGCGGCTGGCAATTGCCTACGCCGTAGACGCCGCCCCAGACGGCATGACCCGCCCCGGCGATGTGCGGGCAGCGCGGCGCGGCGCGGCAGTGGGCGAACACTTGGGCTGGCCCATGCGCGGTACGTGGGAATTTCGGGAGCCGGATCACGCCCGCTTTCCCTGCTTGGGGCTGGCGTACCGGGCGGGCGAGGCGGGCGGCCTGCTTCCTGCGGCCCTCAACGCCGCCGATGAAGTGGCCGTGCCCGCATTTTTGGCCGGGCAAATCGGCTTTACTGACATTCCGCGCCTAATCGGGCGCGTGCTGGACGAAACCCCCGCCGGAACGCTGACGTGGGACACGCTGGAGGAAGTGCAGGCGTGGGCCACCGCACGGGCGCACGAACTGGTGAACGGAGGAGTGAATTCATGAGTTTCCTACAAGGCATCGCCGCCGCCCTCACGCCCTTGGGCCTGATCTGGACGATTCTGATTATCGGCCTCGCCACCTTCTTGCACGAGTTGGCGCACTACGCGCTGGCCCGCTGGCAAGGCGTGGCCGTCAAATCGTTCAGCATCGGCATGGGGCCAGTGCTGGCGCGGCGGGCGTGGCGCGGCACCGAATGGCGGCTGAGCCTGCTGCCCATCGGCGGATACGTCGAAATTGACGGCATGGCCCCCACCGAAGACCCGGACGGCACCTACCGCCAGCCCACGCGCGGCTTTGCAGGACTGCCCGCGTGGGGCAAAGTGGCGATTTTGCTGGCAGGCCCTCTGATGAACCTGCTGGTGGCGATTGTCCTGATGACCATTACCTTTACGGCGCAGGGTGTGCCTGCCCCAGACCGCGCCAGAGTGGAAGCCGTGCTGCCCAACTCCCGCGCTCTGCAACTGGGATTGCAGGCGGGCGACGTGATTACCGCCATCAACGGGCGCGATATTCCCGACACCCAAACCGTAGACGGGCGCTTGGTGGCAGGCTGGGAAGGCGTGCGAACGGCGCTGGGGCAAGATGGCCGCAAAACCCTGACGGTAGAACGGGCCGGAGCAGTGCGCGAGGTGGCCTTCGACTGGACGGCCCGCGTGAACGGCGTGGTGCAGCGGCTCGGCATTCAGTACGGCCCGGACGTGCAGGCCGCCACCTTGCCCGTCGCATTTGCCACCTCCATTCAGACCACCATTGAGGCCGTGCCGCAAATCTTGAGGGCCTTCGGGAACCTATTTGCCCGCTTCGTCACACTAGACCTGTCGCGGGATGAAAACGTCAGCGGGCCGATTGGCACGGCAGAAATCGTGAGCCGCGCCGCTGCCCTCAGCCCTTGGGCATTGGTGCAAGTCGCCATTTTGCTGAACCTGTCGCTGGCCTTCTTCAACCTGATTCCTATTCCGGGGCTGGACGGCGGGCGCATTCTGCTGGTGCTGATCGGAGCCGTGCGCCGCCGCCCCCTGACGCTGGCGCAGGAACAGGCCATCAATGTGGCGGGCTTCGCCTTCGTGATGCTGCTGATGGTGTTCGTGGTGGTGCGGGACGTGAGCCGGTTCTTCTGAGGGGTGTGGGACATGGCGTGTAGGAAGTGCAAAAGCTCCATTCCAGACGATGCTCTCGCCTTTCCTGCTCCCTCCTGACCACTCCCCACTGACGGTTTCCTCACCCTTTCCCTTACCATGAAGGCAATGACGGCCCCCGCCTCACCCGATTCCGCACCGCTTGGCCCGGCACAGGTGGCGGTGGTCATTCCCGCTTTTAATGAGGCAGACACGGTGGCCGAGGTGGTGCGCGTGGGCCTGACCCTGACGCCCGAAGTGGTGGTGGTGTCGGACGGCAGCACGGACGGCACAGCGGCGGCGGCGCGGGAGGCCGGGGCGCGGGTGCTGGAACTGGCCGAGAATGGCGGCAAAGGCCCGGCCCTCAAAGCGGCGCTGGAACACACGGAAGCCGAATTCGTGGTAATGCTGGACGCCGATCTGGTGGGCCTGACGCGGGAACATCTGGATTTGCTGCTGACGCCTGTGCTGAACGGCTCGCTGGACATGACCATCGGCGTATTCGAGGGCGGCGGCTTCGTGAGCGACTGGGGCAACAAATTGACGCCGCACCTGAGCGGGCAACGGGCCTGCCGCCGCACGTGGTTGCTGGCCGTGCCCCGGCTGGGAGAAGAACGCTGGCCCGAACCACCGATCACCGACGCCCTGAAAAGCACCGGAGTGCGCTGGGACTACGTGGAATTGCCGTATGTAGCGCAGGTAGTCAAGGAGAAAAAGCGCGGGTTCTGGAAGGGCGCACAGGCCAGAACCAAGATGTATGCCGACTTGCTGACCTACCGTGCCCGAAAAAAACGCGACGGGTCATAGAGTGGAGGCTCTCAACACTGGGGGCAACACCACAGTCTAAAGACATTCAAAAGCCCCCGGCGCTACAATAGCGCGATGCGCTTTCTGTTGGTTGTGCTGGCACTGGTGTTGGGGCTGGTGTATTTCTTTTTCGGCCTGCGCTTTGGTTACGTGACCCTGACGCCCACGCGCATGCTGAACGCTCAGGGCGAAAACAACTACACCTTCAACGTCTTCGATCCCGGCCAGTCGGTGGGCGTGACCGGAACTTGCAGCACCTCCAGTGGCCGCGCTGTTGTGCGCCTGTACGACCCCAAAGGCACGCAAATCGCCGGGCAGGCCTGTCCCAAAGGGCAATGGGCGCTGCAAGTGCTGGGCAAGGGCGACGCGGGCAACTACCGCCTGAACGTGCAGTTCGATCACTTCACAGGTGTGATCGACCTGAAAGAAACCCGCAACAGCGGGCGCTGAAGCGGGCAGCCGGGTCTGGCGTTCGCGTTACACCGACTGGCCCAGAAAGGGCACAGAATCGGCGCACTCTTTAGCGAACCCAGCGCCCCAGCAGCGTGAGCAGGCGGGCGGGCGTAACGTTGCGGTATTCCTGATCGTCGATGCGGACGAGCGGAGCGTCGGCGGGGTCTACGCTTGCCCCGCACTGCTTGAGGGTCAGTTCGACGTTGCCGTTGGCGCTGACCATGCCGGGGCTGATGCGGAGGGTGTCCCAGACGGTATCCAGCAGGGCTTCGCGCTGGTCTACGCTGATGTGTTCTACACAAATTTCGAGGCGAATAACGGGCAAGAACGGGTCTCCTTCGGGCTGCCTCAGTGCTTCACCAGACAGGCAACATCGCCGGGCAGGGCGGCAGTCATGCTAGCCCAAGCCGGGGCAAAACGCGAAAACGGGGGGAAGGCGGGGGATCGCCAGAACATGGGGTCAAGAATCGTGAGATTGGCCGCGCCTCATGTGGGCACGGAGCGATAGTCTAGACTCTGAGAGCAGCACTGCCCGTTCCACCTCGTTTGGCCCTCACCACCTTCAAGACCATTTTCTGAACGTCTTCTGCCCGCGCGTCTCTACACTTGTCCTGCATTTGTTTTGCGCCGAGCATTGCGCCCACAGCAGCTCCAGTGAGCGCCGAGTAGTCCAGACCGGGGGTAGCCCATGAACAGATACGATGACCGCGCCCGACTAGTGTTTCATTACGCCCGCGAGGAAGGCAACCGCCTCGGCCACGCGATGGTCGGCCCCGAACACCTGCTGCTGGGCCTGATGCGGGAGGGCGGAACTGCCGCCACCATCCTGACCGAGTTCAGCGCCAGCCTAGACGGACTGCGCCGCCGGGTGGAAGAAATTATTGGCCGGGGCGAAGGCAACCGCCTGAACGACGCCCCCTCCATCACGCCCCGCGCCCGCCGGGTGATGGAGTTGGCGAGTGCCGAAGCCCGCAGCCTCGGCGCGCAGGTGACCTCCACCGAGCATATTCTGCTGGGCATTATCCGCGAGGGCGACGGCGTGGCCTTCCGGATTTTGCAGGAACTGACCAAAGACGTGGATACCATTCGCTGGCGCGTGCTGGCGCAGGGCGAGGCAGGCGGCGGCAAGGCAGCCAAACCGGTGGCGACGCCCTTTTTGGACGAGTACGGGCGCGACCTGACCAAGCAGGCGCGGGAAGGCAAGCTTGACCCGGTGATTGGCCGCAGCGAGGAAATCCGCCGCGTGACCCAGATCTTGACCCGCCGCACCAAGAACAACCCTGTGCTGATCGGTGATCCGGGCGTGGGCAAAACCGCGATTGTGGAAGGGCTGGCCCTCGCCATACACGAGAAGCGCACGCCGCCCAACCTGCACGGTGTCCGGTTGGTCAGTCTGGACTTGAGCGGCGTAGTGGCAGGCACCAAGTACCGGGGCGAATTTGAAGAACGCCTGCGCCAGATCATCGAAGAACTGCGGAATGCCAAGGTCATGGCCTTCATTGACGAGCTTCATACGCTGGTGGGTGCAGGCGGCGCAGAAGGCACGCTGGACGCCGCTAACATCCTGAAACCCGCGCTGAGCCGAGGGGAAATTCAGGTCATCGGCGCGACCACCACAGGCGAATATCACCGCTACATCGAAAAAGATGCGGCGCTTGAACGGCGATTCCAACCGGTGATCGTGCTGGAACCCAGCCCCGCCGAAACGTTGCAAATCTTGCGTGGCCTCCGCAGCCGCTACGAGGAGCATCATGGCGTACAGATTCCCGACGCCGCGCTGGAATTGGCCGTGCGAATTGGCGAACGCAGCCTGCCGGGGCGCAATTTTCCCGACAAGGCCATTGACCTGATCGACGAAGCGGCCAGCCGCGTGCGCCTGAATATGAGCGTGGGCATCCCGGTGGCCGAAACCGAAGACGGGGAGCCGATGGTGGCCCGCGACGACATCGAGAGCGTCATCAACTCGATGGGCGGGATTTATACCGAAGAAACAGCGGCGCAACTGAGCGATCTGGAAGGCCAACTGACCGACCAAGTGTACGGCCAGCCCGACGCCATTCGCGCCCTGAGTTCGGCCCTGCGCCGCGCCCGCGTGGGCCTCGGCGGACGTGCCCGCGTGGCCGCCTCCTTCCTGTTCGTCGGCCCCAGCGGTGTGGGCAAAACCCACCTTGCCAAAGCTCTGGCCCGCACGCTGTTCGGCTCCGAGCGGGCGCTGATCCGCGTGGACATGAGCGAGTTTCAGGAAGGGCACTCCATTTCCAAACTGATCGGCTCGCCCCCCGGTTACGTGGGCTACGAGCAGGGTGGCCGCCTGACCGAAGCCGTGCGCCGACAACCGTTCAGCGTGATCTTGCTGGACGAAATCGAAAAGGCCCACCCAGACGTATACAACACTTTCCTTCAGGTGCTGGACGATGGCCGCCTGACCGATGGCTTGGGCCGCACTGTTGACTTCCGGCGCACCATATTGATCATGACCAGCAACACGGGCTTCAACGTGAATCCCACCGCAGGCTTCAGCCCGATCACGCCCGACAACAACGCCCCGCTGCGCCAAATTTTCACGCCGGAATTTTTGGACAGGCTGGATGAAGTGATCCGCTTCCGTCCGCTGGGAGAAGAAGAACTGGTGCGAGTGGCCCAACAGTTGATGGGCGAGATGCGCGAGGAACTGGCCAGCCGCGAACTGACCGTGACCTTCGACCCCGCCATTGCCGCGTGGTTGGTGACCAAACTCAAGGCCCGCAGTCCTAAGCACGCGGTGGGCAGCAGCCGCCAACTGCGAACTCTCGTGCGCGAGGAAATCGAAGATCCGCTGGCGATGGAATTGATCGGCAGCACAGGCGAAGAACTGCGCGTGGTGCTGAGCGACAACACCTTGCAGTTCGAGCGCGGAACGACTGCACCGCCTCAGATTCTGGCCTAAGCAAGTTCAAAGCAAGCAGCAAATTAGGGCAGACGGAGAAGGTGGGCCGCCTGCCCTTTCTCGTGCCCGAAAAGTCAGTTACCGTGGGCCATGTCGATCGTCTATCTGGTGCTGGCCGTTTTGGGATTCGCCGTTCCCTTCTTTCAAGTCATCCCTTAGCTGGCTGAACATGGCCTGAATCTTCCGTTGGCGGTGCAAGAAATCCGCGCTTCACGCATCGCGGCGTTCGGTTGGTGGGACGTGATTTTGTCGGCGGTGGCTGTCGTCATTTTTGCGGCTGCCGAAGGACGGCGCGGCGTGCGGCTGTGGTGGGTGGCGGCGCTGGGGGCCGTGTGCGTGGGGCCATCGTTCAGATTGCCTTTACTGCTGTATTTCCGAACACGCCGCCCCACCTGAACCCACCCTCATCTATTCCCACTTCTTACCCAGTTTTCCCGCCACTGATGCCCTAAGATAGAGGTTATGACGAAAAGTATCGCCGCATTTCAAGACGAACAAGGCCGCATTACGGGCTGGCCTTCAGACCGCCGCCGCGCCCACCAGCTCGCTATTTTGGACTACTTCACGGGCTTGTTTGAACCCGGCGTGTCTTACACCGCCGAGCAAGTGGATAAGATTCTGAGTGATCACAGCACTGCCGAAGACATGAACGTGTTCCTCACCGAATTGGTGGAAGGCGATTACCTCGCCACCAAAGACGGGCTGTACTGGCGTGCCGATGCCCGCCCCGGCGCACTGACCGCGGGTGAATAACCCTCGTGGCTAAAGTCACCACGCGCTACGTGTGCAACAGTTGCGGCTACGCATCGCCCAAATCGCTGGGACGCTGCCCGAATTGTCAGGCTTGGAATTCCTTCGAGGAAGAAGTGCCGAGCGTGGTGGGCGGCAAAGCCAGAGCGGGCGGCGCGGGCGGGTACGGCGGCATCAGCGGCGGCAAACTGACGGCGCTGAGTACCGTGGGGCGGCGCGAAGAACCCCGTACCTCTAGCGGCATTCCAGAGCTAGACCGCGTACTGGGCGGCGGATTGGTGGCGGGCGGCGTAACCCTGATGGGCGGCGAACCCGGCATCGGCAAAAGCACCTTGCTGCTACAAGTGGCCGACAGCCTCAGCCGCAGCGGGCGCAGTGTGCTGTACGTGGCGGGCGAGGAATCGCTGGAGCAGATTCGCCTGCGGGCAGACCGCTTGGGCGTGACGGGCGACATTCAACTGACCCGTGACACCCGCGCCGAACATATTGCCGCGCTGATGAACGAGCATAAGCCCGCGCTGTGCATCGTGGATTCTATTCAGACGGTGACGGTGGAAGGCGAGGGCGCACCCGGCGGCGTGGCCCAGGTGCGCGACGGGACTTCTATGCTGACCCGCGCTGCCAAAGAAACCGGAACCGCCACCGTATTGGTCGGCCACGTGACCAAAGACGGCACGGTGGCTGGCCCCAAAGTCATGGAACATATCGTGGATACCACCGTGTTTCTGGAAACGGTGGGCGCATTTCGCTTGCTGAGGAGCGTGAAAAACCGCTTCGGGCAGGCTGGAGAATTGGGCGTGTTCGAGATGCGCGGCGAAGGTTTGATTGCCGTGGATAACCCCAGCGCCGCCTTCTTGGCCGAGCGGCCTGTGGGCGTGCCGGGATCGGTGGTGGCCGCCACCATAGACGGTCAGCGCCCCATGCTGCTGGAAGTGCAGGCCCTCGCCTCCAAAACGCCGTATCCCAACGCCCGCCGCGTCGTGGTCGGCCTCGATCCTCGCCGCGTGGACGTGGTGCTGGCCGTGCTGGAGCGCCGCCTTGACCTGACGCTGGGCGGGCTAGACATTTATGTGAACCTCGCGGGCGGCCTGAAAGTCACCGATCCGGGCCTCGATTTGGCTGTGGCCTTGGCCGTGTATTCGGCAGTCGTTGGCCGCGCACTGCCCGGCAACGTGGCTGTGTTCGGAGAAGTGGGCTTGGCGGGCGAGGTTCGCAGCACCCAAGGCTCCATTCGCCGCGCCGAAGAAGCCGGACGCGCAGGCTACACGCAGCTTGTCATTCCGCCGGGGCTGGATGGGCGGGTAGGCGTTAGGAGTGTTGAGGAAGCGGTGAAGGCCGTGTGGAGTGGTGGTCAGAAGTAACCTGATCGTTGCTCACGTTCTCGTGCTCAACTGACATATCCAGTCATAATGTTTGACTCCATAACGAAAGCCGCCGCCCAAGCATCAGGCAGCGGCTTTCTTCTCTGTCCCTCCCCTACCCAGTCCTTAGTTCAGCACTCCAGTTTCAAATTTAAACCGTCCGTCTCTGAAATCTACGTTCAGCACGCTGCCGTCAGGCAACAGGCCTTGCAGGATTTCGCGGGCCAGCGGCGTTTCTATTTCGCGGGCAATGGCACGCTTCAGGGGCCGTGCGCCGTAGGCCGGATCGTAGCCGAGGCGGGCCAACTGATCCTTGGCGTTGGGGCTGAGGTGCAGCGTCACGCGGCGTTCGGCGAGGCGGCCCACCAAACCGCGCAACTGAATATCCACGATCTTGTGCAGGTCAGCGGCGGTAAGCGCATCGAACACGATAATGTCGTCTACGCGGTTCAGGAATTCGGGGCGGAATTGGTCTTGCAACTCGCCCAGCACAGCGTCACGAATGGCGTCGGCGTCCTCGCCTCTGGCCTGCGCTTCCAGAATCAGGGGGCTGCCCACGTTGCTGGTCAGGATAATCAGAGTGTTGCGGAAGTCCACCGTGCGGCCCTGTCCATCGGTCAGGCGGCCATCGTCCAGCACTTGCAACAGCACGTTAAACACGTCTGGGTGGGCCTTCTCGATTTCGTCGAACAGCAGCACGGCGTAGGGGCGGCGGCGCACGGCTTCGGTCAGTTGGCCGCCTTCCTCGTAGCCCACATAGCCGGGAGGCGCTCCGATCAGGCGGGCCACCGTGTGCTTCTCCATGTACTCCGACATGTCCAGCCGCACCATCGCGTCATGGGAATCGAACAGAAATTCGGCCAGAGCGCGGGCCAGTTCGGTCTTGCCTACCCCGGTTGGCCCCAAGAACATGAACGATCCCAGCGGGCGGTTCGGGTCGTTCAGGCCAGCGCGGGCGCGGCGAATCGTGTCGGCCACACTGACGATGGCGCGGTCTTGCCCGATCACGCGGTTGTGCAACTGCTCTTCTAGGCGCAGCAACTTTTCGCGTTCGCCTTCCACCAACTTGCTCACCGGAATGCCCGTCCATCGGCTCACGACGGCGGCAATGTCTTCTTCGGTCACTTCCATGTGGGCGAATTCCGCCCCCTTCAGCTTGCGCTCCAGCTCCTGCACTTCGCGCTCCAGCTGGGGCAGCGTGCCGTATTCCAGTTCGGCGGCCTGCTGCAAATTGTATTCACGCCGCGCCTTTTCTATGGCGGTTCGCACCTGATCCAGCGCCTCGCGTTTCTCACGCAGCACGGCCACCTCTTGGCGCTCGCCTTCCCAGCGGGCCTGTACGTCGCCCAGTTCGTCGGTCAGGGTTCGCAGGCTGCCTTCTATGTCCAGCAAACGGTTTTGAGAGTCCTGATCTTTTTCACGCTTCAGAGCTTCGCGCTCGATTTCCAGTTGCAGTTTGCGGCGCTGCAATTGGTCTATCCGCTCCGGGCTGCTTTCCAGCGCCATTCTCAGGCGGGCAGCAGACTCGTCAATCAGGTCAATCGCCTTATCGGGCAACTGCCGATCCGTGATGTAGCGGTGACTGAGTTGGGCGGCGGCCACCAGCGCGGGATCGGTAATTTCGACGTTGTGGTGCACCTGATAGCGTTCTTTGATGCCACGCAGAATGGAAATAGTGTCTTCCACACTGGGTTCGGCCACGAACACGGGCTGAAAGCGCCGCTCCAGCGCCGGGTCTTTCTCTATGTCGCGGTACTCGCCCAGCGTCGTTGCGCCAATCAGGTGCAGTTCGCCGCGTGCCAAAGCGGGCTTCAGCATATTGCCCGCGTCGGGACTGCCCTCGGTTTTCCCCGCGCCCACAATGGTATGAATCTCGTCTACAAATAAGATCACTTCGCCCGCCGAGGCGATCACCTCGTCTATGACGCCCTTAAGCCGTTCCTCGAACTCGCCCCGGAACTTGGCCCCAGCCAGCAGGCTCCCCATTTCCAGCGAGACGATACGCTTGTTTCGCAGGCCCTCCGGCACGTCGCCCTTCACAATCCGGATGGCGAGACCCTCGGCAATCGCGGTTTTGCCCACGCCCGGTTCCCCGATCAGCACCGGGTTGTTTTTGGTGCGCCGCAAGAGGATTTGCATGGCGCGGCGAATCTCTTCATCGCGGCCAATGACGGGGTCGAATTTGCCGTCGCGGGCACGCTGGGTCAGGTCGGTGCCGTATTTTTCAAGGGCGTCGAATTGCTGTTCACTGGTTTTGCTGGTCACGGTTTTTCCTTTGCGCTGCTGTTGCACGGCGGTTTTCAGGTCAGCGACTTTCGGCAGGCCCGCTACTTTGGTTTCTCCGCGCAGGGCCAACAGCAGCGCGTCGGCGGCAATAAAGCTGTCGCCTAGCGCGGTGGCTTCGGCTTCGGCGGCGCGGAAGGCACGGTCTAGCGCGGGGTCTAAATAAAGGCTGTCGCCCGCTGCCTGCACACGCGGCAGCTTGGCAATATCGGCGTCCAGCGCGGCGCGAATGGCCTTCAAGTCGCCGCCTGCCACAATAAGGGCGCGGGAGGCGGTGTCGTTGTCGGTCAAGGTTCGCAAGACATGCGCGGGCGTAATGGTCTGGTGTTGGTTGTTTTGCGCCAATTGTTGGGCGGCAGCAATGGCCCCCGCGCTGGCTTCGGTCAGTCGTTCAGGATTCAAAGTCGTTCCCCCCAGAGAGTGCCGTCAAAAAAGGATGGCCTAGAGTGCGATCAGTCTGGGTCTATTCTGAAACTTGAGTGCAGTCATGTCAAGTTTATTGAAGTTTATTGTGCCTGATTCAAGGCCGAGGCTAGTCCAATCAGATTAAGCCCTCCGCCCCAGCCCTTCTGCTCTATTATTCTAGCCACATGGTCATTAGACTTGACCACAGGACGTGACTGTATGGAACCCATCCTCTTCTACTTCGGCTCCATCCTGTTGATCATGACCTGTTCGTTGGCTCTGGCGCGCATGAAGACTGCTTGGCAACTTATTGGGGCTATCGCCGCTCTGAATATCCTGATCTGGAGCTTCGGCCAATGGCTCATGTCATTTCCATCCGCACGAGCAGAGGTCGTCGGCATCTTCGCCTACCTGCCGAACCTGTACCTGTTGCTGCTACTGCTGATTTCGGTGGTGCTTGTCCGTGCGTGCCAGAAATACAACATTGATCCTCAGCTCATCGTGAACAGGAAAAGTAAATCCCCACAGTGGTTGCAGCAGGCCAATTTGGCAGCGCACCTCAAGCCCGCTGAACTGCTCTCGACTCCCCTGTTGTTGGGCTTAGCTGCCTTCTGCGCTCTCCCCATTCCGGGCGCGGGAATGACGCAAGGATTTCAGCCCTTCCTGTCGGCCACCCTCGCCATAGGACTGGTCTGCGGAGTGGGGATCTGGGCCGATGTGGCGGGGAAATCCCGTCAGCAACGTCGCGCCCACCCCACTTCGTAACCTGTTTGGCCTGCCCTACCGCCCGCCCCCCAGCGATCCACCCACGATTTCCATCATGCCCTTGCCTGTTTCGGGCTGCCCGCGCCAAGTGCCGCTGACCCTCACTGGCCCTTCCCAGTAGGCGATGCTGGTGCTGCGGCTCAGCAGTTCTTGTTCGTCGCGCACGGCATCCACATTCAGGTCAAATTCGTCGGCCTTCACGCGCCAAGACAGGGTGTAGACCCGGCCCCCACTGCCCGTCCACGTGCGCCCCGGCTCCAGCGTCAGATTGGTGGCGGCCCGCGCCACGCCCGCCTTGTCCACGATGCTGCCGACGAGTTGGGTCTGCTTGCCCGCCGCCGTTCGGACGCGGTACACCATCAGGTCTTCGCCGCCCGCGAGTTGCACGGCCATCCAGTCCCACAGCGCTGCCTGCCCCGGAATTTGGTTGCCCCACTGGTGGTCTAGCCACGCCTCGCCCTTCACCGTTCGCCCGTTAATCTGGCCGTCCAGCGCCAATCTTGTGATGCCCTGATAGTACAAATATCCGGTTTCGGGCGAGCCACTGTAGCCGGGTGGATGAATTACTGGGCCTTTTTGGGGCGTCAGCCTGACATTCAGCGGCCCCGCCTTCAGGTCAAACGCGCCGCCCTCCTGCTGAAATGTCCAGTCGCCATTGGTCAGCTTCAGGGGTGGAAAAGAGGCGGTGCCGCTGCCAATCGCCGGATTTTTCTCGATAAAAGTCACCTTGCCTGTGGCTAAATCAGTGACCGCCACATGCGAAATCATGATCGGTAACGGCACTCCCGGCGGCCTGACCTGAAACTGCGCCCAGTGGAAGGCCAGTCCCTCTTCGGGCAGGGAGCCGCTGACATACCACCATTCCATCAGGTTGTTGTGCGGCCCCAAGTCGGTGGCGAGAGGCTGCACAAGGGGATCGAAGGTGGTCTGGGTCGGAGCGCAGGCCGACAGGAGGGCAGCGGCGGCAGCGGCCAGCAACAGAGCTTTTTTCACAGTCTCAGCCTAACGGGTCGGCATAAATGGCGGGTACGCTTGGCTACGATGTCGCGCCGCCAGCCACAATCAAAGAAAGAGGCCAGAGCTTTTGCCCCGGCCTCTCTCCTTCCCGTCTAATCTTTTAATTCTATTCGTCGCCCAAGTACGCTTTCCGCACGCTTTCATCCTGCGCGATATCGCTGGCTTTGCCGCTCAGCTTGATCTCGCCGGTTTGCATCACGTAGGCGCGGTGGGCCACTTCTAGGGCCATGTTCGCGTTTTGCTCCACCAGCAAAATGGTCATGCCGCGCTCTTTGTTCAGCTTCACGATGATGTCGAAGATGGCTTCTACAAACAGCGGCGACAGGCCCATGCTGGGTTCGTCCAGTAGCAGGAGTTTGGGGTTCACCATCAGGGCGCGGGCAATGGCGAGCATCTGCTGTTCGCCGCCCGACATCGTGCCGCCCAACTGGTTTTCACGCTCTTTCAGACGCGGAAAAAAGCCGAAGCCTTCCTGAATCCGCTGCTCGATGACCGCCTTGTCGGTCACGGTGTAGCCGCCCACTTCAAGGTTTTCGCGCACAGTCAGGTCTTTGAAGATGCGGCGGCCTTCCGGCACATGACTCATGCCGCGCCCCATGATGATGTGGGCGGGAATTCCGGCGGCGTTCTGGCCCATGTAGGTCAGCGTGCCGTGCTTGGGTTTCATCATGCCGCTGATCGTGCGGAGCGTCGTGGTTTTGCCCGCGCCGTTGCCACCGATCAGGGCCACGATTTCGCCCTCGTTCACGGTCATGGAGATGCCCTTGAGGGCGTGAATATGGCCGTAGTACGAGTGAACGTCGGTGAGATTCAGCATTTCGGTGGTGGTGGGGGTTTTGTGCAGGGTTGCTTCAGGCATTCGGGGTGGCCTCCTTGCCGTATTCGCCCGCCGCCGCGCCGCGCCCGAGGTACGCTTCCATCACGCGGGGGTCGTTGCGAACCTGATGGGGCAGGCCTTCACTGATCTTGGAACCGTAATCCAGCACGGTGATGTACTCCGAGAGGGTCATCACGAGGCGCATATCGTGTTCGATCAAGCACACTGTGACGCCCAAATCGTCACGGATGCGGCGGATCAGGGCCTTCAGGTCTTCAGTTTCGCGGGGGTTCATGCCTGCGGCGGGTTCGTCCAGCAGCACCAATTTGGGCGTGGTGGCCAGCGCACGGGCAATCTCCAGTTTGCGCTGATCGCCGTAGGGCAAGTTGGTCGCCAGTTCGTTGCGCCACTTGCTCAGGCCCACGAAATCCAGCATCACGCGGGCGGCTTCCCGCGCTTCGGCTTCCGACTGGTGAAAGCGTTTGGTGTGCAGCACAGCGTCGATGAAGGTGCTTTTCAGGCGAACATGACGGCCCACCATGATGTTTTCTTCGCTGGACATGGTAGAAAACAGCCGGATGTTCTGAAAGGTGCGGGCAATTCCGGCTTCCACGACCTGATCAGGGCGCAGGCCCACCATTTCGCGGCCCGCCAGCCGGATGGTGCCTTTGGTGGGCGTGTAAATCCCCGTGATCATGTTGAAGAAGGTGGTTTTGCCTGCCCCGTTCGGCCCGATCACGCTGATGATGGAGCGGTCGGGGATGTTCATGGTCACGTCGTTCACGGCAGTCAGACCGCCGAAAATCTTGGTGACGTTCTGCACTTCCAGAATATTGGAACTGGAAATGGAACTGGGTTTGGAGAGTGAAGCGGTCACTTGGCACCTCCCGAACGGTCATCTTCTTTGATGGGTGCTTTGCCGGGACTGTATACGTCACCGGTGTTGCCCGCACCCAGCGCCCCCGCGTTGCCCTCGGCGCTGTCGTCTTCCTGGTTTTCATCGTGGTGCAGTTCCAGCACGCGCCGCTTGTTGGGCAGCAGTCCTTCGGGGCGCAGCAACATGATGGCCACCAAAATGGCACCGAAAACGAGGCGCTGCAACTGGCCGGGGTTGACCTGCTGGGGAATCCAGGAAATGTTGGCGGTGGCTTCCCCCAGTCCGGGCAGGATGCGTAGGTTCAGCAGCGTGACCACCGTTGCACCCAGAATCACACCGGGGAACGAGCCCATGCCGCCCAAAATGACCATGCTCAGCACGCCGATGCTCTGGAACAGGTTGAAACTTTCGGGGCTGATAAAGGTCTGTTTGGCGGCAAAGATCATACCCATGACCCCTGCGAAGCTGGCTCCGGTGGCAAAGGCGATCAGCTTGGTCTGCACCAGCGGCACGCCCATCGCCTGAGCCGCCACTTCATCGTCGCGGATGGCGATCCAGGCGCGGCCAATCCGGCTACGATCCAAACGCACATTGACCAGCAGGATGATGGCGACGACGACCAACACCAGCACGTACAGGAACAGCAGGTAGTGCTGATCTTCGGTAAAGCCGAGGAAGCCTGCCAGCGAGTTGAACCACGGCACAGCGGCGCTCTTGATGGGCGTGATGCCCTGAGAACCTGCCGTGTACAGATCGAGGTTGTTGGCCAGCACCCGGATCACTTCTCCGAGGCCCAGCGTAATGATGGCGAGGTAATCGCCCTTGAGCTTCAGCACGGGCAGGCCGATCAGGACGCCCACGATGGCCGCCGCCAAGACGCTGATCGCCAGGAACAGCCAGAAGAAGTTGGGGTCGATGCCCGACTCCAAGCCCGCCGCACGGGAAGCGATAAAGAGGTTGATGGCGCGGATGACCAGAATCAGACCCACGACTCCGGCCAAGCCACTGATGATGCGGCTCAGCCCGAGCAGGTCATTGCGGACTTCGGCCCCGCGTTGGTGCTTCACGGCGAGGGTGACGAGGTAGATGATGAGGGGAACGAAGATGAGCCACAACACCGTGGGACTCCACAGTTGCTCGCCCAGCGTAAAGATGCTGCGGCCTATCCAGAACCAGGCGAACAGGCTGGCGCTGAGGGCCACCGTAATGATCCAAGCCGCCCGCGTATCGAATTGACGCCTCTGAAACCACACATACAGGCACAGGCCCGCCAACATGGTGACGACGCCGAGCAGCAGGGTCGGGCCACCGGCAGCACCCGGATTTTCGTTGGCGAATTTCAGAAGTTCCGCGAAGCGTGGGCTGGCGAATACCCCCCACGTATACGCACCTACCGCGAAGAAGGCCACGTACCCCAAATCCAGCAGACCGGCCAGACCGACCACGATGTTGAGGCCGAGGGCCAGCGCTGCAAAAATCATGATTTGAATGCTGAGGTCGAGCAAGCTGGTATCGGCGCGGCCCGCCAGGGGCAGCACGAACAGCAGGCTGCCGAGGCCCACCAGGGCTTTGGCCCAGGGCGCGGCCCGCCACAAGTAGGCGAACAGCACGTTGGCGAGGAACAGCGACACCACGACGGCTTCCAGAATGGGATTGCGGAGTACGTTGCCCAGCGGCCCGTTCAAGATATCCTGATTATGAGA
The DNA here is from genome assembly GCF_001644565.1 of Deinococcus puniceus. Lineage (NCBI taxonomy): Bacteria > Thermotogati > Deinococcota > Deinococci > Deinococcales > Deinococcaceae > Deinococcus > Deinococcus puniceus. The sequence goes on along the minus strand of NZ_CP011387.1, from coordinate 1,101,643 downwards.
GGCCAGCAGGAGCGCGCTGGTGACGATGAAAAACAGCACCAACAAAAAGGTACGGTCAGGCGCAGGAAGGGTGCGTTTGGGGGCCGTAGGATTGACGGCGGTCATACTTTCTCCGTGTTGCTCTTGCCGAGAAGCCCGGTGGGTTTGAAGATCAGAATCAGCACCAGCACGACGAACGCGCCCATCTTGGAATACGAATCGTCGATGGTTTTGAGGTTTTCGCTGCCGACCACCTCACCGAGTACCGACATCACGCTGACCAGTTTTTGGATGACGCCGATGAGCAGGCCGCCCAGCACCGCGCCGGGAATAGAGCCGATGCCGCCCAGCACCGCTGCCGTAAAGGCCACGAGACCGGGTTCGAAGCCGCTATAAGCGTTTAACGTGCCTACTTTCATGCCGTACAGCACGCCGCTGATACCGCCGAGTGCGCCGCCGATCAGGAAGGTGGCGCTGATCATCAGGTTGGAATCGATGCCCATCAGGCCAGCAGTCACGCGGTCTTGGGCGACAGCGCGAATGGCTTTGCCGAGCCGGGTGCGGTTAACCACGTAATTCAGCACCGTGAGGCTGATCAGGGCCACTACGATCAGGATCACGTCTTTGACTTGCAGATCGACGCCGATGGTTCTCAGGAAATCGCCCACGCCGCCGCATCCCGTGCCCGCAGCACAGAACTTAGACCCGAACTCGTCGGGCAGCGTGTAGGTCAGGTCGAATCGGCCTTGAAATCCCTCGATGACGCGCAGCACATCCTGCAAAATCAGCGATACGCCGATGGCGGTAATCAGGGGCACCAGTTTGGGTGCATTACGGAGCGGGCGGTAGGCCAGACGCTCGATCAGCACGTTCAGGCCGCCCGAAATGACCATAGCGGCCACGAGGGCGATCAGGAGCTTCAGGTAGCCGTTCATGGGGTTGGGGGCCAGTATTCGGAAGACTTCAAAGCCCACTACCGCGCCCGTTACGAACACTTCCGAGTGGGCGAAGTTGATGAGCTGCAACACGCCGTACACCATGGTGTATCCCAGTGCGATGATGGCGTACACGAAGCCCAGCACGAGGCCACCGACGATGACATTGACCAGGAATGGCAAAAGTGTGGCTAAGTCCAAGGGGATCAAACTCCTTTATGAGAACAGGCTCACCCTAATGTGGGGGCCAAGCAAGGGAAAACGGCAGCAACTGCCTTACGGGAACGAAATAAAAACTCTGGACAGTGTGCATTATGAATCATTTAATCTAGCCGCGTACTGCCCCGGAAGGCGGGCGTGCCAAGCTGATTTTCGCGCACGTTCCGAGATTCTGGACAAGGCTGTGTAGAAAACCCAACATTTGGCTCCGACAAGAGGGCCACCGTGCAAAACAGCCGCCGATTCTGGCTCATTCGGCAAAAGGATGACCATCTTCATCTAAGCGGCACCCTGTTTTGGCGGGAGCGCAGGAACCCAAAAAATGGGAGCCAAGCACGAAGCCCGGCTCCCCACTGGCAAGCAGAAAAAGCTGATTCCGCCTGCCCGGTCAGTCCTTGGTCTTATTTGGCTGTGCTGACCAACTTGTACTTTCCGTCCATAATACTCATGTAAAAAATGCTTGCGCCCTTGCGGTCACCGATGGCGTCGAAGCTGATATCGCCCGACAGCAAACCTTTGAACGTGCCTTTGCGAATGGCCGTTTCGACCTGAAGGCGAGTGGGAGCCTTGTTTCCATTGGCGCTGGCGGCGCTCAGGATAGACCGCAGCACCACTGTGGCCGCGTCGTAGGCCAAGACGCCGAAGCCCTGCACCGAGGAGCCGAAGGTCTTCTGGTACAACGTCGCCAGCGTTTTGGCAGCGGGGAGCGACTCTGGAGGCGCGGCGCTGAGGGTGTAGAAAATGTTGTGGGCACCCTTGCCCGCGATGGTGGCGAGCTGGGCGCTGTCGAGGCCGTCGCCGCCCACCACCGGGGTCATGACGCCGTTTTCACGCAACTGCTTGGCAAATACGCCCACTTGGTTGTAGATGCCGCCGAAGTAGATCGCGTCGGGCTTTTGCAGCTTGATCTTGGCGATGATGCTGGAGAAGTCGCTCTTTTCCTCGGTGCCTTCGTTGGCCACGACCTGCACCTTGCGGGCCTTCATCACTTTTTCGACTTCGATGGCCAACCCGCCGCCGTAAGCCGTCTTGTCGTTCAGAATGTAGACCCGTTTGGCTTTCAGGGTATCCACCATAAAGTTTGCACCGGCAGGGCCTTGGGCACCGTCGCGGGCCACGATGCGGTTCATGTTGCTCAGGCCCCGGTCAGTGACCTGATTGGCAGAGGCCGCCGGGGTAATCATGGCCACATGGCTGGCCAGCAGCGCGGCGCTCGCGGGAATAGCGACACCACTGTTGAAGGTGCCCACGACAGCCAGAATCTGACGGTCAGCAGCGATTTTGCGGGCGGCGGCGGTGCCGGTAGCCGGATCGGCCTGATCGTCGAAGGGAGTCAGGGAGAGGTCGAAGCCCAGCTTCTTGAACTGCGCCTTGTACTCGTTGACGGCCAGCATCGCGCCGTTGCGGATTTGCGTACCCAGCTCGCTCTGAGCGCCGGAAAGGGGCGAGAGACTAGCGATCTTGATGGTGGTCTGGGCTTTGGCAGAGCTGAGAACGAGGGCGGTCAAGACGGTCAAACTCAGGATCGTTTTCTTCATGCGTCCTCCAGGACTGGTACGTGACAGACTCAGGGCCTGATCCGCATTTACGTTGAGATTCGCCGAGTGTAGGGATAAGTAGACGGTAAGTCAACATAATGTCAATTTTTAACTAAACATCAATATGAGAATTTTGGGCGGCAAATTTACAGTTCGGCTAAACCTTTAAGTTCTAGGTTGAGATATATTCGAAAATACTGTGTGAGACACGTCTCAACCGAAGTCATCCCTAATTGATATTCCAATATATTGAGACATCGATCTTTCAAGAATAGCCGTCAATGTAAGATGGCCCTAAAATGAAGATATGAAATTGTGGCTAATACACATAGCTGCAATGTTCGATTTCCTTCTTCGCCCATCGAACGGACAAAGCCATCCGTTCTGCAACTGGATGGCGGACTGTCGAAATGGGTTTTGGGTAAAGAGGCAAGCAGTGAAGAGTGGACTGTCCGCAGGTTCAGCTCAACGTATGAAACGCTGGACTCAACCTCCTGCGACTCTAGAGTTCAAGCTCAGTTTTGGAAACAACGGGTTTAAAACAGTAGGGCCGAGCACTAGGCCCGGCCCCACTGATACAAGCAAGGGAGATTAGCTCTCCCGATAAGCGCCGATTACTGCTTGACGGGCTTGACGGGGATGGAGTTGGCGAGTTTGAACTTGCCGTCCATGATGCTCAGGATGTACATGGTGGCGGCCTTGCGGTCACCGACGCTGTTGAAGCTGACGTTGCCCGACAGCAGGCCCGTGAAGCTGCCCTTGCGGATGGCGCTCTCGACCTGTGCGCGGGTAGGAGCCTTGTTGCCGTTGGCGCGGGCTGCGGCCAGAATGCCCTGAAGCGTCACTTTGGCAGCGTCGTAGCCGAACACGCCGAAGCCCTGAATAGGAGCGCTGAAGGTCTTCTGGTACAGGGCGGCCAGCGTGCGGGCGGCGGGCAGCGACTCTGGGGGAGCCGACACGGTGGTGAAGTAGATGTTGGTTGCGCCCTTACCGGCGATGGTCACGAGCTGGCCGCTATCGAGGCCGTCGCCGCCGACCACCGGGGTCGTGACGCCGCTTTCACGCAGCTGCTTGATGAACACGCCGACTTGGTTGTAGATACCGCCGAAGTAGATGGCGTCGGGCTTCTGAAGCTTGATCTTGGCGACGATGCTGGAGAAGTCGCTCTTCTCCTCGGTGCCTTCGTTAGCGACGACTTGCACGCCTTTGGCCTTCAGGGCCTTCTCGACTTCTGCGGCCAAGCCTTCGCCGTAAGCGGTCTTGTCGTTCAACAAGTACACTTTTTTGGCCTTCAGGGCGTCGATCATGAAGTTCGCACCGGCGGGGCCTTGCGCGTCGTCGCGGGCTACGATGCGGTTCATGTTGCTCAGGCCACGATCGGTGACTTGGTTGGCGGTGTTGGCGGGGCTGACCATCGCCACGCGGCTGGCGACCAGTGCGGCGCTGGAAGGAATCGCCACGCCGCTGTTCAGGGTGCCCACGACGGCCAGAATCTGACGGTCGGCAGCGATCTTGCGGGCGGCGGCGGTGCCGGTGGCGGGATCGGCTTGGTCGTCAAAAGGGGTCAGGGAGAGGTCGAAACCCAGCTTCTTGAACTGCGCCTTGTACTCGTTGACGGCCAGTGTCGCGCCGTTGCGGATTTGCGTGCCGAGATCGCTCTGGCCGCCGGAGAGGGGCGACAGGGTGGCGATCTTGATGGTGGTCTGTGCGCTGGCGGTGCCGAGGGCAAGGGCGGTCAGTACGGTCAAGCTCAGGATCGTTTTCTTCATGCGTCCTCCGGGACTAGGGCTAGGCAGGCACACTGGCCTGGTTTCGCTTTACGTTGAGATGCCCTAATTCTAGAGACGGCTTTAGGGGAAGTCAATGCGTTGCTCACTTTTGACCGCTTGGTGATTCGCAACAAAACTCAGAAAACCGTCAGCTAAGGCTGAAAATATTGCCTGAATATGCAGTTAGAACGCAATTAGATGCAATGTAAAACAAGCACATTGGGGAATATAGGTACGGGAGGGCGCGGCGAATGGCAGCGAGGAGCTTGTTATCCCTTTGTGCGCGATTACAGTCGACCTCAGATCAGATCAAGGTAGCGGTTCAGTTCCCACGCATGAATAGTGGCGCTGTAGTCGCGCCATTCGGCCCGTTTTGCCTCTACGAAGTGATCCAGCACATGCTCGCCAAGCGCTCCGGCGATCACTTCGTCCTTTTCCAGTTCATCTACGGCTTCGCGCAAGTCTGTGGGCAATTCGCGCACGCGGTGGTGGCGTTTTTCACGCACCGTCATCTTATAGATGTTGCGCGAAATCGCAGGCGGCGGCTCCAGTTTCTCGGCAATGCCGTCTAGGCCAGCGGCCAGCATGGCGGCCAAGGCAAGGTAGGGATTGCAACTGGGGTCAGGCATTCTCAGTTCGGCACGGGTCGAATTGCCGCGCTTGGCAGGGACGCGGATCAGGGCGCTGCGGTTGCTGGTGCTCCACGCGATGTTCACGGGCGCTTCGTAGCCGGGCACGAGGCGTTTGTAGCTGTTGACCAGCGGATTGGTGATGGCCGTCATGCCGCCCGCGTGTTCCAGCAGGCCCGCGATAAACTGCCGCGCCGTGACCGACAGGCCGTGTTCACCGTCTGGATCGGCAAAAGTATTCACGCCGTCCCGGAACAGGCTGAGGTGGCAGTGCATCCCGCTGCCGTTGACGCCGGGCAGGGGCTTGGGCAGGAAGCTGGCGAGCAGACCGTATTCCAACGCCACACGCTTCACCACAAACTTGAAGGTGGCAATCCGGTCTGCGGTCTCGAGGGCGGGTGCATAACGGAAATCAATTTCGTGTTGGCCGGGGGCGTCTTCATGGTGCGCGGCCTCGATCTCAAAGCCCATCTGCACCAGCTTGTTGGTGATTTCGCGGCGAATGCGCTCGCCCTTGTCTATCGGGGCGAGGTCGAAGTATCCGGCGCGGTCATGGGTCACGGTGCTGCCGACGCCGGTGGCCGTGCGCTCGAACAAGAAGAATTCGGGTTCGGTGCCCACGAACATCTCGAACCCGAGCGCCTGCGCCCGCTCCACTTGCCGCCGCAACACCCGGCGCGGATCGCCTTCGAAGGGCGTGCCATCGGGCAAATGGACGTCACAGATCAGGCGGGCCACCTTGCCGCGCTCGCCTTCCTCGCGCGAAAACTGCGGATAGATCAGGAACGTGCCCAAATCGGGGCGCAGCAACATGTCGGATTCCTCGATGCGCGTAAAGCCCTCCACGCTGCTGCCGTCGAAGGTCACGTCGCCGCGCAGGGCCTTTTCGAACTGCGACTGAGGCACTTCTACGTTTTTGGTGGCCCCCAGAATGTCGGTGAATTGCAGGCGCAAAAACTTGACGCCCGCCGCGTCCATCTCGGCCAACAGTGCGGCGGGATCGGGGGGCAAGGGTGCAGAAGATGGATTGGCAGAGTGCTTTGAATCGGGCGTCATGGTGGGCAAACCTCCGGCAGAGAAACAGGCGAGTTGAAGAAATGTAAAGAAATGAGGGCGGGGAGTAGTCTTAGGCGCTGACCGTAGCGGGCCGGGCGGCCCGAGCGCAAGCGGTGCGGCCAAACCTGACCTCTGGAAGCTCCGTCATTCTGCGGTACGCCGGGGCACAGCGGGGCGGAAGTCGGGGCACATCCGCCGAAACGCCCACGACTTGTCTGCTCAAGATGCGACAAAAAACCAGATCGGTCTGAGCAATCTGCATATTGTCTGGCGTGATTGGCCGGATATACGGGCCAGATGTGCAACTTGTACAGCATGACGTTGACCCTACGCAGAAAGCACTCTTATACTTGGCGGCAGCATCAGGCGTTCGTCAGAAGGTGTTGAGGCGCTGACGGACTGGGGAAGCAGGGATGCCCCCGGTACGCAGACTCGGATACGTAAACTCAGAGACGTAGACTCCGAGACGCAGGCCAAGACGAACAGAGCAGACGAGCACCACCCAAGGGAGACCCCATGAACCACGACTACGACGTGATTTCCGCCGCCCGCAACTGGATCACCGACCCCACCCAGAATGCTACCCCCCAGCAGATCGTGACCGAGGTGTTCGGCAGCGACGTGCTGACACTGGATCAATTGAAGGCCCGCCTCAGCAAGCCCGTGTACAGGAGCCTTCAGGCTACGCTGGAACGCGGCGACACCCTTGACCCCAGCATTGCCGACACGGTGGCCCTCGCCATGAAAACGTGGGCGATGGAACGCGGCGCGACCCACTACACTCACTGGTTCCAGCCCCTGACCGGATCGACTGCCGAAAAGCACGATTCGTTCGTGTCGCCCGCCGGAGACGGCCTCGCGATGGCGACCTTCAGCGGCGGCGAACTGATTCAGGCCGAACCCGACGCCAGTTCCTTCCCCTCGGGCGGTCTGCGGGCCACCTTCGAGGCGCGTGGCTACACCGCGTGGGATCCCTCCAGCCCCGCTTTCCTGATGCGGCACGCCAACGGCGCGACCCTCTGCATTCCCACCGTCTTCGCGTCGTGGACGGGTGAGGCGCTGGACAACAAAACGCCGCTGCTGCGCTCCACAGAGGCACTGAACAAGGCCGTGACCCCCGCCCTGCACCTGTTTGGAGCCAGCGAAGGCACCCGCGTGGGCAGCAGCCTCGGTGCAGAACAGGAATACTTTCTGATTGCCGAAGAGTACTTTTACAACCGCCCCGATTTGGTCATGACGGGCCGCACGCTGTTCGGCGCGACGCCTCCGCGTGGGCAGGAGCTGGAAGACCACTACTTCGGAGCCATTCCTGACCGCGTGCTGAGCTTCATGACCGACGCCGAAACGCAGATGTACGCACTGGGGATTCCGGTCAAGACGCGCCACAACGAGGTGGCTCCCGGCCAGTTCGAGATCGCGCCCATTTACGAAAACAGCAACGTGGCTGCCGATCACCAACAACTGATCATGCAGATTCTTCGCAACACGGCCCGCAAGTTTGGCCTCGTGTGCCTGATGCACGAAAAACCCTTTGCAGGCGTGAACGGCAGCGGCAAGCACTGTAACTGGAGCATGGCCACCGACAAGGGCGAAAACCTGCTGGAACCCGGAGCCACGCCCGACAAGAACCTGCAATTTCTGTTCTTCTGCTCGGCAGTGATTAAAGCCGTAGACGAGCATCAAGACCTGCTGCGAATCAGCGTAGCGAGCGCCAGCAACGATCACCGCCTCGGGGCCAACGAAGCGCCGCCCGCCATCATCTCCATCTTCCTCGGCAGCGAACTGACCGAAATTCTGGATCGTCTGGAAAGCGGTCAGGGCGGGCGCGGCCCCGAAGCCGGATTCTTGGGCCTCGGCTCCAGCGTGCTGCCTCCGCTGCCCCGCCACGCCGGAGACCGCAACCGCACCAGCCCCTTCGCGTTTACGGGCAACAAGTTCGAATTCCGCGCCGCAGGCAGCAGCCAGAGCATTTCTATGCCCATCACGGTGCTGAATACCATCGTGGCCGACGCCGTGAGCGCCCTGACCGCCGACTTGCAGGCCAAATTGGACAGCGGACTGGCGATTGACGATGCCGTGGGCGAAATCGTGAAGGCCACCTACAGCAAGCACAAGCGCATCGTGTTCAACGGCGACGGCTACAGCACCGAATGGCACGAGGAAGCCGAACACGTGCGCGGCCTGCTGAACCTCCGCACCAGCTTAGATGCCATTCATCACCTAACCGACGCCAAGAACGCTGACCTGTTCAGCAAGTACGGCGTGCTGACAGACCGCGAACTGGCGGCCCGTCAGGAAATCATGTACGACATCTACTTCAAGACTGTGAACATCGAGGGCGAAACCACCGAGTACATCGCCCGCGCCATGATTCTTCCGGCCAGCGTGAAGTACCTGAAGGACTTGTACGGCGCAGGCAGCAGCAAAGCCGTGAAGGGCGTGATTGCCGAAGTAGAAGCCGCCGCCGACGAACTGTACGAAGCGGTTGGGGCGCTGTACACCCAGAATCAGGCGCTGGGCGGCGAGGAAGTGCACGAGAAGGCCCACCACATGCGCGACCACGTGTTGCCCGCCATGAGCGCCGTGCGCGTGGCCGCCGACAAGTTGGAAAAAGTGGTGGCCGAGAAGCACTGGCCTCTGCCCACTTACCGCCAAATGCTGTTCGTGAAGTAAGAAACACAGTCTGAGGGCTGAGGGTCTAAGGGTCTGAGGACACAGCAAAAGGGGGCTGGAACCGTTGGGGTTCTGGCCCCTTTAGCTGTTGTGGCTTGAGAGGCTCGCCCAGAAAGTTTGAATGGCCTGCGCGACTTCCTGCGGCGTATCGAGATGAACGTAATGGCCGGAGCCGGAAGTCCAGACCCCCTGACCGCGTGCAGAAGTTTGCACCATGCGCTGATGCTGCTCGCGGCGGCTGGAAAATCGGGCGTTCAGAGCATCTTGGGTGGCGGCGGGTTGCTGCCAGCGCACTTCATCCACAGTTGCGGGGCGTCCGGGGGCCAGCAGGAGCAAGGGCAATGAACCCAAAGACTGTGGGGCCAATTCGGAAGGCTCAAAGTGCGTCAGAGCCAGACGTTCCGGGCTATCGCCGTGTGGACGGGGCGACATCGGGGGCGGTGTGGGATCAAGCAACACCAAGCCGCCGATGTTCTGGGGATGACGGCGAGCGTATGCAAAAGCGATCAGCCCGCCCAGCGAATGCCCTACCAGAATGGGCGGCTGCGTCAGTTTGGCAGCGTTCAGCACGGCGTCCAATTCCGCGAACAATTCGGGCCAACTCCGGTCATGGTTTGGGGCGGCACTGGCCCCGATTCCGGCCCGGTCATAGGCGATGACCCGCGCTATAGGAGCCAACGCGCAGGCCATTCCCACTCGCCGCTCGCCCGTGTCGTTCCCGATCCAGTGGGGCCGCGCCTCCTCCGAAGTTGGCACGCTGAACCACCACGCCGCCGGATCGCCCAAGCCAGACAGCAAGATCAGGGCTGGCTCATCCAGACCCAACTCAGTCACGGCGACAGAGATTCCGGCGTGAGAGACGGTAAACGTCCGAGTCGCAGGTGTTGCCATCGGTTTTTGGGCTGGCATCGAAACTTACGGTATTCGACATAGCAGCAAAAAGCACCCGCCGCCTAACTTCCCGCCCGTCTTTGCCCGTTCTGCCCGCGTGGTGTACAGTGCTTCCCCTATGCCGGACGCCCCCCAGCCCTCCCCCACCGATTCCACCCTTCCGCGCCGCTTGGACGGCGTGACGTTGGTCGTGACGGAACGGGTACGGCCCTCGCAGGTGACGGCGTATGAGGCGTGGGCGCGTGACCTGCATGCCCTTCAGCGCCAGCACCCCGGATTCATCGGCCTGCATGTGCTGCGCGACGCTTCCGGCCCGGTGCCCGAATACGTGACGCTGGTGCGCTTTGCCTCAGCAGACGCTTTGGCGGCGTGGCGGGCGTCGGCGGGGTATGCGCGGGCGCTGGAGCAGTTGCCGCAGTTTACGGCGGAAGAAGTGGATTACCGCGAGTCGGTGGGGCTGGAAGCGTGGTTTGACCGTCCCGCCCGCGCTCCCGCTCCGGCTCTCTGGAAGAACGTGCTGGTGGGCATCGTGGGCGTGTACCCACTGATTTTGCTGTTTTCTGTGCTGTTTACGCCCTTCACCAAAGACTGGCCTTGGTATCTGGCCGTTCTCAGTACCGTCGTGCCGTCCACCATTTTCCTGAACTGGCCGGTCTTGCCGCTGCTGTCGCGCTGGCTGCGGCGTTGGCTGTATCCGGCACAAGCTCAGAGTCAGTAAATTTCAGGGCCAGTAGAGTTCAGGGCTGAAGAGTTGAGGGCTGATAAGAGTTGGGGATTCAGTCTGCCGGAACCGCCAGCACATCCGGGGCGTCTTCTTCGGCGGGCAGGTGGCGGCGCACCTCGCGCATAGAGGCGTGGATGACCCCCAGCGCGATACTCATGGTGAGCATGGAGCTGAAGCCGAAACTGACCAATGGCAGCGGCACACCCGTGACCGGGAAAATTCCGGCGGCCACCGCCAGATTCACGAAGGCCTGACCTACGATCATGAACATGCTGCCCGTGGCGAGGATGCTGGCCCCATGAATTTCGGGCGTCATGGGGCGAATGCGGGTGGCGAGTTGAGACACTTGCAGGGCCGTAGACACAATGAGCCAGTAGGCGAACAGCAGCATTGCCACGCCCAGCAGGCCAGTGCTGAAGCCCACTGTGGCCACGACCATGTCGGTGTGGGCGGCGAAATACGAGTAACGCGGGCCGTCTGGGCCCAGTCCCCATAGCCCACCCGACGTCAGGTCACGGTGCGCCATGCCGATTTGGTCTAGCCCTACCGCCAGGCTTTCGTTGTTGATGCGGTCTTGGTGACCAAACCAGCGTTCGCGGATATAGGGATGGTTTTCAAGGTAAGTGCTGGCGATAGGCAGGCCCACCAGTGTCAGGGCCAGCAACAAAGTTCCGATGCTGCCGATCTTGACCCCTGCCGCGTACATCAAGATGATGCCGAGGCCGAACGTCAGCACACTCGTTCCTAAATCGGGTTCCAACAGGATGAGGCCAGTGGTGACGACGATCATAACCGAGGCACTGATCAGCTTTTTCTGTACGCCCCGGCGGGAAAAGAAGGACGCCAGTTGTAGCACGAGGGCCAGTTTTGCCAACTCGGACGGCTGGAAACGGACGGGGCCGAACTCGAGCCAGCGGCGTGTGCCGGGGCTAGTTTGGGTTCCCACGCCCACGAACAGCACCAGCAGCAGCAAGATCAGGGCCGCGCCCCAGGCCCAAGGCCCCAGCTTCAGCAGCGTTTTGGGCCGCATCCGGGCTACCGCGAAGGTGGCGAGCAGCGCGATCACTGCTTTGCTGCCGTGATCGGTGATCAGGTCAGGCCGGGCCGCCGCCACCCCCATCAGGCCGAGGGTCAGCAGCAGCACCTGTGCCAGAACGAGTTGAACGCTCATGCCCCGGCCTCTGCGGGTGCGGCGACTGGGGCGGCTAAGATTTGCGCTGCCTGCTTAAAGCTCTCGCCGCGTGCCTTGTAGTCCTTGAACAAGTCGAAACTGGTGCCGATGGGAGCCAGCAGCACCGTGCCTCCCGTAGCTCGCAAAGCGCTCAGGCCAGCGCGGGCGGCGTTCAGCAGCACCTCATCGCCGTCCTCACCGCTGAACGATTCGAAAGGCAAGCCCAACTCGCGGGCCAGCTTCTCGCCGTCTTCACCAAAAGCGATCACGCGCACCACCCGGCCCTCTGCGGCGGCCTTCAGCGGAGCCAGATCTGCGCCCTTGTCGCGGCCCCCCACCAGCCACGCAATCGGCGGCGTGGCCCGCAACAGCGCGGCTTGTACGGCCAGCGTGCGGGTGGCAATACTGTCTTCGATAAAGCGCACGTTGCCGATGCGGGCCACCGTTTCGAAGCGCCCCGACACGGGCTGGGCCGAACGCAGGGCAGCGGCCAACAGGGCAGCATTCACGGCGCGGCCTAGATAGACCAACATCGATTCGGCGGCCAGCACAGCAGCGGCGGCGTTGGCGGGGTGAATGCCTTCGGGCAAGTCGGCGGCGGGCAGAACGGGGCGGCCATCTGCGAGGGTCAGAGAATCGGGCGAGAAGTACCGCACTTGCGCCCGCGTTTGTACGCTCAGGCCAACAGGCAAAATAAGCACATCGTCTGCGGTCTGGCCCGCTGTGATGTTGAGTTTGGCGGCGTGGTAGGCGGCCTCGGTGCGGTGGCGATCTAGGTGGTCTATGCCCAGATTGGTGATGACGGCCACCGGGAGCCGCAGCCCCGGCACGCGCTCCAGCTGAAAACTGGAGAGTTCCACCACCGCGACTTCAGCCCGGTCTACCACGTCCAGCAAGGGCGGGTCTATGTTGCCGCCTTCCAGCGCCGCCAGCCCACAGGCCCGCAGCAGATGGGCGATCAGGACGGTGGTGCTTCCTTTGCCTGCCGTGCCCGTAATGCCGATGAGGGGCAAGTTAGGGCGCAGGCGGGCGGCCAACGCCACTTCGCCCACGATTTCGGCCCCCTGCGCGGCCAGTGCCAACACATCCGGGTGGTCTATCGGTACGCCGGGAGCGGCCACCACCGTGTTATACGGGCGCGACACGTCGCCGGGGCCAAAGCCCAAGTCGGCCACCAACGCCGTGTCTTCGGGGCCGGGGCGGGCGTCCAGCCAATCGGCCTGCAACCCTTCTGACGCCAGAAACCGCGCCACGCCGCGTCCACTGCGGCCCAATCCGTAAATCAGAATCCGCCCTAACTCCGTTTGCCCCGCCCGCTGCCCGTCCATTGCGCCCTACCATAAGGCAAATCGGCCATGCAGTACGTGTGAGGCGCGGAGCAGAGGTCTACTCTCCCCCACCGCCGCCCCCGCCGTCTCCGCTGCCGCCACTATCGGACGTGCCAGAGTTGCCAGAACCGGAGTCGGCAGCGTTGGAATCAGAGGAGTCAGGTCTGCGCGAATCATTGTGACGGTGGTCGTCGGTTGCGCCATACACGGCGGCTCCGTCCGATCCATCTCTGCGGCCTGACCTTCCTGTGCGGCGGGCCGGAGCAGACTGCGCTGATCTCTGGATCAGCGTGACCACCACGATGACCAACGCCACCACCACGAGGCCGAACCCAAAGACTTCCACAGCCCCAGTATCGCCCTCTTCTGTCTTCAGCGCGTCACGGCTTGCAGTTCCGGCGCGGCCTGTGCTTCAGCTTCCGTGTCAGGCACAGGCACGGGCGGGGGCGTGACCGTCAGGCCCGCTTCTTGTTCAGCCCAGCCCATGAAGGCGTCTAGGCCGCGCCGGAACATGAAGGGGCGCTTCTCGCGTTTGCCCCATTTGCGCTTGCCTTCGGGCAACGGCAACTCCGGCACCAACGCCCAGTTCACGTTCATGGGCTGAAAACCCTTGGGGTTGGCGCTGGCAAGGTAGCGGGTCAGGCCGCCCAGCATGGACTCGGCGGGCGGCGTGAGGGCAGGCTGCCCCAGCGCGAGGCGGGCCGCGTTGATTCCGGCCAGCCAACCCGTCGCGGCACTCTCCAGATACCCTTCGGTTCCGGCCAGCACGCCTGCCACCAACTTGGTCGGGTCGGCGCGGAGTTGCAGCGTCGATTCCAGCACTTGCGGCGCGTTCAGGTAAGTGTTGCGGTGCATCACGCCGTAGCGCACAATTTCGGCGTTTTCCAAGCCAGGAATGAGGTTCACCACCGTTTTCTGGTCGCCCCATTTCAGGCCCGTTTGGAATCCCACGAGGCTCCACATCCGGCCCTCACGGTCTTCTTGGCGCAGTTGGGCCACCGCGTAGGGCCAGCGCCCCGTGCGCGGATTGTCTAATCCTTTGGGCGACATAGGGCCAAACCGGGGAGTATCCACGCCGCGCCGCGCAATTTCTTCGATGGGCATACAGCCGTCAAAAAACTCCAACTTTTCCCAGTCGTGCGGCGTGTGGGCGCGTGCCCCCTCCAGCGCATCAAAAAAGGTCAAGTATTCCTCTTTGGTAAAGGGGCAATTGATGTAATCGGCGCTCTGGTCGTAGCGTCCGGCCTTCCATGCCACCTCGAAATTGATGCTTTCGGCGGCGATGACTGGGGCGGCGGCGTCGTAAAAGCTGAGGCGCTCGCTTCCGGTCAGGCGGGCCACATCGGCGGCCAGCGCGTCCGAGGTGAGCGGGCCAGAGGCGATGACTGTGATGCCTTCCGGCACGGCGGTCACTTCTTCGCCCAACACTTCAATGAGTGGATGCTGGCGCACCAGTTCGGTCACGCGGCCACTGAATTCGTCGCGTTCTACGGCCAGCGCGTTTCCGGCGGGCAGGCGCGAGGCGTCGGCAGCGGCCACGATCTGCCCGCCCACGCTGCGGAGTTCGGCTTGCAACATGCCCTTGCTCTGCATTTCGCCCTCTCCGCCGAGACTGTTGGAGCACACGAGTTCGGCAAAATTGCCCGAACGGTGAGCCGGGGTCATGCGTGTAGGCCGCATCTCGTACAGGCGCACGCGCACGCCGAGGCTGGCCGCCGCCAACGCCGCTTCGGAGCCTGCCAAGCCCGCGCCGATGACCGTGATGGTTGGAACTGTACGAGTAGGAATGGGTGCTGCTTCAGGACTGCTCATCAGGCCAGTGTAGGGGAACGGCGCGGGCGGGAAGGTGGCGTGGATCGTGGAGTGTGGAACGTGGGCAATCGCTGACGCTCACTCGTCCCCTTCCCAGCCTGATGGTTTGCAGCTCTGCAAGTCCCTCTCGTCAATGGTGTGGACAGTTTTTTAGTTGAGAAAAAGCGGCCAGAGGAAAACGCTGTCTAGGACGCCATGCCCGCTCACCCCCTCTGCTGGCGCAGCTCTGCGAGTCCCAACCTCTCGCAGGCGAGCTGTCCCAGTCCCCCTCTCCTGCGGAGCTTTGCAAGCCAAGGGTGAGGAGCTAAGGGCAACATCACCACCTGCGCTTTCCCACGTTCCACGATCCACCCCCCACGATCCGCTTCCTACCGCTCCGGCGTCCCCCCCACTCCCGCCTTCACCCGCGAAATTCCCTCATACAGCAGCACGCGCAGGGCAGCCAAGCGGTCTGAGGGCAGGGGCAAAGTCGTATCGAAGCGGGTTTCTGGGGCATTGACGCTGGTCACACCGACCCCCAAAGGCGCAAGTTGGGCACGGAACAGGCGGGCGGCGCGGGCCGAATGAGAGGGCGACGTGACGAGCAAAATGCGCTTCCAGCCACGCACGCGGGCCAGTTCTCGCACACGGGCGGCCTCATCCCGCGTGGTGGTCACGTTGGCGAGAGTCAGGACTTGAGGGCCGCCATTGGGATACAGGCCGCGAATGTGTGCCCGTTCCAGATCGCTGAGTTTGGGGCAATCCTTCGGCCCGATCAGGCCCGACTGCTGCGACACCGTAACCGCTGGGGCAAGGCCCACCCGCCAAAGCTCCAGCCCCCGAATTAAGCGGGCGAGGCTGGAGGGTTCCAGCGCCCCCGTGCCGCACCACACGCCCGCGCCCAACGCGATCACGGCATCGGCCTGCACCGGCTCAGCGTTTTCGGTCAGCGAGGCCAGAGGCGCACGCAACAGCGGCGTCAGCAGACAGAGGGCAAACACCGCCGCCAGTAGGCCCGCCCCTACCTTCAGCACCCGGCGGGAAAGGCGGAACGCACCCAAGCCCGCGCAGGCCAGAATGCAGACCAGTAGCAGCGGCACGGGCGCACGGATTTCTCCCAGATACGCAGCGAGGACGGCCAACGCGCAGCCAATGACGGCCCCGCTCAGCACGCCGCGCACACGCTCATGGATTGTCGTTTGTCTTGTCTGCTGGCCCAGAGTCACGCGGGGCAGTGTAGCGGGGCGGGCCACGACAGGGAACGATGCATCTCATTGATAATGCGGAATCAACTTTATACTGCACGTAATGACCCGCCGCCGCCCGTCTATTTCTCCCGCTGTGCTGGCCGCCTCCGCGCTGGTGGTAGCCGCGCTCTTGGCCGCGTTTTTGCTGCTGGCCCCCCGACTCGCCAAGCCGGGTGAATCCAGCACCGAGACCCGTTTTGTGCGCGAAATGATCCAGCATCACGCGCAGGCCGTAGACATGGCGACCCGCATTCGTGACCGCAGCACAGACCGCACCTTGCGTTCGCTGGCGCTGGATATTCAGCTCTCTCAGCAAGAGCAGATTGGGCAGATGCGGGGCTGGCTGACGCTGTGGGGCCTGCCGTGGGGCGGCGCGGGCATGAGTTCGGAACACGCCGCGATGATGGGCATGGCGACGCCTACAGAACTGGGCAAGCTAGATTCCGGCAGCCCTGTACAGGCCGAACGGGAATTTTTACAGCTGATGATTCGGCACCATCAGGGCGCGGTGGCGATGGTGGAACCCGTGCTGACCGAGCGGGTGCGCCCCGAAGTGCTGACCTTGGCCCGCCAGATCGCTGCCACGCAGGGCGCAGAAATCCGCACCATGACCGAATTGTTGCAGGCCAGAGGTGCGGAGCCTTTGCCCGCGCTGGCGTCGGCCACCTCAGACCATGACCACGCCGCAGGCACGCCCGCAGAGCATGATCACCCGGAGGAAGCGGCCCCAGCGCACGATCACGGAGAGTAGGCCAGCTTGAAGGGGAAGTCTAAGGGGTGAGGGTTTAAGAGTCTAAGAAAGGCAATCGCTCACGCTCACTCACCCCCTCCCAGCCTCCCCCGCAAGGGTGGAGGAGCAAAAGAAAAGTCTCACGTTCACCCTTAGACCCTTAGACCCTTAGACCCTTAGACCCTTAGACCCTTAGACCCTTAGACCCTTAGACCCTTAGACCCTTAGACCCTTAGACCCTTAGACCCTTAGACCCTTAGACCCGCACGCCCTACCACTTATCGTCGTCCACCACATCCCGCTTGCCACCCTGACGCTCCCGGCGGCGCTCTGTTTTGCCTGCCTTCTTTTTGGGGCGGGGCGGCAGGGCCAGTTCGTACACGCGGGTCGGGTCGCATACGGCGGGCACTTCGCCTAGGCGGTCACTGGGGTCGGCAGTGCGGAGGTTGCCTGCCGGGTGCAAGTGACGCTCACCGCAATACGGGCATTCGTCTACCACCCAGAACATGACGCGGGTGCCGGGGAGGTCACGCAGCGTCACGAACGCCATGCGCGGGGTGTGCCGATCCTTCTTTCCCATAGCTGCCGAGCCTAGCCCGCCACACGCAGCCAGATTGTGCGGTCAGACCAAGCTCCTCCGGCCAGTGCCCCTTCAGTCTGTGTTCAGGCTTCTTCTTCCGAGTCCTTGAGGTAGGTGACGATGCTGCGGCAAGGCGTTAGGCCTGCGCGGGTGTACAGGGCGCGGGCGGCGCGGGCATGGTCGTGGGCGCGGGCGCGGAGGGTACGCAGGGCCGGATGGGTGTCGGCTTCGGCGGCGGCGAGGGCCAGCAGCGTGCGCCCGTAGCCTTGGCCGCGCTCAGCGGGATGCACGGCGAGGTAGGTCAGGTCAGCGCGGGTGGCTTCCGTATTCAGTTCCAGTTCGGCAAATCCCACCGGGCGGCCTTCTTTCATCAGGGCAATTAGGCGTACATCGTCTCGGTGAAAATGGGCATGATATTCCTCTGGTGTCCAGTCCAATCTTCCGGCCCAGCCGTCTTCGCTGGCGCGGTACAGGGCCATGTACTCGGCTTGGGGCAAATGGCGCGAAATGGTGTGCCCATCGGGGGCGCGGGCCGCAGGCGTCAGGCGGTGCAGCGGCGCAGAAAAAAAGTCGGTGGTATGCATGGGCGTCAGGCCCGCCACCTCTAAGGCTTCCCGCACAGGGGCGTTGTCGAGGGCGCAAAAGGCGTACACGGGTAAGCCTTCAGCGTGGGCCACAGCGCGGTTCAGTAGGGCCGCCGTGTGCCCGCCCTCCGACACCGGGCCTTCTATGACTACCCCATCTCGGAAGGGCGACACCGCGCAGTAGCCCAGCACGTTGCCCTCGTCGTCGGTATCCACCAAGCACGTACTGTCTTCGCATTCGAGGTGCAGTTCGTCGGCGGTGCGGGCGTCGGGGGCAAACACTTCGCGGTGCGGCGCGTCGTCCATCCAGTTCAGCAGCGCAAGCACATCGGGCGTATCGGTGATCTGCATGGGGCGAATCATGGGCGTTCCTCCGGCGGGCAAACAAGGTGCAGGGGCGGGAAACAGAACAACATTCGGGCAGCGTGGCGAACGCTTTCAGCCTAGGAATCTACTGGCCCGATGTCTGCCAACCGCATCACATCATGGCCGCAGGGAGCGTGCTACACTTTCCTTATGCCCTGAATAGGGTACGTCGCCTGCCTCCCCCACGAACACGAAGCCGTGTTTGAGGGGCCTTTTCTTTTTTGAGGGTGGTCAGGGCGATATTCAGACCTTTTTCCCCCAAAAAGCGAGACGGCAGCCGGGGCAACAGACAGTTTTGGGAGGTTTCGCCGTGACAAAACAGTCCAGCAGGCCCGTTCAGCCCCAGCGTTCCCAGCGTGCGCGTCCAGACCGTATGGATGCAAAGCCTGTGGGAAGCTCTGTTCCGTCTTCAGCTTCTCAGGAAGTGCAGGGCGGCATAGACCTTCTGGCCCTGCGTGCCCAACTGGCCCGCGCCGAAAAAGCCGCCCGCCGTGCGCCCACGCCCATTCCGGTGCGGCCCGCCCAGATGAATGCCAAGCCCGTGAAGCCTCAGCGCGAGGTGGACTTGGCAGGCGTCGCCACCGATGACTTTTCGTTGGCCCGCGCTCACGCCAAGCTGCGTGAAGCCGTGTACGAGGGCCAGTACCACGTGTGCGCCCACGCCATCGGACACGCCCGCGCGGAAGGGTTTTTGGAGCACGACATCATGCAGGTGCTGTTGGCGGGGCGCGTGCGGGCCGTGTACCCCGAAGACCGCCGCTGGCTGGTGTGCGGTTACTTCGAGGCGTGCGGCGTGGCCCTGCCGCTGCATGTGGTGGTGCAGCATCCGTATGGCCGCAGCAGTAGACAGGGCAGGCCAGACGATGCCGTGCTGGACATCGTGACGGCCTTCGTGCCCAAGCACCCGCACCACATCATCAGCCGCGCCCGCTTGGCCGTGATGCTGCGCTACGACGACGAACAGATTCGCAGCCGCACCGCACAGGTCGGCAACCGCGCAGGCCACCGCAGCAAGGGGAAGTGGAAACGGAGCGCCTAGGGTGTCGGCTGTGAGCCGCGAAGACTGTGTGGAAGGGCCAGAGACTTGTATCTCTGGCCCTTGCGCTGTGGTTCGGCTAACTGGGCTGCATCTTGGGGAAACTGACTTGGAAGGTGAACCCCCCCGTTGCTCTGCAACGCCCCCCCTTAGAGGTGGGGACTAAAAGCAGTTGCGCTCCCCTTAAGGGGGGCTGGCTGCAAAGCAGACTGGGGGGTTGACACGCATCGTCAACACCAACGCCCTAGCAGCCCACATCCACACCGAAGTATTTGCGGCCCAGTTGCGTGTGCGTGCCGTTGATGTCCAGCTTGTTCAGCGAGGCGTTGAGTGCCTGACGCAGTTCGGTATTGCCTTTGCGAACCACAATCGCCACCTGCTCTTTCCACAGGGTTTCCCCGATGACCAGATTGGCCTTGCTGAAGGTCTTCACGGCGTCCAGCGCGGCGAATCTGTCGGTGGCGATGGCGTCTACCTGCCCAGTGGCGACGGCCTGAAGCACCGCCGTACTGTTGGGGTAGACCTGAATGGTCTTTTCAAAAGTCAGTTTCCGCAAGAAGCCGAAGTAGGTGCTACCCGCCTCTGCGCCGAGGTTTTTGCCTGCCAGAGCTTTGCTGGTCACAGGGCCGCCCTTGCGGGTCAGGATCACGCCGCCCGTGCAGTAGGTGGGCCGCGAAAAGTCCACCGTCTGCGCCCGCGTACTGGTGATGGCGTGCGAGGCCAGTACCGCGTCGATCTGGTCACTTCTGTCGTTCACGTCGCGCAGCAGGCCGTCAAAGGGGCGCACCACCCAGACCACTTTCAGGCCCATATCGCGGGCCACCGCCTCGCCCAGATCCACTTCGAACCCGGCGGGCGCACCGCCCTGCATAAAATTGAAGGGTTCGAAGTCGGCGCTGGTGGCAAGGCGCAGCACGCCGCTGGCCCTGATCTCAGCCAGAGTGCGGGCCTGTGCAGGCGCGATCAGGGCGGGCACGACAGCGATAAGCAGACTGGTGAGCAGGGTTCTGGAGAGAGGTGGATGGATTCGCATAGGTGAACCTCCGGGCACTAAGAATCGAGAGTTGCCCGGAGTGTGAATTAAGCCTTATCACGCGCCCATGACGGTCAGCATGGGTTTGGTGTGAATTCTTACATAGGGGCGGCTGTTCAGCGGCCTTGATGTATTTCTATGCGGGTGTTTGCTGGTCTAAGGGTCTAGGGTCTAAGAATCTAAGAAGGGCAATCACTACGATTACCACTTCTCAACCCGCTCGTTTGGTTTGCGAAGCCCAGTAGGAGAGTCGGGAATGAGCGAAGCGATTGCCCTTCTTAGATTCTTAGACCCTAGACCCTTAGACCAGCCGCAAGCCAGCACCACATCGACATTGATCCCGTCTGAATCTACTCTCCGGCCAACACCGCGTCGGCCACCCGTGCGCCCATGTCCAGCCCTGCCGCGCCGTCTATGGCCCAGTGAATCCCGCCCACCACCCGGCTGTAAGCGGCGTCCTGTGCAGCTTGGGTCAACTTGGCCGCCTCTGCCGGGAAGAACGCCGACAGCACCCGCGCCGCTGCCCCGCTGACAGAAGCGTGCCCGCTGGGATACGAAGGAAACGGCGGCGTGACGATGACCGGTTTCCAGCCCGCCTGAATGCCTTCTGGCCCCGACATCCAGTTTTGGGGACGGGCCACGACATACTGAAATTTGGCCCTCCAGCACGCGATAAAGGCGTTGTGGGTGGCGATGGCAGTGAGGGCCAAGGCATGGGCGGTTTCGGGGCCGTTGAGGCCGTGCTGGCGGCTCAGGGCGGCGGCCTGCTCCAGCCACATGCCCGCTGGGGTCACGGTGCCTGCTCCGGCGGCCCAGTACACGGCCAGAGCGCGGTCTGCGTCGGTCAGGCGGGTTTGCAGGGCGGCAAAGTCGGCGCGGGAATCGGCAAAAGCAGGGTCGTTCCACGCGGGCGGCGGCGTGACCTGCGGCAACGTAGCGGCGCTCGTTCCAACCGGAGTGACCCAGCCCCAGTTCTGCTCCATCGCCTTTTGTCCGGCCAGAGCCTGCCATTTGCCCGCTGCGGTGGCGGGTGCGCGGGGGGTGACGGGACGATCCGCGTGGTCATTCCGAGCGAACAGCAGCACACAGTCTGCAATCACGCCTGCCGCCGCCAACTCGTCGGCCCCGTGTGGCAGCGACGCCAGCCGCACTTTCAGGGCCTGATCCAGCGCCACCGAATCTTGCGGAAACAGGTACCTTTGCACGCGCTGGGCGGCCACTTCAGCCACCGCGTCGGTGTTCAGGGCGCGGCCAGAGGCAGCCACGATGGTATGCGCGTCGCTGACCGTGACCAGAATCAGGGCCAAGGCCCGCGCCGCCCGCACCGGGTTCAGCTTGCGAGACTGAATCAGGGCCAAGGTTTCGGCATTGATTTCGCGCACTCGGCTGGCACTGGGGGTGGTAGGCGTTCCGGCGGGCACACGGCTGAGGCGGCGCTGAACGGTGGGATGCGCGGCGGAGGCCAAAAAGGTGCGGCTGGGCGGGGCCATGAAGGCGGGCGTACCAGCCACAGTGGAGGTGCTTATGGGGGCAGATGCTTGGGCTGCGGCTGGCGGGCTGAGCAACAGAACCACAGAAAGGGGGACAAGGGCGGGGCGCTTCATGCTTGCAAATTACCATTGATGTGACATTTTTCTCACTCACGTGGACTGCGAGCATTCATTCAACGGGTGGGAACAATGGCCCTATCTCGCCGCGCCAACCCTGCTAGCCTGCCCCGCGTGACTTCCCGTTCTGGATTGACCGACACCATCGCCGCCATAGCCACCGCCCCCGGCAGCGCGGGCGTGGGCATCGTGCGGGTCAGTGGGCCGAATGCTCTGGCGGTGGCCGACGGCGCGTTTGTGGGCAAGCGGCGGCCTTCTCGCACGGCGGGCGGGCGCTTCCTGTTCGGGCAGTTGGTGGGCGCAGACGGCGAGATTTTGGATGAAGGCCTGTGCCTGATTTTCCGGGGCGGGCGCAGCTATACCGGCGAGGATGTGGCCGAATTTCAGACGCACGGCAGCCCGGCGGTGTTGGCGCGGGTGCTGGCGCGGGCGCTGGAATTGGGCGCACGGCCCGCCCGCCCCGGCGAATTTACTTTGCGGGCCTACCTTGCCGGACGGCTGGACTTGGCGCAGGCTGAAGCTGTGCTGGGGCTGGTGGAAGCCCAAACCGACGCGGCCCGCAGGCAGGCCAGTTTGGGGCTGTCAGGGGCGTTGGGGGCGCGGGTCACGCGGATTGCCGCCAACATCACGCGCACGCTGGCGGCGATTCAGGCCATGCTGGATTACCCCGAAGAAGGCGTGCCCGACGAAGACCGCGCCGCGCCGCTGGCTGCCGCCGAAGCCGACTTGACGGCGCTGGTGCAGAGTGCGAGGGCAGGCCAAATCTCGGCACGCGGCGCACGGCTGGCCCTGATCGGACGGCCCAACGCGGGCAAAAGCAGCCTGCTGAACGCCCTCTTAGGCTACGAGCGCTCTATCGTGACGCCAATTGCCGGAACCACCCGCGACTACTTGGAAGCGGGGTTGGAACTGGCGGGCGTGCCCGTGACCCTCATCGATACGGCGGGATTACGCGACACCGCCGACGAAATAGAAGCAGCGGGCGTGCGGCAGGCGCATGCTTTAGCCGAACGCGCCGACTTGGTGCTGGCCTTGGAGGACGGCAGCGAACCCCGCGAAGCCTTGCCCGCCGACTTGCCACACGGAGCGCGGGTGCTGCGGGTGCAAACCAAAGCCGACTTGCCCACTGCATGGACTGACCCAGTTGTGTTGCGCGTGAGTGCCGTGACGGGTGCGGGCCTGCCCGAACTGCGCGACGCCGTACACGCCGCCCTGATCGGAGACGCTGCGCGCGGGGAGGCGTGGCTGACCACCGAACGCCAAGCCGACGCCGCCCGCCGCGCCCTAGAACATGTGCAGGCCGCCGTCCATCTGCCCGACGACTTGGCCGGATATGAGTTGGAGGAAGCCTTGCGTGCCCTCTCCGATCTGACTGGGCGCGACGTACAGGAAGACGTGGTGGACGCGGTGTTTCGGAACTTTTGTGTGGGGAAGTGAGGGCACTGACGCGCTGGGAACGTGGGGAAGGCGAGGGTGGGCAGGAAAACCAACCCCCCCATTGCTTCGCAATGCCCCCCCTTAGAGGTGGGGACTAAAAGCTGTTGCGCTCCCCTTGAGGGGGGCTGGCTGCACAGCAGACTGGGGGGTTCAACCGGAACCGTCTCCACAATCCGGCCCCTCAGCGCCCTACCAGCCCCGGCTTCGGCCACAGCCTAAAATTGGCTGGCCCTGCCACATCTTTTAGGTCAACTAGCCCATAAGCGCGGGAGTCTAGGCTGGCCCCGATGCGGCGGTTGTCGCCCATGACCCACAGTTTGCCGGGGGGTAGCGTTTGGGCGTTCTGATCGCCGATAAAGCCTTCGCTGGCGTAGCTTTCGGCCAAGGCGCGGCCATTGACCACCAATGTCCCGTCCCGAATCGCCACGCTGTCGCCCGGCAGGGCCACCACCCGTTTCACATTGTAGGGGCGGTGCTGCACGCCCCACACGGTCTCGAAGGAATAGGGGCTGTCAGGGGGCGCTTTGAAAATGAGCAGATCGCCCCGGCGTGGGTAGGGCGTGGGCAGGCCCCAAGCATGCAGCCAGCGCGGGTATTTCAGCAGCAGCAGCAGATCGCCGCTGGTCAGGGTGGGTTCCATGCTCTCGCCGTCTACGCGGGCAAAAGTGCCCACAAAGGTGGTCAGCAGGTAGACCGGAAGCAGCGCCCCTAACACCCAGATTCGGACAAAGGCCCGCAGCCCGGCAGCACTCATTTCAGCACCAGTGCGAGTGGAAGAAGGGGGCGTCACACGGGCCATGCTAGCAGCGGGGTGGATGAGCCTGTAGAGCAGCTCAGCGTTGATGAGAAGGGCCAGAGGGTTCATTTAATTGAACGGGCGGTCTTTCTTCATACCCGCTTCAGATTTGGGGGGCATGGATGGTGCGGGCAGTACGCTAGCTGCCATGACGGCTCAGGAATTGATTGTGGACAAGTACGAAGAGGGCGCAGGCACGCCCGCCCAGCCCGGCAAAATGGTGCGCGTTCACTATACGGGCACGCTGGAAAACGGCCAAAAGTTCGATTCTTCTCGTGACCGGGGCGAGCCGATAGAGTTCCCGCTGGGCGTGGGCTACGTGATCGCCGGATGGGATCAGGGCATTGCCCAACTGCGCGTGGGCGACAAGGCCCGCTTGACCATCCCCGCCCACCTCGGCTACGGCGACGCGGGCGTTCCCGGCGTGATTCCCGGCGGCGCGACGCTGGTCTTCGATGTAGAACTCGTGGACGTGCGCTGAGAGATTGACACAGAACACTACAGCGCTGGGGCCGAAAGCTCCAGCGCTGTTATCGTGCCCTCACTCAACCCCTACTTGTCAGCAGGCTTGTCTTCTATCAACGTACTTTCGGAGCGGTAATTGCCCTGTTCGTCCAGATTCCCGCCCAGCATCACGTGGGTATCGGTGACGCCGGGGCTGTCCTGCACCACGCCTGCGCGTTCGGCGGGATCATTGGGAATGGGCGGGCGCGTGGCGCTCTCCGAATCCGTGCTGCGGTCTTGTGGCGCTTCACCCTCGATGGTCAGGCCCATCTGCTCGTTGCTGGTGTGTCCGGTCATGGCGCAAGGCTAGAACTGCTGTAGGGCGGGCGTGTGTGCTGCACGTAAAGCAGAGTTGGGAGTGGGCCAACTTCTGGGCCAAATAAAGGCCAGCTTAAGCCCCTGCCGCTCACGCCCCGGCCTCTATGGAACCGCTACAATCTTGGGCACACATGAAACGATTGGCGACGCTGATGACGCTCGCGCTGGCTGCTTCGGCGGCGGCGCAAACCTCTTTGCCCCAAAATACGGCCCGGATTCATTATCAGCGGGCTGATGGCGCGTACACCGGCTGGGGCCTGCACCTCTGGGAAGACACCGCCAAACCCACCGAATGGACTGCGCCCCTCGCCCAAGCGGGCAAAGACGACTTCGGGGTGTATTTTGACGTGGCCCTCAAGCCCAACGCCCAGAAAGTCGGGTTCATCGTGCATAAGGGCGACGAAAAAAGCCCGGATTCCGACTTGTGGCTCGACCTCAGCAAAGGCCGCGAGCTGTTTCTGAAATCGGGCGGCACGCTGGTGGCCTATGCCAAAGGTGCGGCGCTGAACGTGGACGCCAGCAAAGCACCTGTGGCGCAGGCTGCGGCGCAAACGGTGGCCCAAGCTGCTGCGCCTGCCGCTGCTCCCGTCTCTGCCGCCCAACCCATCCCCGACAACGTGCTGCGCGTGCGCTACGTGCGGCCCGACGGCAACTACGAGGGCTGGGGCCTGCATGTCTGGGAAGACACCACCACACCCACCGAATGGGTCAAACCGCTGGTACAGACGGGCAAAGACGCAGGCGGCGCTTACTGGGACGTACCGCTGAAGGCGGGGGCCGCCAAAGTGAACTTTATTGTGCATAAGGGCGATGAAAAAGACCCCGGCCCGGACATGTCGGCAGACCTGAGCAAAGGCCGCGAAGTGACCGTGACCAGCGGCAAGGAAGCCTTTGCCTACGGCGCACCCGCCGCCCTGAACGACCCGCCTGTGCCCGCCAATACCGCCCGCATCAACTACTACCGCCCAGACGGCAAATACGACGGCTGGGGCCTGCATGTGTGGGAAGACACCACCAAACCCACCGAATGGACTGCGCCATTGGCCCAGACGGGCAAAAACAGCTTTGGCGTGTATTGGGACGTGCTTATGAAAGAGGGCTGGGGCAAGCTGAATTTTATCGTGCATCAGGGCGACACCAAAGACCCCGGCCCTGACCAGACGCTGAACAGCAGCGCGGGTAATCAGGCGTGGATCGTGAGCGGCAATGCGGCGGTGAACACCACCCGCCCCGATACCAGCGTGCGCGTGGTGGGTGACCTGACCAAGCAGCAAGCGATTATGCTGGGGCGCGACCTCGTGGCCGTGAAGCCCGAATTTGTGCAGCCCGGAGCCTTCCTGACCCTCCACACCGCCCCCGACGCCAGCCTCAAACTGACCCCGGCAGGCGTGGACGGCGGCACCACGTTGACCCTGAACGCGGTAGACGGCGGCCTGAGCGCGGCGCTGAAGGCCAAAGCGCCCTACCTTGCCAGTTACGCCCTGTTGCGGGTACGCGAGGAAGACCGGGCCAAAGTCGGCGCGGCCCTGCGTGGGCAAGTGGCGGTCAGTAGCGCCCTGCCCGACGGCACGCTGATAGACGCGACTGGCGTGCAAACCGCGTGGGCGCTGGACGAGCTGTACGCCTACGACGGCCCGCTGGGAGCCACGTGGCAAGGAGCCAAACCCACGCTACGGCTGTGGGCACCCACCGCGCAGGACGTAAAATTGCGCCTCAGTGCGGCAGACGGCACAGGCGAGCGCACCTTGCCCATGACCCGCGATGCCAAGGGCGTCTGGACGGCGGCGGGCGAAGCCAACTGGAAGGGCCTCGGCTACCGCTACGAGGTGAAGGTCTACGCGCCCAGCACGGGCAAAGTAGAGACCAACTTGGTCACCGACCCCTATTCGGTGGCGCTGAGCCTGAACTCCACGCGCAGCATTCTGACCGACCTGAACGACCCCAGCCAGAAACCTGCAGGCTGGGAAGGCTTGAAAAAACCCGCCCTGCGCTCCGCCAGCGACCTGAGCTTCTACGAGTTGCACCTGCGGGATTTCAGCGCTGCCGATGCCAGCGTGCCCGCAGCCCAGCGCGGCACTTACCTTGCGTTTACGCAGGCGGGCAGCAACGGCATGAAACACCTGAAAGCCTTGGCCGACGCGGGACTGAAGGCCGTTCACTTGCTGCCGACCTTCGACATTGCCACCATCGAAGAAGACAAGACCAAGTGGAAGGCCACGCCCGACCTGAGCAAACTGCCGCCCAACAGCGACCAGCAGCAGGCCGCCGTGACCGCTGTGAAAGACGCCGACCCCTACAACTGGGGCTACGATCCTTACCACTACATGGCTCCGGAAGGCAGCTACGCCGTGAATCCGGCAGACCGCACCCGCGAATACCGCTCGATGGTGATGGCGCTGAACGCGGCGGGCCTGCGCGTGGTGCAGGACGTGGTGTTCAACCATACGGCGGCCAGTGGACAGGCTGAGCGCAGCGTGCTTGACCGCATCGTGCCGGGCTATTACCACCGCCTGAACGTGAACGGGGGCGTGGAAAACTCCACCTGCTGCTCCAATACCGCCACCGAACACGCCATGATGCGCCGCCTGATGGTGGATTCGCTGGTACTGATGGCGAAGGCCTACAAGGTAGACGGCTTCCGCTTCGACCTGATGGGCCATCATCTGGTGGCCGACATGAAGGCCGCCCGCGCCGCGCTGGACGCCCTGACGTTGGCTAAGGACGGCGTGGACGGCAAGAGCATCTACATCTACGGCGAGGGGTGGGACTTTGGCGAAGTGCAGGGCAACAAACGCGGCGTGAATGCCACCCAGATCAACATGTATGGGCAGGGCATCGGTACCTTCAATGACCGCATTCGGGACGCGGTGCGCGGCGGTAATCCCTTCGGCGGGCTGCAAGATCAGGGCTTCGCTACGGGCCTCGCTACCTTGCCCAACGGCCAGCCCCAGAACACAGACCGTACCAAGGCCTTGCAACTGGCCGACCTCGTGCGGGTGGGCCTCAGCGGAAACCTGCGCGACTTTAAGTTCACCAACGGGCTAGGCAAAGAAACCACCGGGGCCAACGTGAGCTACAACGGTGCGCCCGCCGGATACGCGGCCAGCCCCCGCGAAACCATCAATTACGCCAGCGCCCACGACAACCAGACCCTCTACGACGCCGTGGTGCTGAAGGCTCCGGCGGGGGCCACGTCCGCCCAGCGCACCCGGATGCAAAACCTCGCCCACAGCGTGGTGCTGCTGGGTCAGGGGTTGCCGTTCAGCTACGCGGGCGATGAAATCCTGCGCTCCAAGAGCTTCGATACCGACTCCTACAACAGCGGCGACTGGTTCAATACGCTGGACTTTACCCGCGCCAGCAACGGCTTCGGCAAAGGCCTGCCGCCCGCCGAGAAGAACGAGGGCAACTGGAACCTGTACCGCCCGCTGCTGGGCAACGCGGCGTTCAAGCCCTCCAGCACCGAAATCACCCGTGCCTTCGATCACTACCGCGACATGTTGCGGGTGCGCTATTCCTCCACTCTGTTCCGCATGGACACGGCGGCGCAGGTGCAGCAAAACCTGAAGTTCCTGAACACCGGGCCGAGCCAAACCCCCGGCGTGATCGTAATGCGCCTGACCGGAACCGTGAACACCACCAACCCTTACCGCAACGTGGTTGTCGTGTTCAACGGCAGCGGCCAGACGGTCAATTTCAGTGATCCGAGCTTGGCGGGCCTGAACCTGAGCCTGCACCCGGTGTTGGCCGCCAGCACCGACAGCGTGGTGAAAACCAGCAAGGTGGCGGGCAGCAGCCTCAGCGTGCCGGGCCTGACGACAGCGGTGTTTGTCGGGAAATAAGCGCAGGGAGAAGGGCATCTAAGGGTTTAAGGACAGAAAATGACGGCGGGGGCTTCGGCTTCCCGCCGTCCTCTGTCTCCATATGCTGGTTCCATGCCAATGACCCTTACTGCCCTCCGGCGCGCTTTGCAAGATATGGACGCCCCGGAGTTGCGCGGTGTCATCGAGACACTCTTTCAGGCCAGTACCGCCAATAAAAATCTATTGACCGCCCTGCTGGACAACGATACTTCCGGGTTACGGGCCAAGGCGGAAGCCGAGATCGCGCGGGCCTTCCATCTGGGCAAGCACACGCCGACGCTGAAAACCAGCGGGGCGCGGGCCGCCATCGCCGCCTATGCCAAAGTCGCTTCGCCACTGGAAGTGCTGACACTACAACTTCAGTTCGTGCAGGCGGGGATGGACTGCTGGAACGGATTCGGCGGGCCAGATTCGTTGCTGGACAGCCTCAGCAGCATGTGGGAATCGGCCCTCAAGCGGGCTGGGGAATTGCCGTCAGATACGTTGCCTTGGGCGCAACTGGAAGCGGTCAACAGTTTGCTGACCGACTTCGGGATCGGCGGACTGGAGGCATTAGACGAGGAGTTGGATGAAGATGGGGGCGGCTCTTGATCTCTAGAATTCGGCCATGACCAGCAGCCCCCTTCCCAAACCCATTATTCTGGACGGCGACCCCGGCCTAGACGACGCGATTGCATGGATGTTTGCCCTCGCCAGCCCCGCCGAAGTGCAAGTGTTGGGCGTGTGCAGCGTGCATGGCAACGTGCCGCTCCACCGCACCAGCCACAACGCGGGCGTCATTCTGGCTTTGGCGGGCGAGGCAGGGCGCACTGTGCCGCACTACGCCGGAGCAGACCGCCCGTTGGTGCGTGAGGCGATGACGGCGGCGGCAGTTCACGGCGATTCTGGCCTGCCTGCCGCCGATTTGCCCGCACCGCTGCGAGAGCCGGAAGCCCTGCACGCCGCCCTGTTCATGATTGAGGCCATTCGCGCCCAACCCGGCGAAATCACGCTGATCGCCACTGGCCCGCTGACCAACGTGGCACTGGCGTTCCGGCTGGCCCCCGATCTGCCCGCCCTCGTGCGGGAGGTGGTCTGGATGGGCGGCAGCACCGCGCACGGCAACCGCACGCCCGCCGCCGAATTCAATGCGCTGGCCGACCCACACGCCGCGCACGTGGTTTTGACTTCCGGGGCACAGGTGCGGATGGTGGGCCTGAATCTGACGATGCAGTGCATTGCCACGCCAGACCGTCTGGAAGCCCTACACGCGCTAGGCAACCGCGCCGGGGCCGTGTGCAGCGAACTCCTGACCTTTTACGCCGGGCATTACCGCGCCCGCTACGGCATCAATGGGGGGGCGCTGCATGACCCAGTCGCGGTGGGGGCCGTCATCTGTCCCGAGTTGTTCACCTTCCGGCCCATGCGCGTGCAGGTGGAGACCCAAGAGGGCCTGAATTTTGGGCGAACGGTGTGCGACTTGTACGGCCAACCGGAACCCACAGACCGCGTGCAGGTAGGGATGGAGCTAAACGAATCGGCCTTTTTCGCGCTGCTGCTGGAGCGGGTGGGGCGGCTGCCTTAAAACGTTTCGACACAGTTCTTCGACGTGTTGGAAGGAGGAAGCCTTAAGTCGTGCCCAGCACGATCTCCACGGCCCGGCCATCTGGGAGCAGGTAGGCCAGCAGCGAGCCGCCGCGCAGATCGGCGATCAGATAGGGCACCGAGTAGGCCGCCAACTGCGTATCGGTGCGGCTGGGAGTGGCGGGGCCGTTGGGGTGGCTGTGGTACAGCGCGACAAGGCTCAGGCCCTCGGCCTGCATGGCCCTCAGCGCCCGCAACAGGTGGCCCGGATCGGCCAGATAGTGCCGCACCGGGTCAGGGGCAATGTTCGGCAGCGGGTACAGCGCGTGCGCGTACAAGCCGTCTGGGCGCTCATGGCCGCCTATCGCGCCCACGCATTCGGCGGGAGCGTCGCGCCGGGCGTGTGCCCACAGCGCATTTTCCAGCACGCGGGGCAGGTGCAGGGCGGTGGGCAGCGTCGAATCTGGAGCGGTCAAATCTGAATCAGTCTAGGGGCGAATGGGGACGGGCGGCGGTTCGTGAAGGACAGACATACAAATTGACGGCCTTCAAAACCGTTTCCCACTGACCGAGCGTGAATATTCTATGCCCACCACGCCTTTCCCACTCCCTACCGACCACCCACCACTCAACGCCTGGCCCACTGCCCCCGACACCCCCCACCAGCGGCCTGCCCCGTCAGAAAGTTGCGCTGGGGGCGGAATTCCCGGCACTGCCTCTCAGTATTGTGCGGTACAGTAGGCGCTATGTCGAAGGCGGTGAAGGCTCGGAAGGCGGCGGCTCCCGCGAACCGGTTTGATGGGGAGGCGTTGGGGTTAGTCCTGTTCGCCCTCGGAATCTTTTTGGCGGTGACGCTGCTCCTAGAGCCGCCCACGCGCACCGGCGGCGAAACGTCGGGCAGCCTGATGGCGCAGGCGCGGGAGCTGCTGCGGGGCTGGCTGGGCTGGGGCGCATACGTGCTGCCGGTGGTTCCGGTGGCTTACGGCGTGCTGGTCTTTTTGGGGCGCGACCTCGCCAACCTGACGCGGCGGGTACTGGGCGGCGTCTTGGTCACGCTGGCGCTGCTGGCCCTGCACGAAGTCTTCGAGCCGGAAGCGGCGGGCAAGCTGGCTGAAGTGGTCATGGCCCCCCTGAGCGTGGTGAGCTACGTGGCGGCGCTGATTCCGCTGGTGGTACTGACGCTGGGCCTAGAAATCATGTTGCGGCTGCGGCCCCTGACCCTGCTGAAGGGGTTTTTTCGGCAAGTGAGCGTGCTGCTGGGCGGGGCGTCGGCCAACGTGCAGGGCGCGATAGAGGCGCGGCAAGAAGGCCGGGACGCCGCCCGCACCCGCACCGAGGCGAGGCAGGGCCTGAGCGCCCACGCCCGCGATCTGGACACTCTGCGCAAACTGTACCCATCGGCGCGGGAACTGAAATCTCAGGCCGAAGAAGTGCGGGCCGCCCTGCGCGAATTGAAGGGACTGGACGAAGCCGGACTGAAAGACGCCTCGCGTGATCTGGACGGCTGGCGGGCCGTGACCGCGACGTTTGTGAGCCACGCCGCCCGCGACCTACGTGAACAGGTGGCCGCCGAAGCGCCCGACGCCGGAGCCAAGGCCGAAGCCGTGATGAAAGAAATCTCGGCGGGGCGGCATGAACTGAGCGTAGAACTCGCGAGTACGCAGGCCAGCGGAGAACTGGAAAGCCTGCGCCGCCGCAGCGTGACCGAGGTGCAGCGCTTGGCCCTGCGTGCGGGCAAGCTGGAGCGCGAGCGCAAGGCCGCCGAAAAGGCGCTGGCCAAAGCCGACGCCGCCGTGCTGGCCCGCGAACTGCCCGCCCACAGCGAGCGCGTGGCCGCTTGGGCCGAAGTGAGCCGCGAGTGGATCGATTGGCAAGACCGCGAACGCCATTACCTCGGCTGGCCTGACCTTGCCGCCGCCTTTGACCGCGCCCCTACCGAGGTGGCCGGGGCGGTGGCCGAAGCCCTCCGCAGCGACCCAGACGGCACACTGGCCGCGCAGGAACAGTGGCGTGCCCGCCTCGCCCGTGCTCAGGAAGACGCGCTGCGCCGGGCCGAAGCGATGGCGACTCCGGCTCCGATTACACCGCCCAGCATGAACTTCGATTTCACCGATTTTGGCAACATGGACGGTGCACAGATAGGCGGCGCACAGGCGACAACCGAGCAAGCTGGCGCACCTCTGGAATGGCACAAACCCACGCGGGGGGGCGGGTCTGGCAGCAGCGGAGCAGCATCGGGCGGGGCCGCGATCAGCCCGGAACGGCCTGCTTTTGCACCCGCCCCGCCCCTCTCCCCTCCCCTGCCTGCTGGCCTGCCCCCCGCTGGCCCCGATATTTTTGACGATGAAGACGATTCGTCAGGTCACACAGATTCGATCACTGGCGAGTTGGACGGCCTAGACCCTTGGGGCGACGATGAAGACATGCCCTTTTCGCGGCCAGAAGCCAAGGCTCCGGTCAGACCTCCAGCTATGCCTGCTGTGCCCACGCGCCAAAAACCGCTGTTGGGGCAAGGCGGTGTGCAGGCCGCCCCCGCGCCTTGGGAGAGTGCCGACGCACCCACGCAGCGCCGCCGCCCCATTCCTCAATCACTGGGGCCTCAGCCCATCGGGGCCACTTCTCCGGCCCTGCCCAGCTACGACCTCCTTGATCCGATTCCCCAAGTCGCCAGCAACCTCGCCGCGCTAGACGTGGCCGCACGTCAGCGGGCCGCCGTGATCGAGCAGACGCTTCGGCACTTCGGGTTGCAGGCCAGAGTCGTGGATTTTGCACGCGGCCCTACTGTCACCCGCTACGAAATCGAGCCTGCCCCCGGCGAGAAGATTTCTCGGATTGCCAATCTCAGCAACGATCTGGCGCGGGCGCTGGCGGTGGGCGGCGTGCGAATAGAAGCCCCAGTACCCGGCAAAAGCGTGATCGGGCTGGAAGTGCCCAACAGTGAACGCGAACCCGTGACTTTTCATCAGGCGGCGGCCTCGCCTGGATTCCGTAACACCCGCGCCAAATTGCCCATGATTTTGGGCAAAAGCATCGACGGAGAATTGGTGGTGGGCGACCTCGCCAAAATGCCGCATCTGCTGGTGGCGGGCAGCACTGGATCGGGCAAATCGGTCTGCGTGAATACCCTGATCACGTCGCTGCTGTTCAAGTATCTGCCCCACGAACTGCGTTTCTTGATGATCGACCCAAAAATGGTGGAACTCACGCCCTACGACGGTATCGCGCACTTGGTACGGAGTGTGGTGACCAACCCGGTAGACGCGGCGGGCGTGCTGCTGGGCGCGGTGGCCCACATGGAACGCCGTTACAAGATGATGAGTCAGGTGGGCGCGAAGAACTTGGAGCAATACAACGCCAAGATGCGCCAAGTTGGAGACGTGGAATTGCCGCACCTGATCATCATCATCGACGAGTTGGCCGACCTGATGATCACCAGCCCGAAGGAAGTGGAATCGGCCATTATGCGGCTGGCGCAGATGGCCCGCGCTACCGGAATGCACCTGATTCTGGCGACCCAGCGGCCCAGCGTAGACATCCTGACCAGCCTGATCAAAGTGAACGTGCCCGCCCGCATCGCCTTTGCGGTCAGCAGCACGCACGATTCCCGCACCATTCTAGATTCGGTGGGGGCAGAGCGCCTGACCGGCATGGGCGACATGCTGTTTTATCAGCCCGGACACGTGAAACCTGTGCGTCTGCAAGGGCCGTACATCAGCGAGGTGGAATCGGCCCGCATTACGGAGGAACTGCGCCGCCAAGTCTTCGAAGACGACTTTGTGGAGGCTTACGGCTCAGACTTCGAAGGCGGGGTAGAGGCCAGCGGCCCCAGCAATGACCGCGCCAACATGGATTTCAGTGATCCCTTGCTGCGCCAAGCCGCGGCCATCTGCATTGAGGAAGGGCAGGGCAGCGTGTCGCGCCTGCAACGCCGCCTGAGTGTGGGCCACGCCCGCGCCGGAAAACTGATGGACTTGTTGGAGGCGATGGGCATCGTGTCTAAGCATCAGGGCAGCAAGCCGCGCGACGTACTGATTCATGAGACGGATTTGCCAGAATACTTTGGAAGGTAGTCCCACCCATGAATCTGATGAAGCCTTAATACTACGTGCCAGATGGTGTATCCCTGTGCTCAGATAGATGAACATCAAGTGAGTATTGCCCCAAAGACCTTGGGTAGTTCGTTTAGAAGATCTGGGCAGATGCTGCTTTTGGTTGCTTTTCCGCGCTGAGTAGTGTTGATTAAGAAGCGAACTTTCCTTAGAGGTGAACTACATGAAAAAGCAAACTGGTCTGATGACTCTCAGCCTGCTCCTCGCCACGTCCGCTGTTGCGGGCGGAGCCGGAACGCCCGTCGCCCGTCCTGCCACCGCTGCTTCTCCCGCAGCCTGCAAGACCATTGCCCAACTGGTCACCAGCGATCCTCAGTTCAGCACGCTGGCCGTGGCTGTTGAGGCTGCTGGTTTGGGTGACGTTCTCAGCAGCGGCGCGTTTACCGTGTTTGCTCCGACCAACGCGGCGTTTGCCAAAGTGCCCAGCGACATGCTCGCTACGGTGCTGAACGATCCGGAAATGCTGCGGAGCGTGCTGCTGTACCACGTCGTCCCCGGCAAGATCGCCGCCAACCAAGTGGTGGGGCTGAAGAGCGCCCGCACCGCGCAGGGTTCCACCATTGCAGTTGCGGTCAACGGCAGCAACGTCATGATCAACGACGCCAACGTGACTAAGGTCAATGTGGCCGCCTGTAACGGCGTCATTCACATCATCGACACCGTGTTGATGCCCCCCATGCCTGCTGCTGCAACGCCCGCGCCCGAGCCTGTCGCGGAAACGCCTGCTCCTGAGCCTGTGGCCGAAACGCCCGCGCCCGAGCCTGTCGCAGAAACCCCCGCGCCTGAGCCTGTGGCCGAGGTTGCGGCTCCTGCTCCAGTCTTCAACATCAGCCAGATTCCCGCCACGCCCCTGAGCGGCGCGACGACCACGACCACCACGGAAACGGCCACCACCGAAACGACCACCGAGGCCGTGACGACGACCACCACTCCTGAAGTGACGGCCACTGCCGAAGCCACTGCCGAGTGCGTGGTGGGCAGTAACACCCTGTACGACGTCATCGTGGCCGATGACCGCTTCAGCACCCTGCGCGACCTGCTCAGCGACGCTGGCCTGACCGAAACCCTGATGAGCGGTGAGTACACCGTGTTCGCCCCCACCAACGACGCCTTTGCGGCGGTAGACCCCGACACGCTGGCGATCATTGCCAGCACGCCTGATCTGCTGAGGCAGGTGCTGCTGTACCACGTCGTAGCCGGAACCGTGACTGCCGAGAAACTCGCAGGCGGCGAAGTGCTGAAGACGGCAGAAGGCGGCGACCTGACCCCCGGCACCCGTGACGGCAAGCAACTGATCGGCATTGCCACTGTCGACGTCGTTTCGGCTGCCGTGGGCACCACCACCTCTGACCCCTGTAACGGCGTGCTGTACACCATCGATCAGGTCTTGCTGCCCCCCAACTTCACGCTGCCTGCCCCTGTGGTCGAAGCGCCTGCCGCCGAAGCCACGACAGCGACCACCGACACGACGGCGACTGCCACGACGACCACCACAACCACCACGACGACGGCAACGGTCACGACCACCTCCGCCGTGTTGGCTGCCGATGCCCGCTTCAGCACGCTGGTCTCGCTGCTTCAGGCCGCCGGACTGGTAGACACCGTGAACAACGGAACATTCACCGTGTTCGCTCCTACCAACGAGGCCTTTGCGAAGGTGCCTGCTACCACGCTGGCCAGCCTGCAAGCTGATCCTGCCAAGCTGAGACAGGTGTTGCTCTACCACGTCGTCGCCTCTAGCGTCGATCTGGTCGCAGCAGGCGCTGAACTGACCAGCGCCGAAGGCAGCCTCTTGCCTATAGTCCGCGCCGACAGCACCGTGAAGGTCGCTGGCGGCACAGTGAACACCACCGCCATCATGGGCGGCGGCACCAGCAAGGTGTATGTCATCGACACCGTCTTGCTGCCCCCCAGTCTGCGCTAACTTCTCTCTTTATCCAGTACCGCGCCTCTTGTCGGGGCGCGGTTTTTTGCTGTCGATGAAGACCGCGCTAAAGCTTGGGCGACTCCGCCCGCCATGCATCTGCGGGGTACTGACGCAAGAAAGCCGCCCAAGTCGCCGCCGTGCGGGGCAGATGTTCCGTTTCAGTCCACGTCCAGTAGGGCGTATACAGGCTGCGGGCCGTTACGATTTCTTCGCGAAAGATCTCGGCGCTGAGGCCAGTCTTGAGTAAACCGCTGCTTCCAAAGCGCCGCAGCACACCAGCCCGGTCATACAGCACGCGCCGCAATTCTATTCGCCACCCCTGCGGTACAGCCGTCAAAAGCAGGTAGCCTGCGCGGGGGTCGCTGTCGGCGGGTGCGCCTACCGCCCCGGTATTCAAGACGCGCACACTTGGGCCGCCTGCCAACTCGAACACAGCGTCGGCTTGGCGGTGAATATGCGAGCCGATCAACAACCCGAAGCGGCCTGCCCCGGACAGTTCTTCTATCCGCTGGGGCGCAGTGCGTTCGCTGATGCCTTCGCGGTACTCGTCGGGCGTGCCGTGCGACACCAGCACATCGGGCAGGCCGGGGGCGCTGAGGGTCAGCGACATGGGCCAGTCGGCAGCGGTGTGCAGCAATCCGGCCCGCTCCAATTGTTCGGCGCTCCAAGCGGTTGCGCCCCAGAACGGATCGGAGAACCAGTCGGCGGGCAAACTGCTGCTCCGCGCCTGCCACAGCCGCAGCAGATCGTCGTGGTTGCCCAGCGTAAAGCGCACGCCGTGCGGGAACGAGGCGGGCAGATTCAGCAGGGTTTCCAGCGCCTGCACGCTGTCGGGGCCACGGTTGACCACGTCGCCGTTCACGATCAGTCCTTCGGCCCCCTGTATGCGGGCGTCGTGCAGCACGGCCCGCAGCGCGTCGGCGTTTCCATGAATGTCGGCCAGCACTGCAAGACGCATGACTTTCCATTCTAGGGGGAAGGGGCAGCGAATAAACCTGAATTGATTCTCAATAGAGTTTAGGGGACTGTCCTACGCTCTAGACTGCCCGCATGATCGAGGCTCTGATCGGAAATACGCCCCTGCTTCAGCTTCGGCGGGTGGTGACGCCAGCAATGGCCGACGTATTCGTGAAACTGGAAGGCCAGAACCCCGGCGGCAGCATCAAAGACCGCACCGCGCTGGGCCTGATTGAGGACGCCGAACGGCGCGGTCTGCTGAAACCCGGCGGCACGATTGTGGAACCCACCAGCGGCAATACCGGCATCGGGCTGGCGCAAGTGGCCGCCGCCAAGGGCTACCGCCTGATCCTGTGTATGCCCGCCCAGATGAGCGAGGAACGCAAACGCACGCTGCTGGCTTACGGCGCGGAACTGGTACTCACCGACCCCGAACGCCGGATGCTGGCCGCTATAGAGGAAGCCGAGAAAATCGCGGCAGACACAGGCGCGGTGATGATGGGCCAGTTCACCAACCCCGCCAATCCGCAGACGCATGAGCGCACCACCGGGCCGGAACTGTGGGCGCAGATGGGCGGCCAGATCGACGCCTTCGTATACGGCTCGGGCACCGGGGGCACCATCAGCGGCGTGGGGCGGTTTCTGAAAAGTCAGGATGCAGCTATAAAAGTGGTGGCGGTCGAGCCTGCCCGCAGCAATGTCCTCAGCGGCGGCGAACGTGGCGAACACGGCTTTCAGGGCATGGGGCCGGGATTTGTACCCGCCAACCTTGACCGCAGCGTGATAGACGAAATCTTTCCGGTGTGGGAGGAGGACGCCTACCCGCTGGCCCGCCGCTTGGCGCGTGAGGAAGGCGTGTTCGTGGGCATGAGCAGCGGCGGCATGATCTGGGCCGCGCTGGAACTGGCCCGCAAGCTAGGGCCGGGCAAGCGCGTAGCCACCATCGCCTGCGATACAGGCGCACGCTACCTGACCACCAGCTTGTTCAGCGATACAGGAACGGGCACACCCAGAGGATTTCAGCCCTATTCGCGGGACAAAGTGCCTGAAACGGCAGCCACCGACTAACTCCCACGCTCCCCAAATATGTTAAGAATTTCACCATTTCAGTCAGGTTGAGGCCCAGATCACGGCTTATACTTTCTTCATGTTGCCTCAAAAACTTCTTGCAGAAGCGATCGGTACGTTCGCTCTCATTTTCGCTGGCGTTCTCGCCATTACCAACGATGCCGGGCTGTTGGGCGTGGCTTTTGCACACGGCCTCGCCATCGCAGTCATGGCTATGGCCCTCGGCACGGTCAGCGGCGGGCAGTTTAACCCCGCCGTCAGCATCGGCCTGAGCCTCACTAAAAATCAAGACTGGCGCACCACCGCCGCCTTTATTCCGGCCCAACTGGTCGGCGCGGCCCTCGGCGCTTTTGCGGCGCTGGCCACCGTTGGCGATGCCAAACTGAAAGCCGTCGGCTACGGCATGCCCAACCCCGGCGCGGGCATCAGCACAGGCGGCGCGTTCCTGATGGAAGTCATCCTGACCGCCTTCCTCGTGTTGGTCGTCGTGAAAGTAGCTATTCATCAGCGCAGCGTGCTGGGCGGCCTGATCGTAGGCCTGACCATCGTCGTAGATATTTTGGCAGGCGGCCCCATCAGCGGCGCGGCCATGAACCCCGCCCGCTCGTTTGGCCCCGCACTGGTGTCAGGCGACTGGGCCAACCACTGGATCTACTGGCTGGCTCCTCTCCTCGGCGCGGCGCTGGGCGCGTTTATTGCCGAATACACCGAAGGGTTGCGGCCTAAAACGGTTCCTCCTCTGAAAAACTGAGGCAAATGACAGCAGGAAAGGCGACCCGATCAACTGGGCCGCCTTTCTTGTTTGCCTGTGACGTAGAGCTGTGAACTGCGGACTCGAGCTTTGAGCCAGAGCTTACGGCCCATCGCTCAAAGCGTGTCCTTAGCGCCGCCCGCCGCCGAACATGCCGATCAGGTCGTCTAGGCCGCTGCCGTCGCCGTCGCGGTCGAGCACTTTGTTCAGGCTGCCGAACAAGTCGCCGCCGGGGGCTTGCTGATGCTGCTGGGGCTGCTGGGAGTGGCCCTGACCCTGCTGTTGCCCGCCACCCAACACGCTGCCCAGCATTCCGCCAAGGCCGCCCATGTTGCCCTGCTGAGGCTGCTGATACTGGGGCTGTTGGTATTGGGGTTGCTGGTACTGGGGTTGCTGTGGCTGCTGCCCGCCGCCCAGCAGTCCACCGAGCATGCCGCCTAGGCCACCCGCGCCGCCGCCCAACATGCCGCCCAGAATGCTGCCGATGTCGCCGCCGCCCTGCATCTGGCCGCCATCCTGCGCTTGCCCCTGCCGCTGACGGCTCAGGTAGCCCAGCACCAGCGGAGCGAGCATAGACAGAACCTGCATGGCCATTTGTGGGTCGATGCCTGCCCGTTTGCCTACGGCGTTGGCGGCGGCTTGCTGCTGGCCCCCGAACACATGGCCCAGAATCTTCTGGCCGTCTTGAGTGTTGGGCATCTGGCCCTGACCGAAGGCGTCGAGGGCGCTGCCGTCGTGCTTGTTCAGTGCGCCGGTCAGGGCGTCGAGGCCGCCGGGTTGCGTGGCGTTGCGCGTCAGTGCGCCCAGCAGCAGCGGCACGGCAGCTTCCATAGCCGCGCCCGTCTGGTTGGGGTTGGTGCCCAGTTGGTTGCCTACCGTCTGCTGCGCCTGTCCCATTCCGCCCAGCATGTTAAAGATGTCCATCATGGTGTGATCCTCCGTGGGCGCGTGGCCCTGAGCGATGCTGCGTGTGAAAAAACCGTCACGATTTGATGCTGGCTCCTAGCCTACATCTCTAGCAGCATCACAGACACCACCAGAAGGCGGCAGACGTTCAGGAAAAGCTGAGGTTCACGGGGGTCGGCAAGGCAAAAGGCTGGAGCGAATTTATGAAACAGTGGGCAGAAAGCAGGTACAGTGGAGGTGTGAGCAAAATGCTGGCGCGATCAAGTGACGATCCGTTTGCGCCGCCGGAGTGGCCAGATATAAACGCCCGCTGGGGCATTGCGCCTACACATCTTAGAAAGAAACTGCTGCCCTACCAAAGTTGGAGGGTATCCCTCAACGTCCCCTATCTCGCGTTAATGACGGCTTTAGTCTTGCTTCTGTCCAACGGAAATTATGCATACATCGGAGCCATCGCAGTGTTGGGTCTAGCATGCGCTGCTATAGGCAATGACATTCGGCGTCATGCGTATTTTCAATTTGGCAGACCTGATGCTGACACAGACTGGTGGATGCGCTGGTGGGGGTCAACAGCGACGAATTTATGCTCGTTGAGTTTCAATATGAGTCTCGCTACCCAGTTCAGTTCTGCAATCGTCTGGCTCGTTTCAGTCGTAATGTTTGCCCTACTCGTTCATACATTGTTGAGCGGTTTCGTTCGCTCAAGGCGCTAACCTCATCCTGTGCCTACGCCCCTCTCCCCCGCTTACTTCCGGAGCGACCCAGTGCAGGTAGCGCGGCAGGTGTTGGGCGGAACGCTGGTGCGGGTGTCACCGGGGGGCGAGCGCCTCAGCGGGCGGGTGGTGGAAGTGGAAGCCTACGATTGCCCCCGCGATCCAGCCTGTACGGCGGGAAGGTTTCACGCCGCCCGCAGCGCGGAAATGGCGATTCCAGCGGGGCAATGGCTGTTCTGGACGGCGCACGGCCACCCCCTGCTTCAGGTGGCCTGCCGGGAAGAAGGCGTGTCGGCCAGCGTGCTGATCCGGGCCATAGAACCGCAAGAAGGCATCGGCCAAATGCTGACGCACCGCCCAGTGACGCGGGAACGTGACCTGACCAACGGCCCCGCCAAGCTGGTGTATGCGCTGGGGCTGAATCCGGCGCAGATTACGGGAACGTGGGTGAACAGTGCTGGGTTGCATCTGTGCCTGCCCGAAACACCCGTGCTTGACGAGCAAGTCGAAACCACCGCACGCGTAGGCATCCGCGAAGGCCGCAACCTGCCGTGGCGCTTCCTATTGCGAGGCAATGCCTGGGTGTCGCCCGCCGTGCCAAGTATGGAGTTGGTGGGAGGAGCGGGAGATTTATAACTTAGGTTTTTATAAGCAATCGAAATCGAATGTGACTTTTCGATGCCTGCTAACCTTTTGGATCAGTGTCATCCATCGATAGTCGCGCAACACTCCGGGTTCCGGGAAGAGAGCGTGACCCACTTCATTCCCAGCGCGGCAGGCTCTCAACGCCACATCTGAGTGAATTCGCGGATTCAGAAAAATAGCCGTTACACGCGTGCCACGCATCGGGCACGGCTGACCGTCATATAAAAATAAGAAAACCGCGCACTAGACGCGGTTTACCTTGGTGGAGGCTTGGGGATTCGAACCCCAGACCCTCCGCTTGCAAAGCGGATGCTCTCCCGCTGAGCTAAGCCCCCTCAGCGGGCGTAAGGTTAGCAGAGGTGAAGCTGTTTGGCAACCCCTACCCGCCAGCCTAGGCCAATGCACCCTCCCCTCTTCCCGCCAAAGCCGTTAGCATAGGCCATGTTTCGCCGTTCCCGCGCTGCTCTAGCTCAATTACCCACCCAGACTTGGCCCACAGGCGGCCTCTTGGTGGGCGGCGCGGCGCGGGATATTTTGCGGGGCGTTACGCCCGGAGATTACGACTGGGTTGTGCCCGATCCCATAAAAGCAGCCATCGCACTCGCTCAGGCACACGGCGGCTCCGCCTTCCCTCTGGATCAGGAGCGGGGATACTGGCGGGTACACCTGCCGGACGGGGTGCAGCATGATTTCGTGCCGCTGCCAGACGATTTGAATGCCGACTTGCTGAGACGAGACTTTACGGTGAATGCGATGGCGCTGGACGCGGCGGGACAGTTGCACGACCTCACCGGCGGGCAGGGCGACTTGCGAGCACGGCGGCTACGAATGGTCTCGGCAGCCAACCTGCATACCGATTCCCTGCGGGCATGGCGGGCGGCTCGGTTTGAGGTCACGCTAGGATTCCGCACGGACGCCGCTACCGAGCAGACCGTGCGGGAGGTGGCCGCCGCCCTCGCTGCGGGCCGTCTGACGCTGCCTGCGCCGGAGCGGGTGCGGGAGGAGCTGCACGCCCTCTTGGGCCACCGGGACGCGGCGCGGGGCATCCTGCGGCTAGAGGAACTGGGACTGCTGGCCCTGACGGTGCCGGAACTGCGGGAAGGCATCGGCGTGGCGCAAGGCGGGTTTCATCATCTGGACGTGTTTGGGCACGGCGTGGAAGCCCTGCACCAACTGCTGGTCCGCTTTGCCGACGCACCCTTGCCCCTGCGCTGGGCCGCTCTGCTGCACGATGTAGGCAAGCCCCGCGCCCACGCCCTCAGCGGCGGGCAGAATTTTTATGGACACGACAAACTGGGTGCAGAGATCACGCGGGAGGTGCTGGCGCGGCTGAAACTCCCCGGAGACGACACGGCGCGGGCGGCGAGTCTGGTGGGCGCACACATGCTGCCCCTCCCCCAAAACGATACCGAGGCGCGGCGATTCGTTCACCGTCGGCGGGTGCTGTTGCCCGACCTGCTGGCCCTGATGCTGGCCGACCGGGAAGCGGCGCGGGGGCCGAGCAGTAGCCCTGCTTCCCGTCATGCCTACGCCGCTGCCTTAGACCGGGTGCTGGCCGCGCTCAAGGATCAACCTGCCGCCCCTAAACCGCTTTTGACGGGCAGCGAAATTATTGCCCTTCTAGACATCGAACCCGGCCCGAAAGTGGGGCAGGCACTCCGGGCGCTGAACGAGGCCGCCGCGCTAGGCGACGTGAAAAATCCGCAAGACGCCCGCGCTTTTGTACAGAACTGGGCAGCCCATCCCCCATCAAATGAAGCTCAGGCGCAGGCCCATAAATGAGAAAAACTTCATTCAATGTTGAGCTTTGGGGTATGCTGATTTACCATGCTCGCCGCCATCTCCCCCGAAGTTCGCCCCCACCAGCCCATCACGCCCGATTGGGTGAAAAACGCCGTCTTCTACCAGATTTTCCCCGACCGTTTTGCCCGCAGTGGGCGCGTCACGGGCCTGAATTTGCAGGCGTGGGGCGACCAGCCGCACTTTCACAAATACATGGGCGGCGACCTGTGGGGCGTCATCGAAAAGCTGGATCACATCGTGGGCCTCGGCGTGAACGCCATTTATTTTTGCCCGGTGTTCCAGTCGGCCAGCAATCACCGCTACCACACACACGACTACTACCAAGTCGACCCGATGCTGGGCGGCAACGAGGCGCTGACGGCGCTGATCAAGGCGGCCCATGAACGCGGTCTGAAAGTGGTGCTGGACGGGGTGTTCAATCACGCCAGCCGGGGCTTTTTTCAGTTCAACGACCTGCTGGAACAGGGCGACGCCAGCGCCTACCGCGACTGGTTTCATGTGGAAGGCTGGCCCCTCTCGGCCTACGACGACGCCCGCCCCGCCGGATACCACGCGTGGTGGGGCAACCGCGCCCTGCCCAAATTCAATACCAGTAACCCCGCCGTGCGCGACTTCTTGTGGGATATCGCCGAATACTGGATCAAGCAAGGAATAGACGGGTGGCGGCTGGACGTGCCCAACGAGATCGACGACGATTCCTTCTGGCAGGAGTTTCGCCGCCGCGTGAAGGCCATCAACTCCGACGCCTACATCGTGGGCGAAATCTGGGGCGACGCGCACCGCTGGCTGCAGGGTGACCAGTTCGACGCCGTGATGAACTACCACTTCACGCGGCCCTGTTTGGCGTTTTTCGGCGCTCATACGCTGGATCACCCCATGAACGAGCGCAGTGGCACCGGATTCGTGCCCCCCATGAGCGCCCCCGAATTTGGGCGGCGCATGACCGAAGTGACCCAGATGTACCATCCGGACGTGGTGGCCGCGCAACTGAACCTGCTGGACTCGCACGACACGGCGCGGTACCTGACGGCAGTGGGCGGCGACGCCTCCGCCTACCGCCTCGCCACCATTTTTCAGATGACCTACGTGGGTGCGCCCTGCATCTATTACGGCGACGAAATCGGCCTGCCCGGTGGCCCCGACCCCGATTGCCGCCGCGCCTTTCCTTGGGATTCCGAGCAGGAATGGGACACCGCCACGCTGAACCTGACACGCCAACTGGTGGGGGCACGCCACGCCACGACGGCCCTGCGGCACGGCACGTTCGACGTGACCTACGCGGAAGGCGACCAGATCGCTTACGCCCGCGCCCACGCCGAGGGCAACGCGCATGTGGCCCTGAACTGTGCCCACCACGCCGCCCATATTCTGCTAACGGGTGTGCAGGCCGGGACGTATACCGATGTGCTGACGGGGCTGACGCTGGAGCTGGCCGGAGATATGGAGATTGAAGTGCCTGCCCGGAGCGGCGT
Organism: Deinococcus puniceus; assembly: GCF_001644565.1. NCBI lineage: Bacteria > Thermotogati > Deinococcota > Deinococci > Deinococcales > Deinococcaceae > Deinococcus > Deinococcus puniceus. The sequence goes on along the minus strand of NZ_CP011387.1, from coordinate 1,056,925 downwards.
GGTGCTGGTGCCTGCGCGGGCGGAAGGGATCGTTTAGGCGGTTGAGTTTCCGAGTTTCCGGGGGCATTGTCTAAGGGTCGAGGGGCGAAGGAAAAGCGGGAGGGCAATCGCTGAAGCTCATTCACCCCCCTCCCCGACCCTCCCCCGCAAGGGGAGAGGGAGCAAAAAGCCCACAAACACATCATTTTGCAATCAGAAGGGGCGACAAGGTACACACCAAGTCGCCCCACGCTTTTTGCCCTTCGACCCTAGACCCTTAGACGCCCTTCTTCAGTGCAGCGGCACGTGCCCCGGAAAGCCGATCAGCCAATCGAGCAAGTCGCCTACCATCGCCGACGCCGTGACCATGCCGCCTGCGCCGCCGCCTGCAAAAATGAGGGTGCCGCTCTCCTCTCCCTCGTACACCAGCGCGTTTCGGCTGGCTCCGGCGGTACACAGCGGGTGTGTGTCGGGCAGACTCTGGGGCGATACGGTGGCTTGCCACTGGCCGTCCACTTTCACCAATTCGGCCACCAGCTTGATTCGCTCGCCCCGTTCGCGGGCGGCGGCGATCTGTTCCAGCGTCACGTCCTCAATTCCCGTGACCTGCACGGCGCTGAAGGGGTAATTGCCATCGGCGCTGAAGCGGGCCAGCACCGTCAGTTTGTGGGCCGTGTCGAAACCGCCCACATCCAGCGTCGGTGGGTCTTCGGCGTAGCCCAACGCCTGCGCTTCCGCCAACGCTGCGGCGTACTCGCGGCCCGCTTCCATCTGGGTCAGGATGTAGTTGCAAGTGCCGTTCAGGACAGCTTGCAGGCGCACAAAGGTACTGGCCCGCAGCACGGTACTCATCGGGCCGATGACGGGCGTTCCGGCCATCACACTGGCCTCGTAATACAGGCGTCCGGCCAGCGCATGATCGCGCAAGTCGTCCCAGCGCTCGGCCAACAGGGCTTTGTTCGCGGTAATCACGGGCCGCCCACTTCGCAGATAGGGGGCCAGCAATTCCAGCGGGCGCTCTATGCCGCCCATACATTCCATCACCACCGCGCATTCCTGCAAAAAGGCGGGGTCATCGGTGAGGGTGATGCCCGCCGGAATATCGCGCACACGGGCAGCGTCGCGCACCAGTACGCCTGCCACCACCACTTCTACGCCTAGGTTGTCGAAGATGTCCTTGCGCTTTTGCAGCAGCCACAGCACATTTTCGCCCACGGTTCCACAGCCCAGCAAGCCTACGGTCACGGTTCTCATGGCGTGAATGTAACGCGCAGGGGCGGCAGGCGGCGGGGGGTGGGATAGGTGTGGATGGCCGCGTACCCTCCCCCCTATCTTGGCCTTGCGCTCAGTCGCTCTGTTGGCCGGACGCTACACTAGCCCTATGTTGCCCGTGTCAAGAACTCGTCTGCCTTTCCGTATACCGCCGTGGCCCTGTGCTGCACGGCCTGAGCCAAGCGCGTGATGCCGAAGTACTCTGATTCCAAGCCATCCGGACAAACCACCGAATGTCTTTCCATCGCCGCACTTCAGCGGGGGTTGTTGTTCACTTCGTTCAGATTCGGCTGCGCCTCACCACAATTTTCTTTCAGGTTGCTGCAATGAGTGGCCGTCTGGAAGAACTGGCGGCAGAATTCAGCATGGTGGAACTGGCGTTGGGCGATCCGGCGATGCTGGCCGAACCCCGCGAATATGCCCGCCTGACCCGCCGCCACCGTGAACTGACGCCGCTGGTGACGCTGCTGCGGGAGCGCGACAGCCTGACCACCGACCTTGCAGGCGCACGCGAACTCCTCAGCGATCCCGATATGCGCGAGCTGGCTGCGGGAGAAGTGGAGAGCATCACAGCGCGGCTGGCAGGCATAGAAACTGACCTGGAAGTGCTGCTGCTTCCCACCGATCCTGACGACAACAAGCACGTGATTCTGGAGCTGCGGGCCGGGGCAGGCGGGGCCGAAGCGGGCCTGTTCGCCACCGACCTCTTGCGGATGTACACCCGCTACGCCGAGGGCGCGAGCCTGAAACTGAACGTGCTGGACGCTTCCGAAAGCGATTTGGGCGGCGCGAGCAAGGTGGTGGCCGAAATTACGGGTGACTTCGCTTACCGCGCCTTCAAGTGGGAACGGGGCGTTCACCGCGTCCAGCGCGTACCCGCCACCGAATCGGCGGGCCGGATTCATACCAGCACCGTTACTGTGGCCGTGTTGCCCGAAGTGCAGCAGGACGAAGTGCATCTGGATTTGTCGGAAGTGCGGATTGACGTGTACCGCTCTCAGGGGGCGGGCGGGCAGGGCGTGAACACCACCGACAGCGCGGTGCGGGCCGTGTACCGCGCAGGCACCCCCGACGAAATCATGGTGGTCTGTCAGGATGGCCGCAGCCAGATCAAGAACCGAGAAAAGGCGCTGATCGTCTTGGCCTCCCGTTTGGCCGAGCGCGAACGGGCCGCCCGCGACGAACGCGAACGCTCGGAGCGGGCGTCTCAGGTGGGCAGTGGTGACCGATCCGAAAAAATTCGGACGTACAACTATGCCCAAAACCGCGTGACCGATCACCGCTTGGAGGGCGACACCAAAAACTTTGCGCTGGACAGCGTGATCGAGGGACAGGTGGCTCCGGTGGTGGCGGCTCTGGCGCGGGCCGAGCGCGAGCGGCAACTGGTCGAAATGGGCCAGCAACAGCAGGACGGTCAGTATGGCGCGGCGTGATCTGCTGGTCGCGGCGGGCATCTTGCGAGACCGGTTCGGGCGGGTGCTGCTGGTGGGCAACGACTGGCAGGGGCATGGGCGCGTGCGCCACACCCTCCCCGGCGGCGTCGTGGAACAGGGCGAAACCTTGCCCGAGGCCCTTTACCGCGAGATCATAGAAGAAACGGGCCTGAAGCTGACGGGCATCAAGCACATGGCCTACACGGTGCATATCGAGGATGAACGCCGGGGCGAACGCGCGATTGCCGTGGCGTTCGAGGCCACGTGGGAAGGCCTGCTCAATCCCGCCGATCCAGACGGATTCATCGTGGAAGCCAAATTCTGTTCGTTGGAAGAGGCACTGGACAAGCTGGATTCGCCGCCCATGCGCGAGCCGCTCAGCGACTACCTGAAAACGGGCGAGCCGGGGCGCTTCTATGCCTTCAAAGGCTGGGACGGACGCGGTGGGCTGCGGATTCCGGCGCTGAAGGCGAAGGTGTAGGCGGAGGCTACTGTCAGGTTTGGAAGGCGAACCCCCCGGTGCTGGCTACGCAGCAGACCGGGGGGGGTACCCAGAATCGTCACCTCTAGCTGCCTGCCCCCTTTGCCCCCAGTTCTGGCTTCGTCGGTTCCGCTTCCGCATTCAGGCGGGTGCCGCAGTGGGGGCAGTACGCGCCCTGCACGGCGGCGGCCACGATCTGTTCAGTATGCAGGTCATTTTCTCTCACCCGCAGCCGCGCCAATTCTTCGGCGAACCCGCTGGCGATCATGCCTGCGGGCAGGGCCACCATGCCGACCCCGAACAGCATGATGAACCCGGCGGCCAGTTTGCCCAGCGGCGTCACCGGAAACACGTCGCCGTAGCCGGTGGTGGTGAGGGTGACGACGGCCCACCACAGCGCGTTCGGAATGCTCTCGAAGCCTTTGGTTCCGGCACTCGATTCCACCTGATACAGCAGGCTGGCGGCAATAAACACCAGCACCACCACGATCAGCATGATGGTCAGCAGTTCTCCAGCGCGTTGCTGAATGACCCGCCCGATGAGTTGCAGCGAGTGCGAATAGCGTCCCAGCCGCAACAGCGACAACAGCTTGAGCAGGCGCAATCCGCGCAGGCTAGCGAGGGTACTGGTATGCGGCACCACCATCGATACGATCACCAGCAGGTCAATCAGGGGCAGCGGGCTGAGGGCGTAGCGCACATAAGCCTGCCCGGTGCTGACCCCCTGCGCGTCCGGGCGTTCGGGCACCACGTACAGCCGCGCCAGATATTCAAGGGCGAACACAGCGGCGCAGGCCAGATCGAAGGTACGCAGGGCCGCACCATACTCCCGTGCCACCTCAGGCATCGTGCCCACCACCGTCAGAATCACATTGATGACGATCAGCAGGGCCAACAGCACATTGAAGGCAGTCTCGGCGCGGCCCATGCCATCGGCGGGGTCTAAAAAACTGTACAGCTTGCGCCGGAAGGAGACTGGAGCGACGGCGGTCATGGGGTAGGGCCGCCTAAAGCAGAAGCAACGAAGGTTGTACTCATGATTCTTAAAGATACGGCGCTGACCGGTCAGGGGTTCCGACAAGGTGGGCCATAAGTTCGCCGCCCTACGGAACAGGAACGCCGCCCCCATTCAGAGCGGCGTTCCTGTTTCCTCAACACGGTCTAGTGAACCTACAGTTCCCGCACCAGAATAGGCGTCGTCGTCGGCTGTTCGCTGCCGCCTGTGGGCTCCACACTCACGGCAATGGTGGCCCCGGCTTCCAGCCCGGTGATCAGAATGCCCTGCCCGTCGAACACGCCCAGCGAGGCTGGTTTGCCGCCCACGATCTGCCAGAGCTGGTACACGCGGCCCGCATCGGCGGCGTTGGTCAGATGCAGGTAGGCACGGCCATCGGGCAGGCGCACCAACTGGCCCAGATCGCGGCCCTCATAAGGCAGGGTTTCAGTCACAGCTCCGGGGGTGTTGGCATACTGCCGCACCGGATCGGGGGCGGGGCGCAGCAGCAGCACAGCGGTCACAGCGGCGGCCAGTCCCAGTGTGCCCAGCAGCGGCCACAGCGGGCGGCGGGCGGGCCGGGACAGCGGCGCAGCGGGGGCAGAAACGGTCTGAGCAGCCTCAGACAGAGCGGGCAACGGCGTCACAAGCGGCGCGGCAGGGCCAGCAGCAGAGCGTTCGGCGTGCAGACGGGCCATCAGGCGGTCTTCGGCTCCGGCGGGCACTGGGCTGTCGGGCAGCGACTCGCTGAGGGCCACCAGTGCGGCGAGGTCGGCGTCCAGCTGCGCCCGGAGGGCCGGGTCGGCTTCTATGGCCGCCCGAACGCGCCCCTCTTCTTCAGGTGGCAGGATGCCGAGGGCATAGGCTGTAAGTTGATCCTGATCAATGGTCACGCGTGGTCACCTCCTTGAAGGCGCAGGGAAAGCGGTGTGAGAGCGGTAGAGTCAATAGCCTGACTCGGAGCGGGTGGATTTGGCGGGCACGGCCAACGCGGAACGCATCCGGTCAAGAGCCAGCCGTAACCTCGATTTTACAGTGCCAATCGGTAACCCTGTCAGTACTGCGAGTTCGCTGTGCGAATGCCCCTGGTAGTAGGCCAGTTCTACGAGGTGCCGTTGGTTCGCATCGAGGACTTCTACGGCGCGGGAAGCCAGAATCCGGTCTGTGGGGTCACTCGCCGCAACGGGCGCGTCCCAGTCCTCTATTTCCAGCGGGGTATCGGGGCGGTCACGCAGTTCCTGCAAGAAGCGGTGGTGGGCGATGCTGACCAACCAAGTCTTCACGCTGGCGCGGGCGGAATCGAAACGGGCGGAGTGTTTCCAGGCGTTCATGAAGGCGTCTTGCACGCAGCTTTCCACATCGTCGGGTTGCCGGAGCATCCGGGTTCCCAGCGCGTACAGCAGGCGCGAATGCCGGGAATGCAGCTCTCTGAGGGCGTCCTCGTCACCCTGAGCCATGCGGGCAATCAGGGCCTCGTCGGGCGGGTCAGGAGTCAGGCTGGGAGAAGTCATAGATTCACGTGCAGCCTAACAGCCCGGTGGTCAAATCCTATGTACCAAGGTGTACCTTGACCTTAACGTGCGCTGAAGGGGCGAAGGGATTTGTGGCTTAGGCCTGAGGAGCGCGGGGAGTCACGGCGGTGGGAGCGACAGCAGCGGCAACCGGCTGGGCGTCCATGACCACAGGCGCGGGCACAGGCTCACGCAGGCCGCCGTCCAGTTCAGCCTTCAGGCCAGACGTTCCCTTGCGGAATTCGCGCAGGCCGTGACCGAGGCTCTTGCCCAGTTCGGGCAGCTTGCGGGGGCCAAAAACAACCAGTGCAACGAGCAGAATCAACATAATTTCAGCGGGGCCGATATTGGGCATGGCAGGAACCTCTTGGGGAGAACTCAGAATGGGGGCGGGAAGGGAGGAGACGGTTGATACGGCACAAATTTGATACGACGCAGGAGGCCGCCGACAACGCACGGCCTCCAGACAGTGCCGGACTTTTAGCCTGTTAAGCTCAGGCCTTGATCAGTGGCCCGACGATGGCCAGCGTTTCTTCCATCGTGAGGGGCGTCCACAGCGCAGTCGGCGTGGGCGAGTAGGCGGCATCGAAGTCGGCAGCCGAGGGGCTGGTGGGCTTGGCGTCGCTCTGAGGCGCAATAGAGGTCTGGCGCGTGGGGGCGGCGTTCTGGGCCAAGTACACGCGCAGTTCCTGAATGCCCGACACGTGGTTGGCTTCGACGGCCAGAATGCTGGCGGCGGCAGTCAGCACAGCGCCGTTCTGGATGCTGGCGGCTTGGCCGAGGTACGCACGCACGCCCACTGGCTCGATGCTGGCGGCCAACTGCAAGAACACTTGGTCGTTCACGCCGCTGCCGTCACCGATCAGAGGAGAAAAGTCGAAGGTGGGCTTGGCAACCGGAGTGCCGCCGAGGGAACGGATGGTGGCGGCGAGGGCGTCCACGTGGGCCTGCTCGTGGCTGGCCAACTGCTTGGCGTATTCCTTCACGCGCAGGTTGATCAGCTTGGGGGCCAGCGCGCCCGTGTCGAAGGCCTTGTAGAACTCGGTCTCCAGATACTCCAGCGTGAGGGCGTAGTTCAGGATGGCGAGGTCTTGCGCGACGCTTTTGGTGGCGGGGCTGGTGGCGGCGAGGGCCGACAGATTCAGGCCGCCCAGCGCGACTGCGCCCGCAGCGGTCAGGCCAGCGGTTTTCAGGAAGGAGCGGCGGGCATTGGGAGTGGGAGCACTGGGGGTTTCGGTGGTCATGTGGGACTCTCCTTGGAAGGGATCAGACGCGAGTTAGAACGGCTCTGCTTTAAGCTCCGGCTTACTTCTCAGCCCTGCTTATTTCTTGATGACCGGGCCGACGATTGCCAGCACCTGCGCCATCGTCAGGGGTGCCCAGAAGGCCGTAGGCGTGGGCGAATAATCCGCGTTGAAGTCGGCCACATTGGTGCTGCCGGGGTTGGCATCGGTCTGGGGCGCGATGCTGGTTTGGCGGGTGGGGTTCTTGTTGTAGCCCAAAGACACGCGCAGTTCCTGCACACCCGAAACGTGGTTGGCTTCGACGGCGTGAATGGCTGCGGCGGCCGTAATCAATTCGGGGTTGCTGAGGCGGGCCACCTGACCGAGATAGGCACGCACGCCCACAGGCTCGATGGTAGCGGCCAACTGCAAGAAGGTCATGTCGTTCTGGCCGCTGCCGTTGCCGATCAGGGGGCTGAAGTCAAAGGTGGGCTTGGACACCGGGGTGCCGCCCAGCTTGCGAATCGTGGCGGCGAGGGCTTCCACGTGCGCCTGCTCGTGGCTGGCCAGTTCTTTGGCGTATTCCTTGGTGCGGGGGTTGGTCAGCTTGGCGGCCAGCGCGCCCGTGCTGAAGGCCGTGTAGAACTCGGCTTCCAAATACTCCAGCGTCAGCGCGTAGTTCAGGATTTCAAGGTCTTGCGCCGCGCCAGCGCCCATCGTGTTGCCCATGCCGCCGCTCATGCCCATGCTGGGGGCGCACGAAACGAGTGCGAGGCCCGCGCCGAACAATCCAGCGTAGCCGAGGAACGAACGGCGGGCGTTGGAGGTGGGAGCAGTCGTGGGGGCGGTGGCGGGCGTGGTGTGCATGTCTTCCATAGGGGTGACCTCCAGCAAAGATTCCTGTCTGCATGTGTCCGGAGCGGTCTCCGGTGAGCAGAAAGGCGGGCGGTGGGCCGCATGGCTTGTTAGGGCCAGTTGTGGCGCTCACCCAGTTGTATGCAGCCCAGAGCAAATTGGATCACTCGGCCCCTGTTGGCCCGGCCCGTGAAGGAGGGGTGAAGGGGGAGGCGGAGGGACGCGGCGTAGGAAGGGCGTCTAAGGGTCTAAGAAAGGCGAATGCTTTGCTGAACGTTTGCTTTGAACACTTTGCCCACCCCAAACCTCAGTACCTCAGCACCTTATACCCTCGACCTTTAAACCCTTAGACCTCCCCCACCCCACCGCGGGGTACACTGCCCGCCGTGTCAGACGCCTCCTCTCCCCTGCTGCTTACCGCCACCCCCGGACGCCTCGACACCGTGCTGTCTGTACTTGCCGGGGCCAGCCGATCCCAAGTGGCCGCGTGGATCGGGGGCGGGCATGTGCGGGTGGGCGGCCAGACCGTAGCCAAAGCCAGCCTGAAACTGCGCGGCGGCGAGAGCCTGAGCGTGGATGTGCCGCCGCCCGCCCCGTCGCAGGTGGAAGCCGAAAACGTGCCCCTAGACGTGCTGTACGAAGACGAATTCATGATCGCCGTGAACAAGCCGCCCGGCATGGTCACGCACCCGGCCCCCGGCGTATACACGGGCACGCTGGTGAATGCCTTGCTGGGCCGCTTTACGCTGCCGCAGCAGGAAGGCTTCGATGAAGAAGGCGGCTACCGCCCCGGCATCGTGCATAGGCTAGACCGCGAAACTAGCGGCGTGATCGTGGTGGCAAAAACCGTACAGGCGCACGCGAGGCTGGCCGCCAGTTTCAAAGACCGGGAGACGAGAAAGCTGTATCTGGCGATTGCCGCCGGATCGTGGAAGGCCGATCATCCGGTGCAGCTTGACGCGCACATTGGCCGCCACCCCATTCAGCGTCAACGCATGACCGTCGGCGGCGCGAATCCACGCGAGGCCCAAACGGTCTTTGCGCCGCTGAGTGCCCACCCGGACGGACACGGGCGCACACTGGCGCTGATTCGGGCCGCGCCACGTACAGGCCGCACGCACCAGATTCGGGTGCATCTGGCGCATTTGGGCAGCCCGATTTTGGGAGATACCGTGTATGGCCGCCCCAGCGAACTGATTGGCCGCCACGCCCTGCACGCCCAATTCCTGACCCTGCCGCACCCAGCAACCGGGCAGCCCCTTCACCTTCATGCCCCCGCCCCCGACGACATCATCAGCGCGTGGATCGCCGTGGGCGGCAACCTGCCGATTGGATTGGAACGGGACTGAGCGACGCTTGACTACCAGTCTACTTAGAGCTTAGAGAAAATCGGCTCTAAATCTCTAATTTTTACCGTGATCATAGGCAATCTCGCTTATTGCCTTTATTGCCAACTCTGATAGACTCGGAAACTGCTGTCAAGTGTACGGGCCTGCGTCATGAGGCTGTGTCATCAGGCCTGCGATTGTGCCGTCTCTGTCTTGTGCTGGAATCCCCTAAACATTCGGTCTGTTCAAGGAGCGCCTATGACGCCAGAATCCCCGACTCAAACCGCACTGGTCATTCCCATGCCTGCCGATATTCACCGCCTCGCCGCTTGGGCCGATGCACACTTAGAGGCGCACTGGCAGGGCGTGCTGACCGAGTACCGCGACAAACTGGACACGGCCTACGCCAAAGCCGGGGACATGGCCTACGGCACGTATCAGCACCTGCTGTTCCGCCCCATCAAGCGGGCTTTACGCGAGGCGGGCTTCGGCACCCAGCCTGCCTTGCCGGGCGACTTTGGGCACTCGCGGGAATGGGGCAACGCCGACGAAACCCACCAAGAACGCTGGATATGGAGCGTGGTGACGGGGCCGGACGGTGTACCGCTAGGAACGCTGGTGCATATCGTGCCGCACGATCACAGCGGGTTCCGCATTCCCCAACGCCCCAGCATCTTTGGCCTCCCTCAAACCGAGTTGCCCCACATAGAAGCGGCCCTGAGTAAGCTGTCGCCCGATTTTGCGGCGGCCCAATCCTTTGACGAGTGGTACGCCGGGTATCTGGCAGGGCAGGAGCAATCCGCGCAGGAAGGAGTTCCGGGAAATGCCGCAGAGAGTGACCTGTGAAGCTCAATCATCTGGGAGTCGTCGTTACCGACGTACTGGCAACTCGGACGTTTCTGGAAACCTATTTCGGGCTGACAGGGATCGGTAAGGCCAACCGCCGAATGACCCACCTGCACGACGAGGACGGCTTCGCGCTGAGCCTGTTTGCGGGTGAACAGGCCAGCGAGATCCATATCGGGTTCATTCAGGAAACTCAGGAGGCAGTCGACGCTATCTACGAACGCCTACGGAGCGATGGATTCGACGTCAAGCCCCCGCAGCTCAGCCACGGTTGGACGTTCTACGTCACGGCCCCCGGCGGTCTGATCGTAGAAGTAGTGTGCTGAGCAGACCTGTATGGACTCGTCGTGAAGAGAAAGCCTTGGCACACGCTGCGTTATAAGATTCAATAAAACCTTTTGATATTTATTTTCACATTGCACTCATTCATGCCGAAGAGGTCTCTCTAGACGCCCGCCGTCAGTAGACCCCTGTTCCCACACACCGGAGGTTCCATGACAGACCAACAGCACATTCAGATTCGGGGCGCACGCGAGAACAACCTCAAGAATATTTCGCTGGATATTCCCAAACATCAGATCACGGTGTTTACGGGCGTGTCGGGTTCGGGCAAATCGTCGCTGGTGTTCGATACCATCGCCGCCGAAGCCCAGCGCCAACTCAATGAGACGTTCACGGCCTTCGTGCAGGGGTTCATGCCGCATTACGGCCAGCCCGACGTGGATTCCATCGAGTTTCTGAACGCGCCGATCATCATCAACCAAAAGCGCATCGGCGGCGGCTCACGCTCCACGATGGGTACCTATACCGACATTTCGGCGTTGCTGCGCCTGCTCTTTTCGCGGGTAGGACAGCCTTACGCGGGGCCAGCCTTCGCCTTTTCCTTCAACACGCCGCAGGGCATGTGCCTAGAGTGCGAGGGCATCGGCAAGACCGTGCAGCTCGACATGGACGCCTTCCTAGACCCCACCAAGTCCCTGAACGGCGGCGCGATCCTGCACCCGGATTTCAAGGTGGGCAAGTTGCTCTGGAAAAGCTACGCCCTCTCTAACCAGTTCGACCTAGATAAACCTGTGCAGGACTACAGCGAGGCAGAGTTGCACGCCCTGCTGCACGGCGACGGCGCGGGCGTCGATCTGGCGATGGGCTACCTGAAATATGAGGGCTTGGTTGACCGCTTCAACCGCTCGTACATCAAGAAAGATTCCGGCGCGATGTCGGAGCGCAACAAGGCTGTGTTCGAACAGTTCGTGAATACCCAGACTTGCCCGGTCTGCGGGGGCGCACGGCTGAATGAGGCGGCACTAGCTTGCCGAATAGACGGGCGCAACATTGCCGAGTGGTCTGACTTGGAAGCAACCGAATTGATCGGCGTGTTGCAGACCCTCAGCGATCCGGTGGCCGTGAAGGTGGCCGCCAAGCTGCGCGAACGCATTCAGCACCTGATCGAAATCGGGCTGGGCTACCTGAGCCTCAGCCGCGAAACGGCCACACTGTCGGGCGGCGAATCGCAGCGCATCAAGATGATTCGGCACCTCGGCAACAGCCTGACCGACATGCTGTACATCCTCGACGAACCCAGCGTAGGCCTGCACGCCCGCGACGTGGCCCGCCTGAACGGATTGCTGCGCCAACTGCGCGATAAGGGCAATACCGTGCTGGTGGTAGAACACGACCCAGACGTGATCGCGGTGGCCGACCATATCGTGGACATCGGCCCCAAAGCGGGCACGCACGGCGGCGAAGTGGTGTTTGCAGGCTCTGTGGCCGAGTTACACAGGGCCGACACTCTGACCGGGCGGTTTTTGAGCCAACATCTGCCGATAAAAACCAAAGTGCGGACAGCCACCGGACACCTGAAGATTGAGGCAGCCACCCTCAACAACCTGAAAAACGTGTCGGTGAGCGTCCCCACAGGCCTTCTGACGGTGGTGACGGGCGTGGCAGGCTCCGGCAAAAGCACGCTGATCAACGACGTGTTTTTGGCCCAACACCCCGGCGCAATCGTGATCGATCAGGGGCGCGTGGGGGCCAACAGCCGCTCGGCTCCGGCCACCTACACGGGCATCATGGACGATATTCGGCAAGCGTTTGCCAAAGCCAACAAAGTCAGCGCGTCCTTGTTTTCCTTCAATTCGGCGGGCAGTTGCCCGGAATGCAGCGGCCTAGGCATCATTTACACCGATCTGGCCTTTATGGAAGGCATGACGACTCGCTGCGACGCCTGCGAAGGCAAACGCTTCAAGCCCGAAGTGCTGGACTACCATCTGCGCGGCAAAACCATCAGCGACGTGCTGGAAATGACCGCCGAAGACGCGCTGGCCTTCTTCACCGAAAAGAAAGTCCGGGCCGTGGTGCAGGCCATGAACGACGTGGGCTTGGGCTACCTGAAATTGGGGCAACCGCTGAGTACGGTGTCGGGCGGCGAGGGACAACGCCTGAAACTGGCGACGGAACTGCACAAACAGGGCAGCGTGTACGTCATGGACGAACCCACCACCGGGCTACATCTGTCCGATATCGGCCTGCTGATGAGCATGATTGACCGACTGGTGGACGCCGGGAACACCGTGATTCTGATCGAACACCATCTGGACGTGATTCGCCAAGCCGACTGGATCATCGATCTGGGGCCGGAAGGCGGCAGCGCAGGCGGGCAAATCCTGTTTGAAGGGCCGCCCGCACTGCTGTCCCAGTCGGAGCGGAGTATTACAGGGCAGTTTATTTGAGGCTGGGTCAGGGCCACTGTTGATTCGGCTGAGCAATATTCACTGGTGGCCCAGTTTGGCGAGCATTTGACGTTGACGGTTCTGGGTGAACCCCCCCGTTGCTGTCGCAACGCCCCCCCTTAGAGGTGGGGACAAAAGCTCTTGCGCTCCCCTCAAGGGGGGCTGGCTGCGAAGCAGACTGGGGGGTTCACCTTCCAGCTCAACGGGAGCCGCTTTCAGTGCGTCTGCAACGCCCCCCAGCCCCAACCCAAAGCCCATCTCCCCTAATCTTCCAGCACCCCCCTTGACCTTTTCCTCACATCCGTGTATAGTTTCAATTCGTGCGCCGCTTAGGAAGTGCCTAGCGGCTGGAAGGTGCCCCCACATTCAGGACATGCTGCCGATCAAAGGCATTTGCGAGTCACTGGGGCTGTGCTTTCCCGAAAGGACTACAAATGAACTTTGATCAATTGATCGCGCCCGAACTTGCGGCGCGCCTCGCTGAACGTGGCATTACCGAAGCTAGCCCTATTCAGGCAGAAACCCTGCCCCATACCCTCGCTGGCAAAGACCTGATTGGCCGCGCCCGCACCGGTACCGGCAAAACGCTGGCCTACGCGCTGCCCATCATCATGAAGCTGGACGCCAGCCGTGAGCGTGGCCGCGTGCCCCGCGCCATCATCGTGGCCCCCACCCGCGAACTGGCCAAGCAAGTGGCCGAAGAATTCAGCAAGACCGGCGGCGACCTCGTGACCGTGACGGTGTACGGCGGCGCAGCTTACGCGCCCCAAGAAAACGCTCTGCGCCGTGGCGTGGACATCGTGGTGGGCACTCCTGGCCGCCTGATCGACCACCTCGAGCGCGGCAACCTCGACCTGAGCGGCGTTGAATTTGCCGTGCTGGACGAAGCCGACGAGATGCTCAGCGTGGGCTTTGCCGACGCCATCGAAACCATCTTGCAGCGCACCCCTCCCACTCGCCTGACCCAGCTCTTCAGCGCCACCCTGACCGACGACATCCGCCGGATTGCCCGTCAGTACCTGCGTGAGCCTGTGCTGGTTGACCTCGTGGGCGAAGGCAAGAGCCAGGTGGCCCAGACCGTCGAGCACCTGAAAGTCAAAGTGGGCCGCAGCCGCACCCGCGTGCTGGCCGACCTGCTGACCGTCTACAACCCCGAAAAAGCCATCGTGTTTACCCGCACCAAGCGCGAAGCCGATGAACTGGCGATGGAACTGATCCACCGTGGACTGGAAGCCGAAGCCCTGCACGGCGACCTCGCCCAGAGCCAGCGTGAACGCGCCCTCGGCAACTTCCGCAACGGACGCGCTGGCGTACTCGTCGCCACCGACGTGGCTGCCCGTGGCCTCGACATTCCCGAAGTGGACTTGGTGGTTCAGTACCACCTGCCCCAAGACCCCGACAGCTACGTGCACCGTTCGGGACGCACGGGCCGCGCTGGACGCACCGGCACCGCTATCGTGATGTACGGTGACCGCGACGGACGCGACATGAACGGTCTGGAGCGCGTGACGGGCGTGCGTTTTATCGAGCGCCCCCTGCCGACCCCCAAAGAAGTGCAGTCTGCGAGTGCCAAGGCTTCTGCCGACCTCGTGCGTCACGTCGATCCTGCCGCTGCCATCACCTTCCAAGCCGAAGCCGAGCGCCTGTTCAGCGAGCTGGGCCTTGAAGCCTTGGCCCGTGCGCTGGCCAAGATCAGCGGCGTCAGCGAGCCTGTGAAGGCCGCCAGCCTGCTCAGCGGTGAAGAAGGCCTGACCACCATCATCTTGCACGCCGAGCGCATGAGCGTTCCCCGCGCAGTGGCCGTCATTGCCCAGAACTGCGACGCCGATACGCGCCGCTTGGGCCGTGTGCGTCAGTGGCGCGGCGGTGCTGTGGCCGACGTGCCCAGCGAGTACGTCGCCAAGTTGCTGGCAGCCAGCCCTCTCGGCGGAGAAGTCACCGTCGAAGTGGCGCAGGAACTCCCCGAACTGTTCGAAGCCCCCAGCCGTGAAGGACGTCAGGGCGGCTATCAGGGCGGCAACCGCAGCAACCGCGACGAAGGCGGCTACCGTGGACGCGGCCAGAGCGGCGGCTACCAAGGTGGCGGTCAGGGACGCAGCCAGAGCGGCAGCAGCCAAGGCGGGTATCAGGGCGGCGGGCGCAGCCAGAGCAGCGGCGGCTACCAAGGCGGCGGACGCAGCCAAGGTGGAAACGGCGGCGGACAAGGCGGCTACCAGCAGCGCGGCGCACAGGGCGGACGCCCCCGCGAGGACTTCGCAGACCGCGAATTCGTTCCTTCCGGACGCTAAGCCTAAGCAAGTTTTAGAACTTTGAATGAATGCCCCTGCCGAAAGGTGGGGGTATTTTTTGGTGTGTGGGCGCTGACGATTTGGGGGTGGGCGTCTAAGGGTCTGAGAAAAGCAATTGCTGCGCTGATTCACCTCTCACCCTGCTGCCGACGCAGCGCCTTTCTCCCACAAGGGGCGAGGGCAACCGTCAAGGGATGAAGATTTAGGTTTAGCTCCTCACCCTCGAGGGGGAGGCTGGGAAGGGGTGAATGAGCAAAGCGATTGCCTTTGCATTTCCTTAGACCAACCACCCAGCAATCCTCCTCTCCCCCACCAAACGCCCGTTTGTGTCCCGCCCCGTAACGCCCCCAGCCCCATGTCATCTAGACGCGCCTTGACCCGTGCCCCCTACAGACCGTAGGGTAAAGCTATGAGTGCGTTCCGTATCGTGGTGGTACTTCTTGGTTTCGGGGGTTGTGTCCGAGGCTGAGCGCCACCGCGTGCCACCACACACCCCCGCCCAAGCGACAAGGGCGGGGGATTTTTTGTTCAGCAGCAAGGTTAAAACCGACAGAGACACCGGGAATACATACAGAGAAAGGCAGGCAATCCAAGGGAGGAATACAGATGACGCAGGGCAGCGGGCAGGACACAGAGCAACATGCAGGGCAGCAAGCAATGACAGGCCACGAACTAGACCGGGGCAGCATGACGGGCGCGAAAGCACTCTGGGCGACACTCGCCAATCACGGCATCAGCACGGTGTTCGGCTATCCGGGCGGCGCGATTATGCCCGTGTACGACGCACTCACGTTTTACCCGGAGGTGCGGCATGTGTTGGCCCGCCACGAGCAGGGCGCGATTCATGCCGCCGAAGGCTGGGCCAAAGCCACCGGGGAAATCGGCGTGTGTATCGCCACATCCGGCCCCGGCGCGACCAACCTAGTGACCGGACTGGCCGACGCCATGCTGGACAGCGTGCCTCTGCTGGCGATCACGGGCAACGTGGCGCGGCACCTGATGGGCACCGACGCTTTTCAGGAAGCCGACATCACGGGGATTACGCTGCCCATTACCAAGCATAACTACGTGGTGCGCGATGTGGAGGAACTGCCCCGTGTGATTGCCGAGGCCATCCGCATTGCGCGGAGCGGCAGACCCGGCCCCGTGCTGGTCGACATTCCCAAGGATGTGCAGTTGGCAGCGTATGCGGGCGAAGTGGCCTACCCGCACGCCCGCCCCGAGCATCCCGCGCCCAAGCCCGAAGCGATTGCCAAAGCCCGCGAACTGCTGCTGGCCGCCAAAAAACCCGTGATCATGGCGGGCGGCGGCTCGCTGGACGCCAGCGCTGAAATTACGGCATTGGCCCGCGCTTGGGATATTCCCGTGATTACTACGCTGATGGGCCTCGGCGCGTTTCCGTCCTCTGACCCGTTGTGGCTGGGCATGCCCGGAATGCACGGCAGCGTCGCCGCCAACCGCGCCATCAGTGAAGCCGACGTGCTGCTGGGCATTGGCCTGCGCTTCGATGACCGCGTGACGGGCCGCGTGAACGGGTTTGCGCCCAACGCCGCGATTATTCATGTGGAATTGGACGCCGCCGAAATTGGCAAAATTGTGCGTGTAGGCGTGCCGGTGCGCGGAGACGCGGTGGTGGCCGCCAAGATGCTGACCGAGAGCGCACAGAAACTTGACTTGCCGGAGTGGCGGGCGCAGATAGCGGAATGGAAGAGCCGCACCGTCACGCCCACCGAGTGGGGCGCTGGATTTGCCGTGAAATCGGTGGTAGACCGCCTGCGCCCCGACGACATTCTGAGCAGCGACGTGGGGCAACACCAAATGCTGGCCGCGCAACTGGCCCGCTTTGAAAAACCGCGCCGTTGGATCAATTCGGGCGGACTGGGCACGATGGGCTTCGGATTCCCGGCGGCCATCGGCGCGGGCATGGCCGAACCCGGCGTAACCAGTATTGTCATTGCGGGCGACGGCGGATTCCAGATGACCTTGCAGGAACTGGCGACGCTCAAGATGTACGACATCCGCAACGTCAAAATCTGCATCATCAACAATTCTTACTTGGGCATGGTGCGCCAGTGGCAAGAACTGTTCCACGAAAAGAGGTACAGCGAGGTCTGGCTAGGCGACTCTAACCCCGACTTTGTAAAACTGGCCGAAGCCTACGATGTCCCCGGCTACCGCGCCTCTAACGCCGAGGAGTTGCCCGGCATGATCGACGCTTGGCTGGCAGACCCCAAATCGGCCCTGCTGGAAATCGTGGTGCCGCACGAACACGGCGTCTTCCCGATGGTTCCGGCGGGCGCGGCACTGTACGAGATGATCGAAACCGAGCCGCCCCGCAAACAGCCCGCGCCTGACCTGTCGGCGGAAATGGCCGAAGCTGCCGAGGGAGCCAAAAACGCATGAGCGACTACACGATGACCGAGCAGCCCAAAGACCACCTCGTTTCGGCGTTGGTGCGCGACGAACCCCGCGTGCTGACCCGTATCACGGCCCTATTTGGGCGGCGCGGCTACAACATTCGCAGCCTTAGCGTGGGCGCAACCGAGCATCCCGGCCTCTCCCGCATGACTTTTGTCGTTACCGGAGACCGGGGCGTGGTGGAACAAGCCATGCGCCAACTGGAAAAATTGCATGACGTGGTGCGGATCATCGACCACAGCTTGGAGAAGTTTGTAGACCGCGAACTGGTGCTGGTGAAAGTGGCGATTTCGCCCGACAGCCGCGTAGAAGTGCGCCAGATCGCCGAGGATTTCCGCAGCCGAATCGTGGATGTGGGCCGCCACGCCCTGACCTTTGAAGTGACGGGCGACGAGGGCAAGATCACCGCTTTTATCGAGCAGATGCGCCCGTTTGGGATTCTGGAAACCATGCGAACGGGCCGAATTGCCCTGACACGCGGCAGCAACGCCGACATTCCCAGCCACGTGTACCATGATGGAGAAACTGAAACGCTGCGCCCAGCGGTGGAAAGTGTGGAGCCGAGGGAAGAGCGGGCGCGGGATGTGCCGAATTTGTTCTGAGTCGTCTCTGACCCAGACGCCCCACCCTTACCTAGCCCGCACTCCCCCACCCACCCCTTCAATACAGGAGAATCCACAAATGGCTGCAACGATGTTCTATGACCGCGACGTGTCTCTCGACTCCATCCAAGACAAGCTGATTGCGATTATCGGCTACGGCTCTCAGGCGCACGCCCACGCGCAGAACCTGCGTGACAGCGGCTTGAACGTAGTGGTCGGCCTGCGCGAAGGCTCCAGCAGCAAAGCCAAAGCCGAGCAGGCGGGCTTGAAAGTAGTCAGCATCGAGGAAGCCACCAAAACGGCAGATGTGGTCATGCTGCTCATTCCCGACGAGAACCAGCCCAAAACCTACGCCGAAAGCATCGAGCCGCACCTGACCGCAGGCAAGGCGCTGGCCTTCGGACACGGTTTCAACGTGCATTTCGGACGCATCAAGCCGCCCGCCGATGTGGACGTGTACCTCGTGGCCCCCAAAGGCCCCGGCCACATGCTGCGCCGCGTGTACGCCGACGGCGCGGGCATGCCCGGTATTTTTGCCGTGCAGCAGGACGCCAGCGGAAAAGCCCGCGAGATTGCGCTGGCCTACGCACGCGGCATCGGCTGTACCCGTGCGGGCGTGCTGGAAACCACCTTCAAGGAAGAAACCGAAACCGACCTCTTTGGTGAGCAGAGCGTGCTGTGCGGCGGGGTGACCCACCTGATTCAGGCCGGATTCGAGACTTTGGTGGAAGCGGGCTATCAGCCCGAAATCGCCTACTTCGAAACCCTGCACGAAGTTAAACTGATCGTGGATTTGATCTACGAGAAGGGCTTTGAAGGCATGCGCCACAGCATCAGCAACACCGCCGAGTTTGGTGACTACGTGACTGGGCCGCGCATTATTACGGACGAAACCAAGGCCACCATGAAAGAGGTGCTGACCGACATTCAGACTGGAAAATTCGCCGAGCGGTTTATTGCCGACGCCGAGGGTGGTTTCCCGTACATGAACGAGCAGCGCAGCAAAATGCGCGACCACAAACTGGAAACCGTGGGCAAGGAACTGCGCGACATGATGCCCTTCATCAGCAAGAAGGCGTTGGAAGTTTAAGCTTCGGCCCCCTGTTCTTGGCTGTGCCCTGCCCGGAGCAATCTGGGTGGGGCACACGTGTTTGATTCACACCTTCTTGGGGGCATATCTAGACAAGTAAATATTTAATTGGCTATGAAAAAGTTCACTGAAGGGATATGACCCTCATCAAGACGGCTGGCGACCTGTGAGTTGGACGGCTTGGCGATGGATGATCCGAAGCCTGGGCCTCTTGGCCGCCCTATTGCTCTGGTCACAGGCGAGTGCCCAGCAGGCGTTTGCCATGCGCTACAGCAATCCATCGACCAACGGCGACATCGTGCTGATCGGCAACGTGAATTACTACTGCACCATCGACAGAGCGTTGGCGACCGCCACGCAGGCCAGCAGATGCGCCAGCGCCCGCGCCGTGCAGCCGGGGAATCTGACCAATACCGTCACCAACAATCAGGTGTATCTGGTCAACAGCGACACCGACAATGACCCTTCCACCAGCAATTCCAGCTCCGCCACCCTCAACCTGACCTCTGGCAGCAGCGTGCTGTTTGCAGGGTTGTACTGGAGCGGCAGTTCAAGTAGCGCCCCAAATCGCCGCAGCGTGTCTTTTGGTGTGCCGGGGCAGGCAGTCAGCCCTCTAGTGGCAACAAACGTGGCTAGAATAGGCAACACCTACCAGTCGTTTGTGGATGTGACGGCCCTAGTGCAGGCCGGGGATAACGGAGCCTACACCGTCGCCAACATCAACAGCACGCAGGGCGCGGGCACATGGGCCAACTGGACATTGGTGGTGGCGTTCAAAAACAGCGCCCTCCCCGTGCGAAATCTGTCGGTCTTCGATGGGCTGCAAAGCGCTTCAGATCCAAGTTTTCCCTTAGACATCACCGTCAGCGGCTTTTTGACCCCCAGTATCGGAGCCGTGAACAGCACGGTGGGCGTGGTGGCCTACGACGGAGACCGGGGAGCCGCCGAGGGAATCGGAACTGGGGGCAGCCTGCAGTTCGGGGCCAACAGCGGCGCACTTAGTCCGGTGTTCAATGCCGCCAACCCTGTCAACGACGTATTCAACTCCACTATTTCGGCGCTAGGCACAGAAGTGACGGCAGGCCGCACTCCTACCTTTGCCAATACACTGGGGCTGGATATAGATACGTTTGCCCCCAATACGCCGCTGCCCAACGCCAGCACGTCGGCAGTGGTGCGCGTCACCGGAAGCTCGGGCGACGTGATCTATCCGGGCATCATCACCCTCGCCACCGATATTTTCATTCCCAACCTCAAGGATGGTCTGACCAAAACAGTGAGGGACGTGAACGGCGGGCGCGTGCTGCCCGGAGACCAATTGGAATACGAGCTGGTCGTCAAAAATCAGGGCAACGACGGCGCAGTAAATGTGATGCTGACCGATGTGCTGCCCCCCAATACCAGCTTCGTGCCGGGTTCACTGAGCCTGACCGGAGCCAACGCGGGAACCAAAACAAACGCGGTTGGGGACGATCAGGCGGAATACGACAGCGCGGGCAACCGGGTGGTGTTCCGGCTGGGCACGGGCGCAACAGCTTTGGCGGGCGGCCTGCTTCTTCCCGGCGACGAGGCGCGGGTGCGCTTCCGGGTGCAGGTGAACGCGGGCACTCCCGGCGGCACAGCGATCAACAATACGGGTAACGTGACCTACCGCCAGCAAACATTGGGGAATACCATCACCGACGCCAGCGACGGCAATCCCACCCTAACGGGCGACCAACCTGCCACCGTCATCGTCAGCGGCCCCGACCTCACGCTGACCAAAACGCACACGGGTAATTTTGCGGCGGGGCAACCGGGAAGCTTCACGTTGCAGGCCTCCAACGCGGTGGGCTGGGCGGGCAGTTCGGGCACAGTTACGGTCACCGACACCCTGCCCGCCGGAATGATCGCCCAGAGCATCAACGGGGCGGGCTGGACATGCACCCTCTCGCCCCTGCGCTGCACCCGTTCCGACAGCCTCAGCGCAGGCACGGTGTTTCCCGATATCACCCTGACGGTGGTGGCGGCCAATGCAGGCAACTACACCAATACCGCAACAATCGGCGGGGGCGGTGAAGAAGCCAGCGCGGCGGGCAACAACAGCGCCAGCGACGCCGTGACGGTGGTTCCGGTGCGCCCGGTGGTGACCCTGACCAAAACGGTACGCAACATCACGCAGGCCAGCGCCACAGGCACAAACGTGGCAGGCTCGCCCGGTGACCTGTTGGAATACTGCGTCAACTTTGGCAACACGGGCGGCGCGGCCCCCAACTTCGTGTTGAAGGACGCCCTGCCCGCCGAAACCCTGCCCAAAGTGGACGGCTACGGCACTGGCCTTGGCCTGCGTCTCACTCTCAACAATGTCGTCACCGACCTGACTTCGGCCACCGACGCAGACCGGGGCGAGTTGACGGGACAGAACATGAAACTAGGCCTAGGCACGTTGGATGCGGGCAGCACGGGCCGAATTTGCATGCAGGCGAATATCCGCTGACCTGAAAAGCGCCGCACCCGTGTAGACGTGTGGGCTTGCCTTCATCCTGCCCGCCCTGTACAGTCTCCCTATGCAAGTATCTGGCCTGCTTCTTCTTAGCGTTCCTCCGGTGGAGTGAGCGGCTAAGAACCGTGTCAGCCCCCCCGGAGGAACGCCCTTCGGGGGGTTTTCTTTGGTCTCTCGCCCTTCTCCAGCTTTCCCTACTGCACCTCAAGGAGCTACCACCATGACCCAGCAGACCCCCATCATCCAGCCCCCTACCATCCAGCCCATCCGCATTTTCGATACCACCCTGCGCGACGGCGAGCAGAGTCCCGGCGTGGCGCTGAACCACACCCAAAAGCTGGAAATTGCCCACCAACTGGCGCGGCTGGGCGTAGACGTGATCGAGGCGGGCTTTCCGATTGCCAGCCCCGGCGACTTAGAGGGCGTAAGCCGCATTGCTCGCGAGGTGCGGGGGCCAATTATTGCGGGGCTGGCACGGGCCAACCGGGCCGACATCGAGGCCGCCGCCAAAGCTGTGGAACTGGCCGAGCGCCCCCGAATTCATACCTTTATTGCCACCAGTCCCATTCATATGGCAAAGAAATTGAATATGGAACCGGGCGCGGTAGTCGAGCGGGCCATCGAAGCGGTTCGGCTGGCCCGCACCTTCGTCGACGATGTGGAATTTAGCGCCGAAGATGCCACCCGCTCCGAGTGGCCCTTTTTGGCCCACATCTTCAAGGCCACTGTAGAGGCGGGCGCAACTACTATCAATGTGCCCGACACGGTGGGCTACACGACCCCCGAAGAAATGCGGGCGCTGTTCGCCTTCCTGAAGGGCGAATTGCCGGATCATGTGATCTTGTCGGCGCACTGCCACGACGACCTAGGCATGGCCGTCGCCAACTCGATTGCGGCGGCACAGGGCGGGGCACGCCAGATCGAATGCACCATCAACGGGATTGGCGAGCGGGCGGGCAACGCGGCGCTGGAAGAAATTGTGATGGCCTTTCACACCCGCAAGGATCATTACGGCTTTGAAACGGCCATTCGTACCCGCGAGATTTACCGTGCCAGCCGGATGGTCAGCCGCCTGAGCGGGATGCCGGTGCAGCCCAATAAGGGCGTGGTGGGCGACAATGCTTTTGCCCACGAATCGGGCATTCACCAAGACGGCGTGATCAAGGCCCGCGAAACCTACGAAATTATGAACGCCGAACTGGTGGGCCGCGAAGCCGCCGTATTGGTGATGGGCAAGCACTCGGGCCGCGCCGCCTTCCGCAAAGCCCTGACCGATTTGGGCTACGACGTGGCCGAAGACCGCATCAAGGAAATGTTCGCCCGTTTCAAGGACTTGGCAGACCGCAAAGGCCAGATCTACGCCGACGATTTGCGGGCCTTGGTCGACAGCCGCACCGATATTCCCCAGACCTTCGTGCTGGAAAAATTCCAGATCACCAGCGGCACCGATATGCAGCCCCTCGCCTACGTGCGTGTGACCACACCCGACGGCCCCCGCGAGGCTACCAGCAGCGGTGACGGCGCAGTGGAAGCCATCTTCCATGCGTTGAACAAGGTCACGGGCATTGCGCCCGAACTGGAGGTTTACCGCGTGCAGGCCGTGACCAAAGGCACCGAGGCGCTGGGAGAAGTCAGCGTGAACACCCGCTACGGCGAGATCAGTATTCACGGCACAGGCGTCGCGCCCGACGTGGTGGAAGCCAGTGCCCGTGCGTGGCTGCGCGTGATCAATCAGATCGTGGCGGGCATGGGCAAGAGCCGCCAGATCAGTCAGACGACGGTGTAGGAAAACAGGGAACGTGGAGGGTGGATCGTAGATCGTGGGTTGGCTCTGACCACGTTCCACCCTCTACACTCCCGTATGCCCCAACCCATCCTCGAAGTCGCTGTCCTGAATGTCATCCCCGGCCAGAACGCCGAATTTGAAGCCGCGTTCCGAGTGGCGCAAAACATCATTTCGGGCATGGACGGCTACATCAATCACACGCTGAAGCACTGCCTAGAGCGGCCCGGAGAATACGTGTTGCTGGTGTGGTGGACGACCTTAGAGGCGCATACGGTGGGCTTTCGTGGCAGCCCGCAATACGCACAGTGGCGGGCGCTGCTGCATCATTTCTACGATCCGTTTCCCACGGTGCTGCACTACGGCGAGGTAGAGGGCGTGCCCGCCTGACTGTCCACTTGCCCCCGCTCTCATCACACCGTTTCATGACAACATGACAGGCGTGAATTCTCTCCTCTTGCGAACCGTCGTGCTGACGGGCGTCCTGATCGGCGGCGTCAATATTATCTTTGCGGGTGTGGAATACGGCTTTGCAGCCTTGCCCCTCTGGTTTTACCTGTCTCAACTGCTGCTGATTCCGGCCATGTTCATCCCCATGCGGCTGTTTGCACAGGCCTCCATTACGCCCGAATTCCTGCGCCGCGCCGGACTGTACGCGCTGGGCTGGGCCGTGCCCTACGCCATCTACAAATTCGCGGGCGACGCGCTGAATCCGGCATTCAGCCCCGTGGCTTCGTTGATCGGCTACTTGGTGACAATTCTCTTGTTCGCCGGAATTTTCGCTGCCATTCGCAAACCGAAATAACCCGGAGCAACGATGAGACTTGCCATTCTGTCTGACGTTCACGGCAATGGCTTTGCGCTGCGGGCCGTACTGGATGACGCGCAGGCCGCCAGCCCGGACGGGCTGTACAACCTTGGCGATACCGTCTGGGGAGCTTCTGACCCGGCTACCGCTTGGGCATTACAGGCCGAATTTGCACCGCCCACCGTGCGCGGCAACACCGACGAGCGCATGGCCGGAATGCGGGGGGGCAAAGAAGAAATGCGCGGCTGGGTGGCCTCTCAGTTGCCCGCAGACGTGGCCGCGCACTTGGGCCAGCTTCCGACATTTGTAGACGTAGCGGGCGGCGAGGTGCGGCTGGCACACGGCAGCCCGCGTGACCCTTGGGAAGCCCTGATGCTGTCGGGGGAAGAAGAACGGCCCGCCACGCCCGCCGAGCTGCGCGAACGGCTGGGCGAGTTTGCCGGGGCCGTGTGCGTCGTCGGCCATACCCACTCCGAGATGTTTCGGGGAATAGACGGGACGAGTTTGGTGAATGTTGGGGCCGTCAGCCAACGCCATACAGAAGGCCCACCACTGGCCCGCTGGCTCCTATTGACTCGGCAACACGGCCACTGGAACATAGAATTTCGCCGCACACCCTATGACGTGCAGGCGGCGGCGGCTTGGGCCAGAGCCAACGCCCCCGCCGAGATTGGCGAGGAAGAGGCGGCGTGGTTGCTCGCGGGGCAGGAACCTTGACAGACACACGGCCACTCCGAATCGTCTTTATCTGCGCCCAGAACAAGCTCCGCAGCCCCACTGCCGAAGCGGTGTTCCGCACGGACTACGGCTGGGACGTAGCCTCGGCGGGCACCAACCGCGACGCCGAAACGCCCGTCTCGCGTGATCTGCTGGAGTGGGCAGATGTGGCGGTCTGCATGGAAAAACGTCACCGGGACATCTTGCGCCAACGCTTCCGGGGTGCGCTGCCCGATGACCGCATCCTGAGTTTGGGCATTCCCGACGATTACGACTTTATGGACGCCGATCTGGTGACGCTGCTACAACGGCTGGTGCCGGGGCGCTTGGCGGGCACACAGCCCAAGCAGGAGACTTCATGAAACTGATCGGGATTCTGGGCGGCATGAGTTGGACAAGCAGCGCAGAATACTACCGGGTGCTGAATGAAGAGGTGGCGCGCCGAATGGGCGGCCTGCATTCGGCGCGGGTGCTGCTGCATTCGGTGGACTTTGCGGAAGTGGCCGCCCTGCAACGCGCCGGTCACTGGGCCGAGGCGGGAACCCTACTGGCCGAAGCGGCAAGGGGACTGGAACGGGCGGGGGCCGAAGCTTTGGTGCTGGCGACCAATACCATGCACAAAGTTGCCCCGCAGATTGAAGTCGCTGTGTCTCTGCCGCTGCTGCACATCGTAGACGGCACGGCAGAGGCGATCCGGACAGCGGGCCTCAGCCGAGTTGGGCTGCTGGCGACGGCCTTCACGATGGAACAGGAATTTTACACGGGGCGGCTGCGGGACAGGTTTGGAATACAGACGCTGACGCCACCGCCTGAAGACCGCGCCGAAGTTCACCGAATTATCTATGACGAGTTGTGCCGAAACGAGATTCGGGACACCTCACGCGCCACCTACCGGCACGTCATGGCCGATTTGGTCGCACGCGGCGCACAGGGCATCATTCTGGGCTGCACCGAAATTACGCTGCTTGTGGGGGCCGCCGATACCGCTGTGCCCGTGTTCGACACAACCCGGCTGCATGTGCAGGCCGCCGTAGATTGGGCGCTGGAGTCCTGAACCGAGTAGGCGCTTACTTGCCCTGAAGCGTAGAGCGGCGAATATTGAGTTCCGAGCCGCCCTTGGTGGTCAGGGTCAGGCTGTCGGCCACACGCACCGCAGTCAGGGTTTGGCCCGATAAAGCCTTGATCAGCGTGGTTTCTTGCTGACCTACAGCCACCGAGCACGCCACACGGGTACTGACCAGCACGCCAAAACTCAGTTGATCGCCATTCAAGGTCACAGGGCCGTTGATAAAGTTGCAGCCGACTTTGCCGGACACCTTCAGGCTCTGGCCCGCCTGACTGAAGCTGACCTGACTAAAGTTGAGCAGTGGCGTGTATCCGCGCACTGGAATGCTGCCGGGCAATGTCCAGCCTACTTTCCAGTTCCCCGCAACATCGAGGGGGCCGGAAGACTGAGCCTGCGCTGTGGCAGAGATTGCAGCAACGAACAGCAGGGCGGCCAGAGGCAAGGGCTTCATCTTCCCTCTGTTCTACCCAATCCAAGCTGATCAAACGTGAGATTTTATACGAAACGCCCGGAAAGTTGGCCTGCTGTCACTCGGCTGCCAGCTCTCAGCGCCCGAAGGTCAGGGTCACATCGTCGGTTTTCAGGGTCAGCGTCGGCCCAGTCACACTCAGGGTAGGGCGGCTGCCCAGCACCGACAAAAAGGGCGTGCCTTCCGCGTCCATGCAGGCCATCATCGTACTGGTCAGCGGCGAAGTCAGCACCAACTGGTTGCCTTCCATGCGGTACGAAGCGCCGTAAGAATTGCAGCCGTCACTGCCACCCACCCGGCCCCCTTCCAACGTGAGGGTCACGGGTTTGGGGGTGTTCGGAGCCGCCTGACCGTTGACCTGCTGGAGCGTGTAGGGCGTTGCCGGGACGGGTTGTTGAGGCAGTCCGGTGGCCGCTCCCGCCGTGCGCGAGAGGGTCACGGTTCCGGCGGGGCCGCTGAGGACTAGAGACGACGAACTGAATTTGGCCGAAAGGGTGCCCGACAATGCTTGCAGAATGGCCCTTTCCTGTGCCATGCGCGGCGCGTCACACATCATCCGGGTGGTGGCGAGTGGCCCGAACGTGACCGCCATGCCCGAGGTGGTGACCCGACCTACGGCGCGGTTGCAGCCCGCCGTACCGCTGAGGGCAAAGCCGGTGGCGTCGGGGGCGAAGGTGAACGACGCCTGTGCAGGCAGGGCCACCTGACGCCCGCCCGCCACGAGGCGCGTGACGAACCAAGTGCCGTCCAGACTGTTCATGCCCTGCCCCTTTCCGCCCGAAGAAACGATGGGCGGCGTGATGGTCTGAGAAGACGTGAAGACGAGCCGATCCGATTTGCCCGAAAAAAGCGTCAGCAAATTGCCTTGCACAGCGAACCGGGACACCCCCCGCATCAGATTGACGAACCGTTCTTCTAGGCCGTCGATTCGGTCAGGGCAGGCGCGGCGCGTGGTGGCGAGCGAGGTGAAGCGCACAATGTCGCCGCGAGTGGCAAAGTTGGCGCGGTAGGTATTGCAAGACGTACTGCCCGACGCCGCCGAGCCGCTGAGGCGCAGTGTGGGGCGCGGCGCGGCCTGTCCGGGCGACACCAGTTTGCCCTGTTCGGTCAGCCCGGTCAGTGTCCAGTCGGTACCCACCAGCGGCAGAGTTTGGGCCGAAGCCGAGGCAGCGAGGGCAACGGTCAGGGCGGCAGTCACAGCAAAGAGAGAACGCATATGACCAGTTGTACCCTTTTGGTCTGACGGGCGCGTGAACATTGGCTGACGGACACACATAGAGGAGACGGCCCTTGCTCTACCGTCTCCCCCTGAGCTGATTTCTGTACCCATGCTTTTCTCTGTGCCAGTGCTTTCTATGCTCCGACTTTAAGTACGTTGCACTTAACATTGCGCGTTTCCGGGACGGCACCGAAACCGCTCCATTTCCAGTGCAACGTACTCCCTTCGATACTCGCTTCGCTCGGTTAATCTATAGATTAACTTTGACCTACTTAGCTGCGCGGCCCCATTTCGAACACGGCCTGCCAAGGCTTGTAAATCGTGCTGACCCTATCGCTGCGCACGCCCTTGGCATCCCTGATGGTGCGGCTGATGTACAGGCTGAAGCCGTCGGCGGCCCAGTCCACTTGCCTGACCGAGCCGGGACGCAAACTGGGGTTGGTGACGTATTTGGCGGCGGGATGCGCTATTCGGGCCGTAATCACGGCGGGGCTGACGGTGACGGTGCGGGCGGGCTTGATGCCCCAGACCTCGACTTCCAGAACCGACTGGGCATTGTTGTTGATGGTCTTGATCAGCAAAGGCCCGCCCGTGTCGTTCTTCAGCTTGAGATCCAAACCAGGATCGTAGACGGCGGCCTCGAAGCCCACCTGCGGCTCGTAATAGCCCACACGGTAAGAATGTTGATTGCGCTCCACGACGGGTAATCCGGCCTGATACAGCGCCCGGAACGCGGTGGTACTGACCTGACACACGCCCCCACCGAGGCCGTCCACGGTGCGGCCCCCGCTGATGATCAGGCCGCCCACGAAGCCGTTGCTGGCCGTGATGCTGCCCAGCGAATTGAGGAAGCTGAAGTCCTCTCCGGCGGGAACCACAGTGCCGTTGATTTTGGCGGCGGCATTGGCGACGTTGGTGCGGCGAGCGGCGCTGGAGTTGTAGTAGGTGCTGCGCCCGGTGGTGATCAGTTGCAGTTTGGCTACGTCGGGCAGCTGCGCCAGCTTCAGCGTGGGCAGGCTGACTTTGCCGGGCAACACCACGTTTTTCACGGCGGCGTCGGTAATGGCTTTGCGGAAGGCCGCCAGCGCCAGCTTGGGTTCGGCCACCTTGCCCGGCTGCTCCTTCACGCGCACCAGCTTGCTGCCCTGCAGCGCGTAGCGGGCATTCTGGGCAGGCTGATTCACCTCACCCGTCAGGCGTTTGAAGACCGAATTGATGGTGGCGTCATCCAGCACGATGCCCGTTTCGCGCACCCAGTACAGATTGGCGACCTGCAACCCTGTGAGGCCCGCCTTGCGCGTGGTGCCCTGCAACTGCACCGTCAAGGGGCGAATCAGCGCGTTGCCCTGTGCCACATAGCCCTGCAACTGCTCGGCGGTGTATTTGGCCTTCCATTCGGTCACGGGAACACTGAGAGCCGTGAGGGTAGGTGCGGCCACATACGCGGCCACCGCAGCGTTCACATCGGCTTTGCGGCCCGGTGCGTCGGCGGTCACGGTGTAGTTTTTGGTGGTTTTGTCAAAGACAACCGTGGCGTTTTTGGGCTGGGTATTCAGGCTGGCCGTCAGGGCACTCAGGCCCGCTTTGGCCTGCGCCGCGTCTACGCCCGCAATGAGGGGGAAATCTTGCACCGGAGCCTGACCGAGCGCGGCCTGCACACGCTCCAGCACGCCGCGTTCACGGGTGGCACGCTCGGCGGCGGCGATACTGGTCTGGGCATCGGCCCGCCAACCCAGCGTCTCGGCCCCCACCGTCCAACTCTGGCCGCCCGCCGTGACCGTGACTTGCGGGGCAGTCGCCGCCCGCGTTCCCAAGGCCTCCAGCGCCTGCCCAGACGTCATTCCGCCGACATCCACACCTGCCACGCGCAATCCTGCCGCCAGTGTTCCATTGCTTTGTGTCGCCACGCCCATAGCCAGCGCTCCACCCAAAAGCGCCGCTGCCGAAACCCCCATCACCCAGACCTTCATCACGTTCTATTGTAAGGAAGTTCACGAGCAAAAGAATGATAAATCCGCACAGTGTACCCCCATCCGGGTAGGTGAAAAGGCCCACCCAGACGTGTCAGAAAGCTGTCAGATAGACGGAAATCTTTCAGTTGTACACTGATTCAGTGACCGACTTAACATCAGAGACTCCCAGACTGGTTCTGTCTTTACTGACTGGACAGTACGTGGTGGCGCAGCTTCCCGCGTCCTCTCCCCTTCCGGCTTGGGCGGCGGTTGGAGCCTTGTGGGCCATCGTGGGTGCGCCGGGTGAATTGAGTGTAGTCACGGCTGAGGAGAACGTTCCGTCGCCCCTACCGCACGGTTTGAAGCTGGAAAGCGGTTGGGCGGCACTGCGGCTGCATGGCCCTTTCCCCTTTCATCTGACCGGGATTCTGGCAGCGATTTTGAATCCGCTCAAGGACGCTGGTATAGGCATTTTCGCCCTGTCCACCTTCGATACCGATTACGTGCTGGTGAAGGCTGAGCAACTGGCAGAGGCGCGGGCAACCTTGGAAAAGGCGGGGCACAGCTTCAACGACTGAGCGGGCAACACGGGGCTACGCCGTAGTGCCGGACTTCGCGCCGCCTGACGCCGCCCTGACCCGCCGCTCAACTTCGGCTGACACTGCGAGTGCAGGCTTGGGCATGTCCGATTTTTCGCCTCAGTCTGTTGCATTGCCGCCGCGCCTCCCCTCGGTCAGCCACCGGGAAGGCGTGCGGGTGCTGTTGGCCGACGCCTCCGAGGCTTTTTTGAAGGTGGCCCCGCTGCACAGTCTGGGAGACCGGACGAGGCGCGGAGCCATGCTGGACGCCTTTGAAGGCTTTTTGAGCGCAGGCTTAGGCAAGAGCGTGCCGCTGCTGGCCTATACGCGCCTGACAGGAGAAGCGTGGCTGCGAACGTTGGCCGACGCTGAGCGTGCCGAAGCTGCCGCATTGTTGAACGATTTCCGGGCATATCTGCGCGATTGGGGTTGGCTGGACAGTGCCCGCCCGGTGAATCTGCCGGACTGAGGAAACACAGGGGCGGGGACGATCTAGGTTTGCTTTTAGTCCTCCCTCCCCCCACCTAACGCGCCTTCAAGTCCGTCCAGATTCGGTCATAGAGGCGCGTTGTATTCCCTGCTTTGAGTTCGTTGATGAACTCTACTTTGCCACTTTTCAGGTCGTCTTGCGAAGGATTGAAGGCCTTCTGAGAGCGCAAAAATGGGTCGAGGAGGGGCGCGGCGGCAGTGTTGGGGTTGCCGTAATAGGTGTAGTTGCTGATAGCCGCGCTCACTTCGCCGTCCAGCACGAAATTGACGAATTTGCGGGCCAGTGCGGGGTTCGGGCTGCCGCGCAGCAGCACCAGCGTATCGGTGCTGATGGTGGTTCCCTCGCTGGGCAGGTACACCTTCAGGTTGGGGTCTTCGGCAGCGCCTTGCAGCAGGTCGCCCACATAGATTTGGCCCAAATCCAGCGTTCCGGCCAGCAATTTGTTCCGCACTTCCGGGCCGCCACTGAACGATTCAAACCCGCGTTTGGACACCGTGCGGCGCAGCAGATCGCGGGCTTCCCGCAACTGGGCCACGTCGCTGGAATTCACCGAATAGCCCAAATACTTCAGGGCTGCGCCGATGACTTCGCGGGGATCATCCAGCAGCGAAAAGCGCACGGTATCGGTGTCGCCAAAAATCAGCTTCCAACTCTCCGAGGACGGCGTGAACCGCTTGCCGTTGTAGGCCAACCCGGTGGCTGCGTACTGATAAGGCACGGTGTACACGTTGCCGGGGTCAAAATTGGGGTTCAGGAAGCCCGCGCCGATGTTGCCGAAATTGGAGAGCTTCTGGGCCTCCAGCGGTTGCAGCAGTTTGGCCCGCACCATCACCTGAATAAAGTAGTTGCTGGGCGTGGCGAGATCGTAGCTGGCCCCGCCGCCCTGCAATTTGGCCAGCATGTATTCGTTGCTCTCGAAGGTATCCAAGATCACGCGGGCGTTTTCCTGTTTCTCGAACTGCTTGACCACGTCCGGGTCGATGTAATCAGACCACATGATGATTCGCAGGACGCGCCCGCCATTGCGCTCCACGGGCGCGGGCGTGGTGGCCCCCTGCCCCTCGGCGGCGGTGTCGGTGCGTTCTATCCGGTGACAGGCGCTCAGGGACAGCAGCGCCAGCGTCAGCAACAGCGTGCGCTTCATGCCTCTCCCCGGCGGCCCGGACGCGGGCGCATGATGGCGTTGGCCGCGATGATCGCTATCACCGTAAACAGCACCAGCAACGTACTCAGCGCGTTGATGTCGGGCGTCACGCCCTTTTTGACACTGGTGTAGATCAGCACGGGCAGGGTGCGGAAGCCCGAACCACTGGTAAAATACGTGACCACGAAATCGTCGAGGCTGAGGGTAAAGGCCAAGAGCGCCCCCGCCAAGACACCCGGCAAGGCCAGCGGCAAAATCACGCGCAAGAAGGACTGCACCGAACTTGCGCCCAAATCGCGGGCGGCTTCTTCCAGCGAGCGGTCATAGCCTGCCAGCCGCGAACGCACGGTCAGGGCCACATAACTGATCTGGAAGGTAACGTGCGCAAACATGACCGTCCAGAAGCCGTTTTCAAACGTCCAGCCCGTGAGTTCTAGGCCGCCGCGTACCAACGAATAGAACATCAGCAGCGACACGCCCATGACCACATCGGGAATGACGATGGGTGTGACGAGGAGGAACGTGAGCGGCAGCCGGAAGCGGGTGGAATAGCGCCACAGTCCCAGCCCGACCAGCGTGCCCAATACCGTGCTGATGAGCGTGCTGGACAGCGCCACGAGCAGCGTATTGGTCAGTGCCTCGCGCACATCTTCGCGGGCCAGCAGCACGCCGTACCACTTGGTGGTAAAGCCCGCCCAAGTCGCGCCGAATTTGGAATCGTTGAACGAGAAAATGATCAGGACGAGGATGGGCAGGTACAGGAAACCGTAGACCAACCAAGCCCACGCGGAGAGGGCGGGGTGGGTGCGCCGCATCATGCTGGGCCGCCTGCGTGTGAAGGGGCGGGGTCTAAGAGTCTAAGGTGCTGGGCCGCCAGTTTTCTTAGTCCCTCAGACCCTTTGGCCCTTAGACAAAAACCAGCAACTCCATGCCAACTCATATCAGCTCCTCCAAGCCCTTCTGCCCCGCTGACCTCGCATACAGCCACAGGCCCACCAACACCGCGCCCATCAGCAGGAAACTGAGGGCCGAGCCGTAGGGCCAGTCTCCGGCCTGCCCGAATTGGTTTTGCACGAGGTTGCCGATCAGGGCCGTTTTTGCGCCGCCCAGAATGTCGCTGACTACAAAGGTGCCGAGCGCCGGAATAAAGGTCAGCAGGATTCCGGCGATGAGTCCGGGCAAGGTTTGGGGAAACACGGCGGCCATGAACGCCTTTATTGGCGACGCACCGAGGTCTTGGGCCGCTTCCAACAAACGCCAGTCCACCTTTTCCACGCTGGAATACACGGGCAGTACGAAAAACGGCAAGAAGGCGTAGACCATGCCCAAGAAGGTGGCAGTGAGGCTGGGCACCAAGTCGAAGGGACGCAAGATCAGAATCCACGCGTACACGCGGATCAGGAAGTTTGTCCAGAACGGAATAATCAGCAGCAGCAGCAAAAAGCTTTTGCGCCGTGCGGGTTGGCGGGCAATGTAGAAGGCCAGCGGGTAGCCCATCAGGATGCACAGCAACGTGGAGAATCCGGCGATGAGCAGACTGCGCCCCAGCACGCGCAGGTTGTCGGGCACCCATTCGCGGAACAGGGCGTCGTAGCCGAACACGCGGCCCCAGCTTTCTAGCGTGAGTGGGCCGCCCACCTGCGCCAGATCGGTGCGGGTGAGCAGTGAGTAGCCGAACATGATGGCTACGGGAACGATCAGAAAGACGGCCAGCCACAGCACACCGGGGCCGAGCGTGGCAAAAAAGCGCCTAAGCGTCAGCATGTTGAAAGACCGTGAGTGGTGAGTGGTGAGTAGTCAGTGGGAAAAGCGGGCCTTGCAGCCATTCCAGTCGAATCCGCCCTCATCAGCCCTCCTCCAGAATCACGAGGCTGGCGGGCGGCAGATACAGCGCCACTTCTTCCTCATAGTCGAAATCCTCGTCGGCCCCAATGTCCGAGTTCAGTTGGAAGGCCACGAGGCGCTGACCGTTGGCCTCCAGCAGATACTGGTTTTCGGCCCCGGTGTACACGATGTCGTCCACTCGGGCGCGAACCTCATTGCCTTCGGTTTCGTCGTCGCGCTCCATCCGCAGCTTTTCGGGGCGAATAGAGAGCATGACTTCGCGGCCCACGCTCAGGTCTGCGCCGTACACGGTTCGCAGCAGGCCATGTTCGGTCAGGATCACCGCGCCGCCGGGACTGACTTCCTGCACTTTGCCGGGAATCAAATTGCTTTGGCCCAAAAAGTTGGCGACAAACGCCGTGCGGGGACGCTCGTACAGGTCTTCGGCCTTGCCCAGTTGCTCCACACGGCCCCGGTTCATCACGGCAATGCGGTCACTCATGACCAACGCTTCCTCCTGATCATGCGTGACGAACACGAAGGTCATCCCCAGCGTCTCTTGCAAGTTGGACAGTTCCACCTGCAATTCCTTCCGCAGCTTCAAATCGAGGGCCGAAAGGGGTTCGTCGAGGAGCAGTACTTCCGGCTCGTTGACGATGGCGCGGGCCAACGCCACCCGCTGCCGCTGCCCACCCGACAGGTTATCGGGCTTGCGCGTGCCGAAATCTCCGATCCGCACGGTTTCCATAGCCCGGCTTACCCGGTCACGCAGGGCCGCGCCGCCGATGCCTTTTTGCCGCAGCCCGAACGCCACGTTGTCGTACACGCTGAGGTGCGGAAACAGCGCGTAGCTTTGAAAAACAGTATTGACGGGGCGAAGGTTGGGCGGCACACCCGTCATGTCGCGCCCGCCGATCAGGACTGCGCCCGCGTCGGGTTGCTCGAAGCCCGCCAGAATTCGCAGCAGGGTCGTTTTGCCGCAGCCACTCGGCCCCAGCAGACTAAAAAACTCGCCCTTGCGAATATCGAGGTCGATGTCGTCCAGCACCCGCGTGTCTGCGCCCTGCGCGTTGCGGAAGCTTTTGAACACGTCCACGACGCTCACCGCCGCGTCTGCCGACAGTTCGCGGGTGCGGCGGCCCTTGAAGGTGGGGGCGGTTATGGGCGTGCCCTCAGTGCGGAGCAGCGGGGCTGCCTGAGGAGTCGCGGAGAAACCTGCATAGAAAGACGTCCCATACGCAGGGAATTGTAAGGCCTGCGGGGCGGGGAATGGTCAAGGGGCTGGGCAGAGCAACCCCCCCGTTGCGTCGCAATGCCCCCCCTCAAGGGGAGGACAAGTGCTTTTGCGCTCCCCTCTAAGGGGGGCTGGCTGCACAGCAGACTGGGGGGTTTACACGCGGCGTCAACGCTAAACGCTCTCTCATCACCCACGCTTACAGCGTCAGAATCTCGTGCCCCTTAGCCGTGACCACCAGCGTATGCTCGAATTGGGCGCTGGGTTTCTTGTCGGCGGTCACCACTGTCCAGCCGTCCGGCAGCAGGCGGGTTTCGGGGCGGCCCAGATTGATCATAGGTTCGATGGTGAAGACCATGCCGGGTTGCAGTTTCAGGCCCGTGTAGCGTGCGCCGTGATGGTAGATGGTGGGTTCTTCGTGCAGGCGTTTGCCGATGCCGTGCCCGGTGTATTCGCGCACCACGCCGTAGCCCCGGCCTTCCGCGAGGGTCTGGATGGCGTGGCCGATATCGCCTACGCGGGCATTGGGGCGCACCACTTCTAGGCCAGCGGCCAGCGCCTCACGGGTGGTGTCTACGAGGCCCTGCACCTCGGCGCTCACGTTGCCCACCGTGTAGGTAAAGCACGCGTCGCCGTACATCCCGTTCATCAGTACGCCGATGTCTACGCCGATAATGTCGCCTTCTTCCAGCACGCGCCCGTCGGGAATGCCGTGACAGATGACCTCGTTGACGCTGGCGCAGATGGTGCCCGGAAAGGGGTTGGTTTTGGGGCCGTAGCCTAGATACGCCGGAGTCGCGCCGCCTTTGCGGATGTGTTCTTCGGCAATCCGGTCTAGCTCGGCCAACGTCACGCCGGGTTTCACGAAGGGGTCAAGCACCCGGAACGTATCGGCCACCAGCGCCCCCGCACGGCGCATGGTTTCGATTTCGCGGGCAGATTTCAGGGCCACTCGACTCATAACGAATGAGGGTAGCACGCATAAGTCGGTGCTTTGGGAATTGAACTCACGCCAACACCGCCCCCATGGAAAAGGGCATGCCTCCCGCTTTTGACTGCTTGGCTACGACACAGACTGATCAGGCTTCTCAACTCCGCTTCACAAAGCTCTAAACCTGTCCCACACGTCAAAACTTCCCTACTGGATGTGAAAGATCGCCGCCCTTCCAGTCACTCACGCCCCTAAAACCCACCATCAGCGGTTTTGCTGGCCCAAACGCTCTAGGCTCTGGGCATGAAAGTTGTGATCAGTGTGGATATGGAAGGCGTGTGCGGCGTCGCCAGTTGGGTGCAGGTCAGCCCACCGGAATTTGGCGGACTGGTCAACGGCACCGAATATCAGGCGGCCCGCGAACGCATGACGCTGGAAGCGGTGGCCGCCGCGGAGGGCGCGTTTGCGGGCGGGGCCACCGAAGTCCTGATCAACGACAGCCACGACACGATGCGGAACCTGCTGCCCGAACTGCTCCCCGACTTGCCGGGGCTGACGTTTACGAGTGGCAACGACAAACCGCTGAGCATGGTGCAGGGCGTACAAGAACCGGGCACTGGAGCGCTGCTGTTCGTGGGCTATCACGCCCGCGCGGGCAGTCCACGCGGCCCATTGGCGCACACTTGGAACGGCTTTATCCGCGATGTCCGCATCAACGGTCTGTCTACGGGCGAATACGGCCTGAATGCGTTGCTGGCCGGACAATACGGCGTGCCCGTCGTGTTCGCTGCCGGAGACGATGTCGCCATTGCCGAGATTCAGGCGGAATTGGGAGAACAGGTGGTGGGCGTGGCCGTGAAGGAGGGCCTGAGCACCTTTGCCGCCGTGCATCTGCACCCCGCCGAGGCCCAGCGCCGCATTCGGGCTGGGGCAGAAGCGGGCGTGCGGGCAGCAGCACAGGCCACGCCGTACACCACGCGCTGGCCCGCACAGGTTCAGCTCAGTTTCGATCATCAAGCCCGCGCCGATCAGTGCGAGCGTGTTCCCGGCATCATGCGGGTAGACGCCGTCACCGTCGCTTGGCAAAGCCCGGACGCCTTCCATCTGTTTCAGACCTTCCGGCTGCTGGCAACGGTGGCACAGGTGAGGCTGAACGGCTAGGCGCGGCGTTGAGTGCCTCAGCGCCAAGCAGAATGGCTCTCATGCGGCCCGCTTAAGCTGTTTGCATGCGCCGTCTTCTGCTACCTCTGCTGGCCCTCTCCGCCCTGTCTGCCCCCGCCAGTGCCGCGACCCTGTGGGCCGGAGCCAATGCCAATACTGCCGGATACGGCGTTCACGCGGGCGTATCGGTGCTGCGTGTGCCGTTTATTGGCACGTTGGGCGTAGAGGGCAGCGCCGAGCAACAGTGGAACAATGGCCCGAGACGCCTCGCCGCGGGCCTGACGTTGCGTGATGTGAACCTGCCGCTGACACGGGTGGACGCCTTTGGCACGGTGGGCGGCGAATTGTCGAGCGTCAACAGCGATGTGGTGGGCTATGCCGAAGCCGGACTGCGTGGGCCGTTGCTGGGGCCAGCGGGCTGGCGGGCCTTTGTGCGCGGCAACACGGGCGGGCAATTTGGCGGCGGGCTGGGGCTGGAAATCCGGTTCTGAAGTTCAGCTGCTCGTCCCAGCCGTTGTTAATCCCAGCCGTTGAACAGGGCCGCGCCGCGTGAAGTCGGTTTCCAGTAGCGCAGGCTGTAGGCTTCCCAACCCCCCCCAGAGCGCGGGGCGAGGATGCGCTCGCGTTCGGCGGCAGAAAAGGGTGCGGCCAGCCAATCGGCTTCGGGCAAGATGAGTTGGCCGTCTGCGGCGAGAGCGTCCAGCAGTGGGCCTGTGGATTGGTAGCGGCGCTGATCGAGCAACGGTTCCTCATCTCCCGGTAAAACTACGGCGGTCACGCTTTCGCGGTGCAGGGTGAGGCCCACTGCAGCCCCGTACTGGTCTTGCCAATGTCTGACCCAGAAGCTCTGGAAGCCAATTGGTGTCACCGATTGGGCCTGCCATCCCAAGCGTCTTGCCAACCCGTTCAAGTACGGTTCCACTTGTTCAGGCAAGAGGCGGGGCGGGCCGTAACGTTCGGACACCAACAGGTCTAGTACGCTACCCGGATCGATGTTGAGGGCGAAGCTCACCCGCTCCCTATTCACCTGACCAGCACTCCCCTATTCCAACACGCCTTGCAACCGCTCTATTTCGGCTCGCCACGCTTCGGCGTCGGCGGTGTCTTCCCACAAGTCGGGCAATTCGCTGTCTGGGCCGACAATTCGCTCTAGGGCGTCCCGCGCTATATCTTGCAAGGGGGCCAAGTCGGACAGATCGGCGTTTTGCACCCACGAACGCAGGCCCGCGTCAGTCATGCCTGCGGTATCGCCGCCCAGTACGGCAGCCAGCACAGCGGCGGCGGCGTAGGCACGGTGGCCTTCTTCGGCAGCCAAGAACACCGTATCGGGGTCTAGAGCCACCTCGAAGGCTTCGGCCAGCGCAAATTCGCCGTCTTGCACGACTTCCTGCACAAAGGCCGCGCCAGCATCGTTTTCAAAAGGGCCGGTTCCCCAAACGTTCATGGCTCTATATTGCCAGCTTTGAAACAGTCTAGACGACAATGAAGAAAACTTCACACTTTTCGCCGTTCGCTAAATGACTTGGTGTTAAGGTTACACGGATGAAATTCTTTTGGCCTCTGCTCCTTCTGCCCGCAAGTTTTGCCCTCGCTGCCACACCTAACGAGGAAAACATCGTATTCAATGCGTACATGGACGCCAAAAACGGTGGCCAGTCCCTTGACCGAGGTCTGATTGGCGACGCCGTGGAGCAGTACGCCAGTTGCGCCAAGTTGTTGGATGCGGCTCTTAAAGCAAATCCGGCGCTGGGCAGCGAACAGGTGCCGAATTCTAATCCCGTACATACTGTGAAATACGTTTCTGACTACTGCGCCGATGCGTATAAAACTTATCAGCCGTTAGACAACCCTGAAGTGCAAGCCGTGCAGTATCAAATCAAAAGCGCCTTCCGCAAGGCGTGGCCCGCCGCGCTTGAAAATGCCTATAACGATGCGGTTCGCGCCCAGTTGCTCACCGACTGCGCCAAGGTGGTTCGCAACGGTCTCAAACTGTACCCGGACTTGAGCGACCTGCCCGTCGATGGAGGCAGCGTAACCATTGAAGATGCGGGCAAAGACTGCGAAGCCCGCCTCGTCGGGGCGCAAAAAGTAGTGGGGGCCGCCAATGGCACCGCGCTGACTGAACTGGGCAAACTCAAATCTACCTACGAGGGCTATCTCAAAACTTACGAAAAGGCCGCCGCACGTCCGGGCAAAACCGATGTAGACGTGCTGCTGAAGTTCCGCGATTTGAGGTCTGCGGCGCATCTCCTCGCTGATGTGGCCTCTATCATCGAGGAAACCGCTACTAAATCCACTTTGCCGGGCACGACGAAACTAGGCAACACCACCGTCAAAGCCTTGGTAGACGCGACGGAAGCCAGCAGAGCCAAAGCAGAGGCCGCTGTTAAAGCCATCAAGCCTGCTGCTGACCGTATTTTTGACAAGCAGTATGCCCAACTCGTAGCCGCGATGCCCAAGCAAGCGGGCGGGGAGCGTCTGAAAATCTTTACCCGTCAGGGCATCCCCGCCGATTGGAACGGTGGCCCAGTGTTCAGCAAGTACGGCATTTACAGTGCCGATGGCGTGGCCTTGGCAAAGGATATCGCCACCGCTACTAAATGGTTCTACGGCGCAAACAGTTCGGGCTGCACCTACATCTATACTTTTAACAAAAACGTTGTCGTAAAAGTAGAAAAGCCTATCGGCTGCTAAAGTCACGGGACAAGAGGAAGCCGACGAGAGTGAAATTCGTCGGCTTCCTCTTATAACGTACCCGCTCCAGCACCTTAGACCCTAGCCTTTTACACCCTTAGACGCCCCGCCCAGAACGCCCGCTCACACCTCAGCCGTCTGCTGGCCGTACCGCTGCTCCACGTACTTTTCCATGAGTTCCTGAAAGTCTTCGGCGATGCGGGGGCCGCGCAAGGTGGTCAGGAGCTTGCCGTCCTGATACACCGGGGCGCGGGGGTCTTCGCCAGTACCGGGAAGCGAAATCCCGATGTTGGCGTGCTTGCTCTCGCCGGGGCCGTTGACGATGCAGCCCATGACGGCCACCTGCATCTCCTCCACTCCGGGATACCGCGCCTTCCAGTCGGGCATGGTGTCGCGGATATAGTCCTGAATCTTCTGAGCCAACTCCTGAAAAAAGATAGATGTGGTGCGCCCGCAACCGGGGCAACTCGTGACCTGAGGCAAAAACTGACGGATGCCGAGGCTTTGCAGGATTTGCTGCGCCACTTCCACCTCCAGTTTGCGGCTGGCCCCCGGCTCCGGCGTCAGGCTTACGCGGATCGTGTCGCCAATGCCTTCCGTCAGCAGCGGCGCGAGGGCCACACTGCTCGCCACGATGCCCTTCATGCCCATGCCCGCTTCGGTGAGGCCGAGGTGCAGGGGGTAATCGCAGAGGGCCGCCAATTGGCGGTACACCTGCCACAATTCCGGGGCACTGCTAACCTTCACCGAGATCAGGATTTTGTCGTGTGCGAGGCCCAATTTTTCGGCATAGGCGGCACTCTCCAGCGCCGACACCACCATCGCGTCGATCATCACGTCAGTCGCGGTTTTGGGGCTGCCAGCCGCCGCGTTCTGATCCATCAGGCGGGCCAACACCTGCTGATCGAGGCTGCCCCAGTTCACGCCGATCCGCACGGGCTTATCAAACTCTTTGGCGACTTCGATCATGGTGGCAAAGTTGGCGTCGTGGTGCTGGCCCGCGCCCACATTGCCGGGGTTGATGCGGTATTTGGCGAGCAGCCGGGCCGTTTCGGGGAATTCGCGCAGCAAGATGTGGCCGTTGTAATGAAAGTCCCCGACGATGGGCACGTTGATGCCCACTTCGGCCAGCCGCGCCACGATGTCGGGAATGGCAGCGGCGGCCTCGCGGGTATTCACGGTCACGCGCACCAGTTCGGAGCCTGCCCGCACCAGTTGGGCAATCTGAATGGCGGTGCCTTCGGCGTCGGCGGTGTCAGTGTTGGTCATGGACTGCACCACCACCGGATGCTGACTCCCCACAGGGACATGGCCCACCCAAGCGGTGACGGTTTGGCGGCGTGCAGGACTCATGGCTCTAGTTTACGCGGCGGGCGGCGGGAAGAAAGGGATAACGGCGGCAAGTGGGGACAATAGCCTGTACACTCCCCTCCAAAGGGGGCTGGCTGCGGACTGGTATAGCTCCGTAGGAGAGCAGACTGTGGGGTTCGCCCGCCACCACCAACTCCCTATCAAAACTGCAAAGCGTTACAACCATAACAGTGGGAAAGGCAAAACAGACTCAGCGTCGTTTTGCCTTTCCCACTCACTACTTACCGTCTTTTCACTGCACTGGAACCTTGATCACCCCGTCCGTCACCAATTTCTGAATCTTACCGAGGTCTTTTTCCATTTGGGGCGTAATCAGGGCGCGGTTGGTCTTTTCGATGACCAGTTCTATGCCGCCGTTTTGCAGGGCAAAGCCGCGTTCGCCGGGTCGCCAAGGCCTGCCCGCCGCGATGTCGCTCAGGATGGCATAGACGGCGTTGTCGGCCCGCTTGACCACGCTGGTCAGGGTGTGATTGAGCGTGCTGGCGTCGATATCGGTGTCGCCCCAGCGGTTCATATTGCTCTCGGTGCCGATGGCGAATACGGGGCGGGTGTCGCCCTTGCAGGTGTCTTTGTAGGCACCGCTGCGGGGCACAGCCTTGAACATGTCGCTCTTGAAGGTCACGCCTTTGGGCAGGGTCTTGGCGTTCAGGCATTCCACGGTGCCCGCCGCACTGACCACGCCCCGGCTGCTACTTCCGGCGGCGGCCAGCACGATGTCTGCGCCTTTGGCAAACAGCCCTTTGGTAATGGTGGTGGCCCCAAAGGTGTCGTTGGGCTTGGTCACGTTGGCGGTCAGCACGGTGCATTTGCCGCACACGAATTTTACGCCCGCGATAAAGCCTGCGCGGTATTTGATGGTGACAGGATCGTTGCCCGCGCCCACCACGCCCAGAATCTGGGTGCTGCTGGCTTTGCCCGCCAACGCGCCCGCAAGGAAGCCGCCTTCATGCTCGCGGAAGCGCAGGCCCGCCGTGTTCAGGCCGCTGGGCAGGCTGTCTACGCCGATAAACTTGACCTTCGGGAACTCCTTGGCGATCTTGGTCAGTGCGCCCACGCTGATGCCGCCCACCGCGACCACCACCGTATTGGCTTTGGCCGCGTCCCGAATCTGGGTCAAGGCGTCGTCGGCATCCACCACCGCGTTGGAGCCGAAGGCAATGCCGCTGTCGCGCACCACGCGGTCTAGGCCGTCCGAGGCGCTTTGGTTGATGGCGTTGTCGGCCCGCCCCGCCGGATCGAACAGCAGCATGACGCTGGGCACAGCGGGGGCGGAGGCGGCCAGACTGACGAACAGAAGAAGGGAAACACTCAGGACAGCACGGCGGCGAGAAGGCAATGTCTTCATACGCTCCTTTCACTGGCATGCATGCGCCGACCCGAACGGTCAAAGCGTCATAGATGACAGAAGTGAGGGGTTTGGATTGTGAAGCGTGAACTTGACCTTTAGCCTAGCCGACCCGTTCGTGCGTCCGTCTTACTGACCTTACTGAGTCGGCACCTTAATCACGCCGTCGGTAATCAGTTGCTCCACTTTTTTCAGGCTGGTTTCCAGGGCCGCCGGAATCAGGGCGCGGTTGTGGCTGTCAATCGCCACGCTGACCCCGCCGTTGCTGAGGCCGAAGGAACGGTCTCCCCCGCGCCAGGGCCGGTCTTCGGCGTATTCCTTGATGATGGTGTACACGGCGTTGTCCACCCGTTTGACCATGCTGGTCAGGCCGTGATTGAGGGTGTTCACCTTCTTATCAAAGTCGCCCAGCGCGTTCTGGTTGGTGTCCACGCCGATGAAAAACAGCGGGCGAGAATCGGTGGTGCAGAGCTTTTTGTAGGTGGCGCTCTTGGCGACTGCGGCAAACAGGTCACTCTTGAAGGTCACGCCCGCAGGCAAGTTGGCCGCCCTGATGCACGGCTGCCCCTTGATGAAATTCACGACGCCCTGACCGCTGCCCCCCGCTGCCGGGAAAATCACGTCTACGCCCTGTTTGGTCATGCTGGCGGCAATCACGGCGGCGGCTTTGGGGTCATTGAATCCGGCGCTGGTTTTGGCCACGAAGGCTGTGACGACTCGGCAATTGGGGCAGGCGAATTTCACGCCCGCCGCGAAGCCTGCGCGGAATTTCTGGATCACGGGCACATCTACGCCGCCCACAAAGCCCACGATGCCCGTGCTGCTCTGCTTGCCCGCCAAAAAACCCGCCAAAAAGCTGCCTTCCTGCTCGCGGAAACGCAGGCCCACGGCATTTTTACCTTTGGGCAGGTCATCGACCACTGCAAAACGGCTGTCCATAAACTCGGAGGCCGTGCGGGTAATCGCGTCGTTGTTGGCGTACCCCACGCCGATGACCAGTCCCGCACCGCCCCGGATGAGCGGAGACACGCCCTGCCCGATCTCGGTGGCCTTTTTGGGCTGCGACGTTCTGATGGTCAGTCCCAGTTCTTTGGCCGCACGCTGCGCTCCCTCATAGGCCGCTTGGTTAAAGCCGCCGTCCTTGATGCCGCCCACGTCGAACGCGAGGCCGATGGTCTTGGCGGGCGCAGTCTGAGCCACACTGGGCGCGGCCCCGGCCAACGCCAACGACGCTACCAAGACGAGACGGGCAGACCCAGAAAGGCGGCGAGCAGAAGCCGAAGCGACTGTTGGGAGAACCTTCATAGGACGAGCGGTGGCAGTGCGTTTCATCGGCTCCATGCTGCCGTGCCTTCCCGCGTCTGCCCGTATGTTTTCTCGCGCCCAGTGCGCCCCAGCGTGAAAAAAGCATCAATTCACCCGCTGGGGGTGCTTCATCCGCTGGGGGGGCGGGGGGCCTGCTGGAATGGATTATTCCGAGTCGGTTGCTCCGGGTCGTCTCGCTGATTCCGTCCGTCATGCTGTCCCCCCTTGACCCCCGACCCACTTCCCCCCAAACTGGAATCCGTATACGCTGAATTCACACAACCCACAGGCAACGCTTGCCGTCTGGCACGACCTTCTTCTGCACCTTGCAGGCGGGCCGTGCCAGACGCCTTTTTCATGCTCTCGATTTTCTTTGTCCCGGAGGTTTCCTATGACCACAAGCACTTTTTTTTCGTCCATCCTGAGTGCCCAGCACGACCACACACCCGCTTACACCTCGCAGTTGGGGGCGGCGCGGGGAAACAGCGTGACCGTCCGAATGAGAACCACCTTACCTGTGACGGCGGTACGCCTGCGTGTGGTACAGGTGGGCGAAATCGAGAGCTTTGTAGCGCGGGAGGTGGGGGATTTAGGGGGAGAAGGCCGCTGGTTCGAGGCCGAATTGCCGCTGCACAGTGACCGTGTGCGCTATGCGTGGACACTGGATTTACCCGGCGATCACCTGAACCTGACGGCGCTGGGGCTGCACCACACCCGCCGGGGCTTCCGCAATTGGTTTCAGTATTTGGCAGGCCACACCGCCCCGGAATGGGCCTGGCGCAGCGTGTTCTATCAAATCTTTCCAGACCGCTTCCGCAACGGCGACCCCGCCAACGACGTACAAACCGGGGAATACATCTATGAGGGCCGCCCGGTAGAGCATGTGGAATGGAATACGCCCGTAGACGCGCACGGCGACATTCACGCCCACTACGGCGGCGACCTGAACGGCGTGACTCAGGCCCTGCCGTACCTAACCGATTTGGGCATCAATGCGCTGTGGTTGACGCCGATTTTCGTCTCGCCCTCCAATCACCGCTACGACATCACCGATTACCGCCGAGTCGACCCCCACTTGGGCGGCGAAGCGGCGTGGGATGAATTGGCGCAGGCCGCCGAAGCCGCAGGCGTGAAGCTGGTGCTGGACGGCGTGTTCAACCATATGGGCAACGAGAATGCGCTGTTTCAGGCGGCCCTGAAGGACGAAGCGGCCCCCGAGCGCGGCCTGTTTACATGGCGTGAC
Source organism: Deinococcus puniceus (assembly GCF_001644565.1). Lineage (NCBI taxonomy): Bacteria > Thermotogati > Deinococcota > Deinococci > Deinococcales > Deinococcaceae > Deinococcus > Deinococcus puniceus. The sequence goes on along the minus strand of NZ_CP011387.1, from coordinate 1,012,060 downwards.
ACGCCCGGCAAGCCCCCCTATCACGCCTTTTTTGATGTGCCGACGCTGCCCAAAATCGATTACCGCAACGAATTGGCGGTGCAGGAATTTCTAAGCGGAGAAGAGAGCGTAGTGCGTTACTGGCTGCGGCGTGGAGCGGCGGGCTGGCGGCTGGATGTGGCCCACATGATCGGCACGGACGGCACCGACGACGACAACTTGCCTCTGCACCGCGCCCTCAAATCGGCGGCGCGGCAGGAAAAACCAGACGCCTTCATTTTCGGCGAGCGCTTTTTTGACCCCGAACACGCGTTGGACGGTAAGGGCGAGGACAGCGCCATGAATTACCACGGCTTCGGGCTGCCCGTGATGCAGTGGCTGAGTGGGGCCACCTACTTTTCGGAACCCAGCCAACTCGCGGGGCCGGAAGTGGCCGAAATCCTCTGGGACGCTTACCATGCGCTGCCGCCGCAAGTAGGCCTCAGCATGGTGAACCTGCTGGAATCGCACGACATCGGACGGGCCATGTACCGGGTGGGCAATGACCGCACGCGCTTTCTGGCGGCCTTTACGCTGCTGATGGGCTACGCGGGCGTGCCCTGCACCTACTACGGCACCGAGGTGGGCGTGACCCAGAGCCGAGCCGGAAATATGCCGTGGTGCCGCGAGCCGATGCCTTGGGACGAAGCCGACTGGGACACCGATCTCCGCGCCAAAGTGAAGGCCCTGATTGGGGTGCGCCGCAAGACACACGCCTTGCAAGAAGGCAATCTGCGGTTCCTGCACGCCGAGGCCGACGCCATCGCTTACTTGCGCGAATACACGCACGCAGACGGGCGCACCGAACGCGCCGCTGTGTGCGCCAGCCGCCGCACCGAATCGCACGAAATTACGCTGACGCTGCCCGCTGGAGAATGGCGCGACGCACTGACAGGCGAGATGTGGACAGGTGGAGAAGTGACGCTGAATGCAATGGGCGGGCGGTTGCTGCTTCAGGGGTGATAACACCGATTTATAAACGGAATGAACTCCCTCACCCTTGAGGGGGTACGGGTGGGGACTCGCAGAGCTGCGGAGCAGAGGGGGTGAGTGAGCAAAGCGATTGCTCTTCCACCAGCGCCCCCACCCAAGCCTCAGCCGCTCCCGGCGAACGCAAGCGAATTACCTTCAGATGTGGAAACTGGGCGATCTGCTGGGGTGTTTCGCGCCGACGTTTCCAGTGGGTGCGGAAAAACCACGGCAAGACACTTTCCCGCGAAAACTGCCCGCGCAGGCTTTCGCGGTTGCCGTTCCAGAGTTCTTCCTGCGACACCGTTCGCCGCACGGTACGTGTCAGCAAGCGCCAGAACACCACCTGCCCCGGATAATCCAGCCACACCAAGGTATCGGCCCGCGCCCAGCCGATGTCTCTCGCCTTGCTGTAGTTGCCGTCCATGACCCAAGCGTTTTGGGACGTAAAGGCAGCCACCTGCGCCCGGAAGTGTTCGGTAGGCGCGGCCTGCCAACCGGGTTGATGGTTCCATGCGTCCTGCTCGCCGTGTGGCAAGGCCAAACGCCCGGCAATAGCACGCGCCAACGTGGTTTTGCCACTGCCTGTGGTGCCGATAACCAAGATGCGCTGCACTGGGATAGCAGAGCATGGGCAGGAGCGGAGGGAAATAGGCCGATTGACGGAGGGCGGCATTTCAAGCGTCCGCCTCCCACTTCCGGCCCCTGATATGGACTTGCTCTGATTCCCGAACATCCGCAACATCACCGGATGTTCGTCCATCGCCGCCAGCCCATACTCTTCGCCACTCGCTCTGCTCGGATGATTCTCGCGAATCATCGCAATTTGGTATGAGTTACACTTGTGCGACATGGCACATGCAACCGACGGGCAACTGTACTCCGCTTGGATAGACCTGCTGGGCTGGCTGGACGCCGAGGCTGCGGCGCGTGGCCTGACCTTCACCAAAATTGCCGATTTCCCCGACTACATCTACCGCATGGAGCGCCCCTACGACTTGCCCACCACCGTGATGAGCGTCAGTGTGGGCACGGGCGGGCAACCGTTGTTGGTGGCCGCCGTCAGCCCGCGCCATGTAGATTTGAAGGGAATCAGCCTGCGCCTGATGGGCGGCAGCAAGCATTGGCATCTGCATGCAGGGCCAGAAGGCGGCCTGTGGGAAGGCAAACGCGCCTTTACGCGGGAACGGTTGGGGCTGCTGCTGACGGGAGCGGTGCAGGGAGTAGCGTAGAAACCAGTGAGTGGTGAGTAGGAAGTGGAAAAAGAGAAGGGCAAACGCACCCGGATTGATCGGGGGGTTTGCCTTTTCCACTGACCACTACCGGGTTCTAAAGCACCGTGAAAGCGAAAAATCCCGCCCCTACTCCCAAGAGCGTGCCGATCCCCACCTCTAAATAGGTGTGGCCCAACAACACCCGCAGCGGCAGCGGCGCAAAGCCTTCGCGCACCACGGCCCGCAGTTCGTCCACGAGTTCGTTCAGCAAGCGGGCCTGCATGCCGCTGCTGTGGCGGACTCCGGTGGCGTCGTACATCACGATCAGGGCAAACACGGCGCTGGCGGCAAACAGCGGGCTGCCGACGCCTTGGGTCAGGCCAATTCCGGTGGTCAGGGCCGCCACCATAGCCGAGTGGCTGCTGGGCATGCCGCCCGTTTCCATGAAGGCAGCGGGCCGCCAGCGCCGCTCTATCAATAAAATCAGGAGGACTTTGAGCACCTGTGCGCCCGTAGAGGCCAGCACAGCCGTCAGCAGCCAGCGGTTTCCGAGAAGTTCAGCGAACGTATTCACGCGGAGCTTAGTCTAGCGGCTGAAAAGAATTGCACTCTGTTCCAGTTTGCACAGGGTTCCAGCTTGCACAGGTCAGGGTTCAGACTGGTCTGGGTTCAGAGGCGGGCCGCCGCCTGCCTTTCTGCCGCCGTGACCGTGTTTGCCAGCAATTGTGCGATGGTCAGTGGCCCCACGCCGCCCGGCACAGGCGTCAATGCACCCGCCACCGCCGCCACATCCGGGTGAACGTCGCCCGTCAGGTGGGCCTTGCCGTCTGCGCCCACCACGCGGTTGATGCCCACATCCACGACGGTAGCTCCGGGCTTCACCATGTCAGGCGTAACCAGATGGACGCGGCCTACAGCGGCGAACAGCAAGTCGGCTTCACGGGTCACTGCACCCAAATCGGGGGTGCGGCTATGGGCAACGGTCACGGTGGCATGGGCATTCAGCAGCATGGCTGCCAGGGGTCGCCCCACGATATGGCTGCGGCCCACGATCACGGCCCGCGCTCCGGCCACCGGAATGCTGTAATGACCCAGCATGTACATGATTCCGGCGGGCGTGCAGGGAGCCAGCACCGGGCGGCCCGCCCACAGTTCGCCCACGTTCACCGGATGAAACCCGTCGACATCCTTGCGCGGGTCGATGGCGTGCAGCACGGCCTGTTCGGACACATGGGCGGGCAGTGGCAACTGCACCAGAATGCCGTTGACATCAGGATCGGCGTTCAAGCGGGCCACCAGCGCCAACAAGTCGGCCTGCGAGGTGTCTTCGGGCAGCGCGTACACGGTGCTGTGGAGGCCCACTTCCCGCGCCTTGCGGTCTTTGCCGCGCACATAGCTGACGCTGGCAGGGTCTTCGCCCAGCCGCACGATAGATAGGTGCGGTGGGGATGCCAAGCGTGCAGCACGGGCAGCAGCATCGGCCAAGAGTGCAGCGGCTGCGGGCGGCCCCGGCAACGGGCGAGCAACCGTGCCGCCAGAAGAACCGTCGGTCACTCGTCGGCCCCGTCGTCCGATTGTGGCACGGCGGGGGCGGTTTGCAGCGTGCGGCTCAGGCCTGCCAGCACCCCGTTCACGAAGCGGCCCGAATCGTCGCCGCCAAATTTACGGGCAATTCGCACGGCACTCTCGATCACGGGCGGGTGCGCCGTCCCCGTGTACATCATCTCGAAGGTTGCTAAGCGCAGCACGTTCAGATCGGTCTGGGCCATCTGGTCAAAGCTCCAGCCGCGAATGGTCTGGCGCAGGGTTTGATCGATGGTGTCGCGGTGCGTGCCGAGGCCGTCTACCAGTTCGCGGGCAAAGGCTACGGCGTCGGGAGCCAACTGCGGAAAAGTATCGTCGCCCTCGCGCATGTCGCCTTCTGCACGGGTAAAGACTTCATTCAGCGGCAAGTCTCCCCTATCCGCCTGAAACAGCGCCCTGAACGCAAATTCGCGGGCGGCGCGGCGCGTGCCGACAGGCTGATTGGCCTTCTCACGGCGGCGGGTCAAGCGTGGCCGCCTTTGGGCAGAGTGACGTCCAGCACGGTCACATTCACGGCTTTGACTTTCAGGCCCGTCATCAGTTCTACGTTTTCGCTTACGGCCCGTTGAGCCTCTGCCGCCAGCCCGGTCAGGTTGCGGCCAAATTCGATGTTCAGGCCCACATCCACCGTCACGGCCTGCCCTTCACGGGTCACTTTCAGGGCGCGGGGGCGGCGCGGGTTGCCTTGATTGCGCAGCACTTCGCCCACGTTCAGGGAAGCGTGCGCGACTTCTATGCCTTCTATGCCTTCCAGCGTGGCCTGCGCGATATCGGTCAGGACGTTGCGGCTAATTTCGACTTCGGGTTGGGGGGTGTTGTTCGCCATGCTTGATGCCTCCACACGGCCCGCACACACCGGGGCCGCCAATAGGCACAGTGTACCTGTGGGGGAAGATGGGGGTGGGTTGGGGAGGTTTGAGGCTGTAGGTGAACCCCCCCGTTGCTCCGCAACGCCCCCCTTAGAGGTGGGGACTAAAAGCTCTTGCGCTCCCCTCTCCTGCGGAGCTTGACAAGTCAAGGGGGGCTGGCTGCACAGCAGACCGGGAGTTCACCTACAACCCCAACTTCTCTACACCCCCTTCTCCTCCAACAGCGCCGCCAGTCCCGCCTCATCCAGCACGGCGATCTCCAGTTCCTGAGCGCGGGCCAGCTTGCTTCCGGCGTCGGCTCCGGCGATCAGATAACTGGTTTTACCGGTCACGCTGCCCGTCACGCGGCCCCCAGCAGCTTCCAGCGTGGCTTTGATGGCCTCACGGGGTTGGTTCAGCGTGCCTGTGATGACAAAATTCAGGCCTTTCAGTTGATCAGTCCGCAGCGTGGCTTCTTCCACGGGGTTTAGGCCCGCGTCGCGCAGGCGGCGAATCATGTCCTGCATGTTGGGGTCAGACAGGGCAGCGGTTACGCTCTGCGCCAGCGTGTCGCCCATGCCCGAAATCGCGTTGATCTGCTCTGGGGTGGCGGCCAGTACGCCGTCTAGCGTGCCCAGCGCCCGCGCCAAGGCCTGAGCATTGCGCTCGCCCACGCCGCTCATGCCCAGTGCGTTGATGAGCCGCCACAGCGGGCGGGTTTTGCTGGCCTCTAGCTGCGCCAGAATGTTCTGGGCTTTTTTGTCACCGCTGCGGTCTAGGGCGCTGATCTGCTCGGCGGTCAGACGGTACAAGTCGGCGGCGTCGCGCACCAGCCCGCTTTCGATCAGTTGGGCCACCAGCTTTTCCCCGATGCCGCGCATATCCATCGCCCCGCGTGACACGAAATAGCGAATCCGCTCGAATTGTTGGGCGGGACAGGCCGGGTTGGGGCAATAGGTATTGGCGTCGCCTTCGGTTCGCACGGCAGCGTGGCCGCACTGGGGGCAATGGGTGGGGAAGGCATAAGCCTCTGCACCTTCAGGCCGTTTTTCTGGCAGCACACGCATGATCTGCGGAATCACGCCGCCCGATTTGCGTACCACCACCGTATCCCCGATCCGCAAATCCATGTCGCGGATGTAATCCTCGTTGTGCAGCGTGGCGCGGCTGACCGTACTGCCTTCGATCAGACGCGGTTGCAGGTGCGCCAGCGGGGCCAGTTTCCCGGTGCGGCCCACGTTCACCACGATGTCTTCCAAAATGGTTTCCACTTCTTCTACCGGAAACTTGTAGGCGATGGCCCAGCGCGGCGCACGGCTGGTAAATCCGGCCTCGTTCTGCAAATTCAGAGGATCGAGTTTCAGCACAGTGCCGTCAGCGTCGAACTCGAACTGGGCGCGGTTGGCGGTCATGCGGCGGTGGTACTCGGCGGCGGCGTCTATTCCTTCTAGGCGCTCGGAATACTGGCTGACGGAAAAACCGTGCGCTGAGAGCCACGCCAGCACCTCGAATTGAGTCTCGGCCCCCACGCCGTCGCGCTTGCCCAGCGAATAGAAAATGGCCTTGAGGTTGCGGGTGCGCGTCATTTCCGGGTCTTTCTGGCGTAAGGCTCCGGCGGCCCCGTTGCGCGGGTTTTTTAGCAGAGGCGTTCCCAGTTCTTCGGCCTGCGCGTTATAGGCGGCAAAATCGGCGCGGCTCATGTAGACCTCGCCGCGCACCTCCAGTTCTCCGGTCAGGCCAGGCAGGGTGGTGGGAATGCCCGGTACGGTCTGCACCTGCGCCGTCACGATTTCGCCGGTCACGCCGTTGCCCCGTGTGGCCGCCCACTGCAATTCTCCGTCTTTGTAGTACAGATTCACGCTCAGACCGTCTATTTTCAATTCTCCGGTAAAGGTAAAAGTGTCAGTGTCGGCGGGCAAATTCAAAGACCGCGCCAGCTTTTCGCGCCATTCGCCCAGTTCAGCGTCGTCGAACACGTTGTCCAGACTGGTCATGGGCGTGGGGTGATTCACGGGCTGAAAAGCGGTGCTGGGTGCGCCTCCCACCGCCTGAGCCGGACTGACACCCGCACTGGCAAAGGCGGCGGCCCATTCCGGGTGCGCGGCTTCCAGCGCCCGCAGCTCACGGGCCAGCGCGTCGTATTCGCTGTCCGGAATTTCGGGTTCGTCCTGCTCGTGGTAAGCGCGGTTGTGGTGATCCACCTCGGCCCGCAGCGCCAGATAACGGGCGTGCAGTACGTCGTTCAGGGTATCGGAAGGGGTAAGGTCAGAACTCCCGGTGGGCACAGCGTCCATAACGGCAGCCTAGCATTCCGGCTCCAGTCGGCCCGGCTCAAAAATGTAAAGCGGCGTTCAGCAACGGCAGCCCAGAAGACCTACGAAGCTGATCAACATAAAGGAAATATAAAGAACGCCTCTGGCACGCCTTCCCGTTTTGCTCATCCACGTCAGGTGCAGCGTGACTTTTGCCAGCGTCTAGACACCGGGCAGATTGCGTATACTCTGTTCAAGCATTCCGTTTAAACCAAAACTCTGGAGGAACACCCATGAAGACCAGCACCATCAAGAAGGGCCTGACCCTTGCTCTCGCCATCAGCACCAGCCTCGCCGCCGCGCAGGGCGCACTCCGCGTGGGCATGGCCTACGACGCAGGCGGAAAAGCCGACAAGAGCTTCAACCAAAGCGCCTACGAAGGCAGCCAGCGGGCCGTGAAGGCGATGGGCATTCAGGTCAAGGACTTCGAACCCAGCGACCCCAGCCAAGTTATTCAGGGCATCCGCTCGTTTGCCACCGAAGGCTTTGACCTGACCATCGGCGTGGGCTTTGCCAACAACGCCAGCATCAGCCAAGTCGCCAAGGCGAACCCTGATCTTTACTTCGGCCTGATCGACGACGTGAGCGCCGAGAAGAACGTGGCCAGCCTCGTGTTCAAGGAAGAAGAGGGCAGCTACCTCGTGGGCTACCTCGCCGCCCTGAACAGCAGCACCGGCGTCCTCGGCTTCGTGGGCGGCATGGACATCCCCCTGATCCACAAGTTCGAAGCGGGCTACATCGCGGGTGCAAAAGCCGCCAACCCCAAAGTTAAAGTGTTCGCCCAGTACGTGGGCACCACCCCCGACGCTTGGAACAACCCCGGCAAGGCCAAGGAAATCGCGGCCAGCATGCGTTCTCGCGGCGCTGACATCATCTTCGCAGCAGCGGGCGGCAGCGGCAACGGCGTCATCGACTACATCAAGCAGACCCAGTGCCTGAAGGCGGGCAACCTGCCCAGCGGCGTGAAATTCAACACCAACAACTTCGCCAACGTCAGCAAGAGCAGCAGCTACCGCAACGCCTGCGCGGGCAACACCCGCCCTATGTTCTTCATCGGCGTGGACAGCAACCAGAACTACCTCGGCGACTTCGACAAGAACCCCGCCACCATGAACCACGGTCTGACCTCCATGCTCAAGCGCGTGGACAACGCCGTGTACGCCCTGATCCGTGACGTCAAGGCCGACAACTTCAAGGGCGGAGAGCGCCGGTTCGGTCTGAAGGAAGGCGGCGTGGGCTACGCTGTAGACGCCTTCAACAAGAACTTGATCAGCAGCACCCAAGTCGCCCGCGTCGAAGCCGTCAAGGCCCAGATCATCAGCGGCAAGATCAAAGTTCCCAACAAGTAAGCCTGTTCCGATAAATTAGAGGTGGCCTCTTCGGGGGTCACTTCTTTTTTTGTGATGTGGGGAGATCGTGGATTGTGGAACGTGAGGAACAACGAGAACAGGCCCGCCTCTCCACTCGGCGGGCCTGTTTACTGTTTTTGGTGCTCTTTAGCGGCTGCCCACCTTCACCCGTTTTTCCAACTGATCGGTGAACAACGTCATCACGGTGGTGAGGGCCAAGTACACGGCGGCAATGGTCGTCAGTACCGGAATCGGCTCGAAGCTTTCGCTGCTGACCCGCGATCCGGCCAACGTCAGTTCCAGCAGGGCAATAGAACTGGCCAGCGAGGAATCTTTGAGCAGGGCTACCAAGTTATTGACCAGCGGCGGCACGACGATTCGCAGAGCTTGGGGCAAGACCACCGTAGACATGGTTTGCGCTCCGTTCAGACCCAGACTGCGAGCAGCCTCGCCCTGTCCGGGGGGAATAGCGAGGATGCCCGCCCGGATCACTTCGGCGTTGTACGCGCCCACGTTCAGCGACAGGGCCACCACCGCAGACCAAAATTCATTGAGTTCCAGATCGATGCCGATGGACTTCAGGAGCGGCGGCACAGCGTTGTACACGAACAGAATCTGTACCAGCAGCGGCGTGCCGCGCACCAGCCAGATAAAAATACTGGCGGGCAGACGCACCCACCACAGCGCACTCGTCTTCTGAATGCCCGCGACAACGCCCAAAATCAGCCCGATCACGCCGCTGACCAGCGTCAGCATCAGCGTCATGCGTGCGCCCTCTACGAACAGGTCGGCGCGGAGGCCAATCGGGTCGGGCAGTTGCCGCAGAATAATGGTAATCAGCAAAAACAGCAGCAAGAAGGCGGCGGCGGCTCCGCCAAACCACAGCAGCAGCGTGCCTCCGCCCATCGGTTGCTGACGGGGCGTGGTGGCGGGCTTGGTCATGCGCCCACCCACGAGCGGCAGGGGCAGAAACGTGATCCAGTCAGGTTTTGCATTGGCTGAATGATGTCACATCCGACACAAAGAGGGGGCTGTATGACTGAACATCTTCTGAATTTTTGCCGGGCAGCCAACAGGGCCACTTCAATGAAAGACGGAATGTAAAAAGGGCGGCCCGTGCAAGCGCCGCCCCTCAACTGTTTAGAAATCTGTAGAGCCTCAGCTCTTGCAGCGCACGTCCTGACCGAAGTATTTGCCGCTGAGCTTGGCGTAAGAGCCGTCGCTCAGAGACTTGGTGAGCGCAGCGTTGAGTTCTTTCAGCAAGCTGGCGTTGCCTTTGTTCACGGCCATCCCGATCCGCTCATTGAACAGCAGCGCTCCCTGCACAACTTTGCCCTTCTGCGCCTTCACCAGTTCGATGCCCGTGAACTTGTCGCCCACCCACGCATCGGCGCGGCCTGCCATCAGCGCGGCCTGCGCGTCGGTGTCTTTGGGGAAGGTCTTCACGTCTTTGACGCCGGACACTTTCCGCACGTTTTCGAGGTAGGTGGTGCCCACCTGCACGGCCACCGACTTGCCGCTCAGGGCCGCTGCCGTCATGGGGCCGCCGGGCTTGGTCACGATTGCGCCGCCCGTGCAGTAGTGGGGGTTGGCGAAATCTACGGCTCTGGCCCGCTCCGGCGTAATGCCGTGGCTGGCGATCACGAAATCGTAGCGGTCACTTTTCAGGCCGATCAGCAGGTTGTCGAAGGGTTGCGTGACCCATTGCACCTTCAGGCCGAGGCTCTTGGCGAGTTCATTGGCGAGTTCCACTTCAAAGCCGGTCAGTTCCTTGCCCTTCAACACGTTAAAAGGAGGAAACGCGCCCTCGGTGGCAATCTTGATGGTGCCGCTCTTTTTGATATCGGCCCAAGTGCGGGCCTGTCCGGTGCTGGCGAGCAGGGCGAGGGCGGTGAGGGTCAGCAGGGCGGTCTGTAGGGGTCGCTTCATGGTTCTCCTTAGAATAGGTCACGTCTCCCGTGGGCGGGAAAGCGGTGGGTGTAGAGGTGCGGGCAGTCTAGCGCCAGATGAACACCGGGTAAAGGCAGGCCGGATGAGAAGCCACTTGAACGCCGCCCCCCGAATAGGAAGGCGGCGCAACTGGGAGCAGTTTTAGGAAACGGAGATCAGACTTTGTTGAGGCCGATGACCGGTGCAGCGGCGCTGCTGGGGACGCCGGGGTACTCGTAGCCGAGGTTCAGTGTATCGGCCTGACCGCGCTTGCCCGTGGGCGTGCCCCGGTCAATGGCGTCTTCGCTGGTCATATCGAAGGCGTGCAGGCGGGTCTGGTCGATCAGCAGATCGATGTCGTCGCCGGGCTGCACGATGGCCTGACCTTCGACCTTACAGGTGAGGTTTTGTCCGGCCACTTCGATGATGAGATCGGTCTGTGCCCCCAGAGGCTCCACGACTACGACTTTGCCCTTCAAGACGTTGTTGCCACGCGGAATATCGGTCATCCCGACGACGCCGATATGCTCCGGGCGAATGCCCATCGCCACGTCTTTGCCTTCGTAGGCCTTCAGCGAGCGGGCCAGCAGACCCATCGCGGCCACGCGGCTGCCGCCCAACACGAACTCGCCGTTGGTGACTTTGGCCGTCAGCAGGTTCATGGAGGGGCTGCCGATAAAGCCTGCCACGAACTTGTTCTTGGGGAAATCGTAGAGGTTCATGGGCGTGTCGACCTGCATGATCACGCCGTCGCGCATAACCACGATACGGTTGCCGAGCGTCATCGCTTCGACCTGATCGTGCGTCACGTAGATGATGGTCGCGCCGAGGCGGCGGTGCAATTGGCTGATCTGCGAACGCATTTCGACGCGCAGCTTGGCGTCAAGGTTAGAGAGTGGCTCGTCCATGAGGAACACTTTGGGTTCACGCACGATGGCGCGTCCCATCGCTACACGCTGACGCTGACCGCCCGACAACTCTTTCGGCTTGCGGCCCAACAGGTGCTCGATCTGCAAAATTTTGGCGGCGTCACGGACGCGGCGGTCAATCTCTTCTTTGGGCGTCTTGCGGAGTTTCAGACCGAAGGCCATGTTCTCGTAGACGTTCATGTGCGGGTAGAGCGCGTAGTTTTGGAACACCATTGCAATGTCGCGGTCTTTGGGCGGCACATCGTTCACGATGCGGTCACCGATTTTCAGCACGCCGTCGCTGATGTCTTCCAAGCCTGCCACCATGCGGAGCGTCGTGGATTTACCACAGCCCGATGGCCCTACGAACACCATGAATTCACGGTCTTCGATGTGCAGGTTGAAATCCTTCACCGCGTGATGCTTGCTGCCGTACCGCTTGTTGATGTGCTCCAGAATGACTTCGGCCATGAGTGTGCCTACCTTTCGCCCCTGCTCTTGTTCGTGAATGGTGCTTCTCCCAGACAGGAGAAACGGGCCGAACAACCGGGGAACGCTGAACGAGAATCCGGGGTTTACATTGTTGCCGTGCTGACCCGTGAAGTTTAACACGCCGGGGGGGACTGTGGGTGTGGACTTGGTCTAGATCGGGGGCTAGGCCACGAATCTGCCAGACTCAACAGTCGATCAGCCAGCCGTGCTCAGACTCGGAAACAGTGCCCGCCCTGCCCCTCACGCTGATGCCCTCGCCGGATGCGGCCCAGCCCTCGGGAGTGGCCTGCACGCTCACAACTCCCTTCAGCCGAAGTTCCTGAAAGCCGCTAAGAGGATGGGGGCCGCTGGACTGCGTCAGGCAGGAGCAATTCATCAGTTCGCCCTCCACGACGCCGTTTCCGAATTGAAGAAAACGGAAATGCAGCACGCGCCCCTGCCCTACGCCCTTCAGATTCATAGGATCGAAGGCTTTGGGCCAGAGATTAGCTGTGCTTCTGAGCGTCAACTGTTTGCCGGGCTGGGTCTCGAAAGCGTGTAAAAGCCGCTGCTGATGCTGCATTTCTTCTTCTGCGGCGGCAGTCGCCCACTGCTGAAAATGAGGTGGGATCAGACCGTCAGGGCGGTAAGTGCCAGCAACAGAACGCAACAGTTCATCCAACGCCGCACCCTCGTCACTTACCTTCACCTTCCAGCCGTCCAGCATGCGGTCTAGCAGTAGCCCATACACCGCGCCTGTGGTGTAAGCCCGCAGCCGCACCGCTGAGGCAGGAAAATCGACACTGGGGAAGTCAACACTGGGAAAATCCGGTTGGGCCGCTTTGAAGCTGAGTTCCACATAATGCGCCAAGCCTTCCCTCCGTTCGGCGGCCCGGATGTACGCGGCCTGTTCGGGGGCGAGATGTGCAGCTTGCGCCTCTCGCCAGTGTAGAAGTTCGGCGGCGACATCCGGCAAAGTCGCGGGAGGAGCAGTCAGCGCCCGCTGAAGCGCCTGCATCTCCATCGCCCGGTACATCAGCACTTCGGCATCGGTGGCCGGATAGGTCAGGGCGTCCAGCTCATTGATCTGCCATGCCGTCGCAGAATGGCCGTGTTGATACACATGAAACGCCTCGTGGACGGCCAACGCTGCCAGATCGGTGGGCGGGCAAGGCATGGGCAAGCTGGGCAGCAACAGGCAGGCCGCCAACAAGCCGTCTTCCAACAGGCAATACGTGTTGGCCCACACCTGCGGATGACGGCCCGGAAACACCCAGGAGTCTTGCTCGGCCTGCCACCCTGCCCCGACAGGTTGAGCACCCCACAACACCGTCTTCTGGCCGTCATAGACCACCAACGGCACCTGCGCGGGATAAAAACCGGGCCACAGCAACTTGGCCGAAGCTTGTATCAGATGCCGCGCCTGCTGAACGTCAGCCAGCGTGAGGGACGTGCTGTTTGCCATAGCTTGAGGATAGGTCACGTTCAGACACGGCCTCCCTCCGCCTCCACCAAAAGTCGGTTTCCGCCCTCATCTGCGCCGTCTACACTGATTCCATGAGCTTTGTCCGCAAGCCCCGGCCCTATTCTTCGGGTCTGAATTCTTCTGGATTGAATGCTGCTGGGCTGGGGCCTGCAACACCCACGCCCTCCAAGCCTACACGTCAACGCGCTCCCAAACGCGACGCACGCTCTACGCCGCGTCAGCCGCGCTCCTCGTGGGCTACGGCGGTCACGACACTGGCCCTGCTGGGCATGCTCCTGATTTCTATCGTGGGCGTGTCGGGCCTTGCCAATCAGGCGTGGCAGGCGGCGCAGTTCCGGGCAGCGGCGGCGGGCATTTCAGATGTGGTGCGGTAAACCAGCAACGTTGCCGCCCTTCAGGACGTACTAGCACTGTGAACGCCCGCCCGAATCATCCCAATAGGAACCGCACTTGACCTTCTGGAAGCGCCGGACGCCTTGGCCGCGTACCCCGTTCGTGACCCGGCCCGCGCCGTGGACACTGCGGCGACTGCTGCGGGCGGGGTTGGCAGGCGTGGGCGCAGCCACATTGGGTGTCATGGTGTTGGGTGTGGGCGGCGCGGCGGCAACGGGCGCGTTTGGGCGGGCATGGAACCTGCGGGCCGAGTTGCAACCCATAGAAGTGCAAGACCGCCGGGGTGCGCCGCTGGGCGTCATCGACCATTGCCGCGAAGGGGGCGCGGTGGTGAATGCCGTGCCGTGCCGCGAGTCGCTGAGTGTGCCGCTGACAGGTGTTTCACGGGCCTTTTTGCTGGCCTACGTCGCCAAAGAAGACGTGCGGTTCTTTTCGCATGTGGGCGTGGACTTGGGACGCCTGCCGCGTGCCCTCCTGAATGGCGCGGGAGCCAGCACCATCACGCAGCAACTCCTGAAAAATAGCGTGCTGGCGGGCCACTTCGATTACGATACCGGGCGGCGCACGCTGCCGCTGGTGCTGACGCGCAAGGCCACCGAATGGGTGCTGGCCCCGTTGGTCACTTGGCGCTACGGGCGGCGCGAGGTGCTGGCGATGAGTGTGAACAGCCTGCCGTGGCTGGGCATCGGTCAGCGCAAAGGCATTTACGATGCGTCGCGGGCAGTGTTTGGCGTAGACCCCGCCGACCTGACGCTGGCGCAAAGTGCTTTTTTGGTGGGCCTGCTGCCTGCCCCCGGCAACTATCTGGTGTCGGACAGCACGCCGCCCGAAGCCGCCACCGCCCGCTTTCGCCGCATGAGAACGCAGCAACTGGTGACGCTGAACATTCTGCGTTCGCGTGGCCTGATCTCGGAAGCTGAACATCTGGACGCCGTGTCTACGCCGCTGCAACCCCGGCTGTGGCGGGCCGAGTACGCGGGCAGTGGGTCTGATCTGAGGCTGGTGAGCGCCTCGCGCAATCCCGATTACACCAACGAACCCGAACCCGTGTGGGCCATGCAGGAACTGGTGCGCCGGGAACTGCGGGCCGGTGGGCTAGACCCGCGCCGGGTGGCCCGCGTGGTGCTGACCATAGACGCAGGCGCACAGGCGGCCCTGAACCGCAGGCTGGCGGGCAGACCCAAAGGGGTGGCCGAGGGCGCAGCCGTGCTGGACGTGCGCGGCGGCGGCATTGTGGCCCTGAGCAGCAGCACGGGCGGCGAGCAGAGCAGCCAACCGGGGCGGCAATGGGCAGCTTCGGCCAGCCGTCCGGTAGCGAGTACCGTTAAGCCCCTCCTATACGCCGCCGCGTTTGGCGAGGGCCTGACCCAACTCAGCGCCTTTCCCGACGCCGCCACCACTTACGGCGGGCTGCCTATTCGCAACAATTCCGGCACGTTGCTGGGCCGCGCCGTCAGCATTCGGGAGGCCAACGCCCGCAGCCTGAACACGGTGGCCGTGCAGGTAGGCACCGAACGCGAAACCACCCTACGCCGCGTGCTGGACAGCCTGGGCTACACCGAGGACACCGCCAACCGTTCCAGCCCTGCTCTCGGCACCTACCGCTCCTCGCCGTTGAAGGTGGCCGCCGCCTACGCCAGCTTTGCCAATGGCGGCCAACTCTGCACCCCGCACCTGCTGGCCGAGGTGTATGACCGCAGCGGAAAGCCCTTGCCGCTGCCCCGCGCCGACTGTGCCCCGCTGTGGAATGAGGCGGTGGCCTACGAGGCTTTTGACCTGCTGACGGGCGCGGTAAACGATTCGGCAGGCCATCTGGGATTCCTGCGCCCCAGCTTCGTGCAGCGCCTGACTGGGCGCACGGTGCCACTGGGAGCCAAGTCCGGCACCACCGACGACGTGCGCGATACGTGGTGCGCGGGCGTGACGCCGCAGTACGCCATGAGTGTCTGGATTGGCGACCCGGACGGCCTACAAAGTGTTCCCGCCGACCTGTACCAAGAGCAAGCCGCCTGCCGCGAACTGGGCCTGCTGCGCGAGCTACCGCATGAGGTCAGGAATCTGGAAGCCCCCGCCGGAATCACCCGTGTGGGCGGCGTGGCGGTGCCTGTGGCGGGCCTGAATCCCAAGAATCCGACGCCGCCCTGAACAACCCCTTTAACCCACCACCAACGTCCCCACGCTCTCCTGTTTTTCGCACGATCCACACTCCACCCTCCACGATCCCCCTCCGAAGGAGTCCCCAATGCCCCTCTCCCCCCTCCTCTCCCTGCTGCCGCTGCTGACGCCCGCCCCTGCTGCGGCCAGCGCTTCTACCCTGCTGGGCCTCAGCACGCCGCCGCTGCATGTGGTCATTGCCGCCGACATGACGGGCAGTTCCAAAAACCCGGCCTTCGGGTACGCGGCGCAGGCCAAACTGCTGACCCAGAGCGTGCTGCTGAATCAGGTGCGCTCCGGCGATACCGTGACGCTGCTGCGCGTGTGCGCGGGCGTGCAGACGGTGGCCGACTTCCGGTTTCAGTCTCAGAATGGGGCGAGGATGGGCAAGGCCGACATTTTGCGCTACACCGACGCCCTGACCAAACCCTGCACGGGCAAAGGCAGCGCGATCACGGCGGCGCTGGCACAGGCCCGCAGCATGGCGGCCCGCACCGCTGGCGTGGGCGACGTGGTCATCATGTTTACCGATGGAGCCACGCTGGACGACCCCAAACGTGCCGCACTGGGCAGCACCGTCAAAGGGATTCTGAATGCGTCTGCGACTCGGTTACTGTTTTTTGCGGGCCTCAGTCCAGAGCGTGGGGCCGATGGAAATTCGGTGCGGGATGCGTTCGCCAAAGCATTGGGGACGGGCGTAAATGACAAGCGGTTGCTGATGGCCGGAGCCTACGACCTGAACAACGTGTATCCGACCTTCGCCGACGCCGCCAAGAAAGCGAGGCGCTGAGATGACTACCTCGAAGACCCAAAATGGTTCGGAAGATACCTCTTTTCACGCGCCCGCTGCACTGGAAAGCGTGACCCTGAGTGGCCCGGACTTGGGCACAGTGAATATGAGCTTTGCGGGGGAAGAACCACATCCGCAAGCTGAGGCTCCGACTGAGGATGACGCCGTTTCCGCTGTATCAGAGCGGGAGAAAGTGTCGGTAGTCGACCTGTCTCTGAATCCCTACGAAGCCGCCCTCCCCCACCCCGATCCCCTCAGCGCCGAGCAATTTATGCCCGTGCTGCCGCCCGATCATTACGGCGCGTTCCTCAATGACCTGACCGATGAATTGGCGCTGGTGGCCGACCCCGCCGCCCGCAGCCTGCTGACCAAACGCGCCCGGATTCTGGCGCTGAACGTGGAGCAGTACCGCGTAAACCACGCATTGGCCCGCCAGACGCTGACGCGGGTGCTGGCCGAGACGGGTGTGGGCGTGCGCGAGTCGTGGACGCGGCAAGACGAACACCTGCGCTTTATGAACGCGGCCAGCAGCGGCGTGGAACACGAATATACCCGCGCCACCGAAGCCATAGAACAGGCCCGCCAGCAGCGGTTTAATGCCTTGGCCGAGTACGGGGCGCAACCGGACACCCTCAGCGCCGAGGGGTTTTATCAGCAGCAGGCGCTGGCAGACTTGGCCCGCGAAGGCCACCCGATTCGCCCGCCCGAACAGCAGACCGGCAGCAAGCGTGTGTTCAACGGATTCGCCGTGTTCAGCAAGTTTTTTGTGGGCGTCATCAGCGGGGTCAGCATCAACCTCCTGTTTAACCCAGAAAGCCGCCTGTACCTGACGATCATTGCCCTGACCGCCGGAGTGATGTTCAGCGTGCTGCTGCTGTGGCTGGTAGACGAGTTGGCCTACCGGGCAAAAATGGCCGCCAGCGGTACACCGGGCATGGGCCGCCCCGCCACGTACATCGGGGGCATCGTGGCTGTGAGTGCGCTGTATCTGGGTGTAGAGGGCTACCTGAACTGGGACGGCATTTTGCGCGTGACCCAGCAGATTGCCGCCAACGCCGCGCAGCAGGGCCAACTGACCGACCTGAGTACCACCACCGACACCAACGCCGTGCCTCAGCATTGGTCACTGCTCGTCTTTACGATGGCGCTGGTGGGCATGGCGGTGGGAGCCGCGCTGCTGCAAGGCCGGGAACGCGCCCGCACCATATTGGAAAAAGAGCGCCTGCTGGGGCGGGTGGCGCAGATCAAGCAAACGCGCCAGTACGCGGAGGCCGCCCGCGCCACTGACCACGTGGCCTATCTGGAGGCCGCCCGTGACCGCCTCGCCCCCCCACGTGACGTGACCAGCCCTGACCACGCCCGCCTGAACGAGCGCGTACTGAACCATTGGGAGCAGGAACGCGAAACGCAGGTGCAGAGCCTCAGCGCAGGCATCGTTCGGGACGCGAGGCAAGTGCAGGACGCGCTGGAAGACTTTTCCTTACAGTTGCAGGCGGCCCAACACCCTCCGCAGCGGCGCGGGCTGTTGCGGTTCTTGTAGTCGGAATGGCCTCAGGCGGCCAGCCCATCACCCCAGCGTCATCTGCACCGTCACTTCTTCCCCTTCCTCCAGCCCTTCCGCCTTTCTCACGTTGGCCCTGATCGGAATGACATAGTGTTCGTCTTTGTAAAACAGGGACGTCCTCCATGCTGTGTCGCCGATTTGGGCCTGAACAGGAATCATGCCCCAGCCGTAGGTGACGAACCGGGACGCGGCTTTGATTTCGGCGCTCTGTTCGGTGGGAACGGAGATGAAGTACCACGGGGCTGGCCCCCTCCAAAACCAGATGGAGCCGCTGAACTCGAAGGTCATGGCCCAGTATCTATCAGCAGCGGGATCTATCGGCAGCGGGCCGGGTGCGGTAGGCGGGGAGCGGGGCTTTGACAGATTGGCAAGAGCAGACTCGCTAGCCTGCGCCCATGATCGATGTTTCTTTCTTCGTCGTCCTAGCGATTACGGCTGCGCTCATCCTCCTGACGGTGGTGGTCATGACCCTGATGACGGCGGGCCTGTGGTTTTACACCCGCATCACAGGCAAAGCTGTGCCCCGGCCCCGTCGCCTGCAACTCATTTTCGGCGTTACGGCGCTGGTGGTCGTGCCGCTGATTATTACTGTGCTGGTCGTCAATTCTTAGCGCCTGCCAACAAAGCAAGAAAGGCGGCCACTTTCACATGGCCGCCCTCACTAAACTCTGCTGTTACCCGGTCTGACCGAACTGCATTCTGAATACGAATTTGGTCACGTCGTTCTTCAAGTTGTCGATCATCTCGTTAAACATGTTGGTGGCTTCAAACTTGTATTCGGTGAAGGGGTCGCGCTGGCCGTACCCGCGCAGGCCGATGCCTTGGCGCAGCACGTCCATGCCGTGCAGATGCTCCTTCCAGTGCTGATCCACGACTTGCAGCAGCACGTAGCGGCTCAGGCTGTTCAGCATGGTGGGGCCGAGTTCTTCCTTGCGGGCATCGAAGGCGTCGGCCACAGCGGTCAGCAGACGCTCCTGAGCCTCGGCGGGCGACACCCCTCTGAGGGCCGCGAAGTCGAAGCCTTCCAATTGCGGCACAGCGTCCACAACAGCGGTTTGCAGGCCTTCTATATCCCACGTATCCTGATTTTCATCGACGGGGGCGTAGGTCGCCAGTTGCAAATCCACGAAGTCCGCGATCATGCCCTCGGTGCTTTCTTCGACGGCCTCGTCTGGCCCCAGCAGCACTTCACGGCGCTGACCATAGATGGTGTCGCGCTGCACGCTCATCACGTTGTCGAATTCCAGCAGTTGCTTGCGGGTGCTGAAGTTGCGGTCTTCTACGCGGGCCTGCGCTTTCTCGATGGCCCCGGTGACCATTTTGGCTTCAATCGGCTGGCTGTCATCCATGCCCAGCCTGTCCATCATGGACACCACGCGGTCATTGGCAAACAGGCGCATCAGGTCGTCTTCAAAGCTGACATAAAAGCGGCTGCTGCCGGGGTCGCCCTGACGCCCGGCCCGTCCGCGCAACTGGTTGTCGATTCGGCGTGATTCGTGGCGCTCGGTGCCGATGATGTGCAGGCCGCCGATGTCCTGCACGCGGGCATGGTCGGCGATGGTGGCGAGTTCGAGTTGCTGCGCCTGCTGGATGAAGTCGGGCGTGACGCCGGGAATCAGCAGGCCGAGTTCGGTGGCGGCGGGGTCTTGGCGGCTGATGGCTTTGATGAAGTTCTCGGCTTCGGGCGCGAATCGGCTGATGCCAAAGTTCTGCTCGATGGCCTCGCCCAAGAGGAATTCGCTGTCGCCGCCCAGCTTGATGTCGGTGCCGCGTCCGGCCATGTTGGTGGCAATCGTAACGGTGCCGCTGCGTCCGGCCTGCGCCACGATGCTGGCTTCCTGCGCCTCGAATTTGGCGTTCAGGACGGTGTGCGGAATGTTGGCAGCTTTCAGCAGGTCGCTGAGTTGCTCGCTGGTCACGATGCTGGCGGTGCCAATGAGAACTGGGCGGCCCGTGGCGTGCATCTCCACGACTTCTTGCACCACCGCGTTGTACTTGCCGATGCGCGAGCGGTACACCAAATCTTCGGCGTCTTTTCGCAAGATCGACTTGTTGGTGGGAATAACAAGCACATCGCTGCCGTAGATGTCGAGGAACTCTTTTTCCTCGGTTTTGGCCGTACCCGTCATGCCCGCGAACTTGTTGTACAGGCGGAAGAAGTTCTGGTACGTGATGGTGGCGAGCGTCTGGTTCTCGTTTTCGATCTTGACGTTTTCCTTGGCTTCGATGGCCTGATGCAGCCCCTCGCCGTAGCGGCGTCCCGGCATCGAACGGCCCGTGAATTCGTCCACGATCAGCACTTCACCTTCCGCGTTCACCATGTAGTCTTTTTCGCGGTGGTACAGCTCTTTGGCCCGGATCGCCTGCGTAATCATGTGGGCCTTGTCCATGTTTTCGGGGCTGTACAGGTCAGGAATGCTCAGCAATCGCTCGATCTTGCCGATGCCGCCTTCGGTGATATGCACCTGCTTGCCCTTCTCGTCGATGGTGTAATCGCCCGTCGCTTCAGCGCGTTTGCCAGGTTCGGCAGGTTCGCCCTTTTGCAGACGGCGAATCAGCTTGGCGTACACGTAATACAAGTCGGTGGCTTTTTCTGCGGCCCCCGAAATGATCAGCGGCGTGCGGGCCTCGTCGATCAGAATGCTGTCTACTTCGTCCACGATGGCAAAATTCAGCGGCGACTCGGCACGCAGGGCCAAGGCCTCGCGGCTCTGGGCCATGTTGTCGCGCAGATAGTCGAAACCCAACTCGGAGTTGGTGACGTAGGTGATATCGCAGGCGTAGGCAGCCTGCTTTTGCGCGGGCTGGAGTTCGCGGTTGGCGAGACCCACAGTCAGGCCCAGCGTGCGGTACAGCAGGCCCATTTCTTCCATGCCTACCCGCGCCAGATAATCGTTGACGGTGACGAGGTGGCAGCCTTTGCCTTCTAGTGCATTCAGGGCCAGTGCCAGCGTTGCCACCAGCGTTTTGCCTTCTCCAGTCCGCATTTCGGCAATACGGCCCTGATGAAGCGCCGCGCCCCCGATGAGCTGCACGTCGTAATGGCGCTTGCCGATAGAGCGGCGGCCCGCTTCGCGGATCAGGGCAAAGGCCGGAATCAGTACGTCGTCTAGGGACTCCCCGCCCTCCTGCACACGTTTCCGAAGGGCCATAAAGGCCTCGGCGAGATTCTCGACTTTCATCGTTTCTTCTTCCAGCGCGTTCACCGGCTGCACCACCGTTTTGATGATGCGCGAAACGTCGCGCTGGTTGTTATCGAATACTTTGTTCAGGACACGGAACATGACGCCTCCCAGTATACGCCCCGGCAACCTGACCGGAGCGCCTGATTTCAGTGAGATGCACGTAAGCAACTTGAGTCGGGCAGGCTCAGGAATGGGGGGACGGTGGGGGAGCGGCTCTGAGCTGCGGGTAGATTGGACGCCATGACCACAAGGCGAAGACGTTGCTAAGCCCGCTTTGGCCGACGCGTTTAGCGGCCCTTTGCTTTGCTATCGCTGGCCTGCGGCATGGGTGGGATGTGCTGCACGGTGGTTGGCTCCCCTATCACTTTGCACCGCTGCCCATCAATTTATTCTGGACTTCCTTGGTGCTCTGGGACGCTGTTGCCGCCGCGTTGCTGTGGCGCTGGCCCCGGTTGGGCTTGCCGTTCGGCGTTGTCGTCATGCTGCTTGACGTAGGCGTCAACGGTTGGTGGGCAGACAAGGCGGGAATCGTGGGCCAACTGGGAGTGTGGACGTTGGTGACCCAAGCCGCGTTTCTGGGTGTATTGGTGGGGCTGTTAAGTGCCGCGCACTCTGCCCCATCTCACCAGCAAAACAGCCCCCGCGCAGAGGCAGGGGCTGGGGAAAAGAGCTGAGGCTTAGTTGGTCTTGGTCAACTTCAGCTTAAACTTGTTGAAGGGGCCGTCGTCGTTCTGACCCTCGGTGATGGTGAAGCTGGTGGCCAGCAGGTAGTACGTGCCCGCCGCCGTCAGCGTGAAGTTCACTTCGGAATCCGAGTCGATGCGGGGAGTTCCCCGGTCATCGTTTTCGGCCAGTACCGTCACGCCGTCGGGGCCGATGAGGTACAGGTAGGCATCCAAGGAGCCGCCCAGTTGTCCTGCGGCTAGCATTTCAGCCTTGATCTGGTCGCCTGCCGCGCCCGTAAACTTGAAGTAGTCCAAGTCCTTGGGCTTGCCGAAGATGTAGGCCGTATCGG
The DNA here is from genome assembly GCF_001644565.1 of Deinococcus puniceus. Taxonomy (NCBI): domain Bacteria; kingdom Thermotogati; phylum Deinococcota; class Deinococci; order Deinococcales; family Deinococcaceae; genus Deinococcus; species Deinococcus puniceus. Next base: position 989,871 of record NZ_CP011387.1, on the reverse strand, counting down.
TGGTTTGGCCGTAGGCGATGGTCTTGGCGGTGGCGGGCGTATCGTTGGGTTCGTAGGGGTCTACGGGATTGAAGTCGGGCGCGTTGGCCGTCAGGATGACGTTTTTGCGATCCGGGGTGAAGTAGGTGCTGCCGCTGGTGGCGGTCAGGGTGCCCACGAAGGTGCCCCGGTCTTCGCTCTTGCCGCCCGTGATGCCCAGATCGGCTCCGGCCACGTACAGGTCGTAGGTTCCGGGCGCGATTTCCGAGAAACGGGCGTCGCCAGCAGCGTCGGTGGGCGTGAGGTACAGCGGCGTGGGGTCGTCGGTGGCCCCGGCCCGCATGCCCTGACCACGCAGGATCACGTCGACGAGTTCGCCGGGGCGCGTGCCGCTGCCGTTGGCGTACTTCACGTTGATGTACACGTTTGCGCCCTTGGCGGGCAGCGCGGCGCAGTCGGTGAGGGTCTGGGCCAGCTTGCCTGCGTTCAGTGCGCCCCAGCCCGTGTCGCGGTCAAAGCCGGTGGGGTTGCTGCCGATGGCACCGTTGGCGGTGGTTTCCAGAATGCGGCGCACCTGATAGGGCGTGGCGGCGGGGCATTTTTGCAGCGCGAGAGCGGCCACCGCTGCCGTGTACGGCGCAGAGAACGACGTACCGGAAATCAGTTGGTGGGTCTGGGGTTTGGCGGGGTTGCTGCCCCACAGCCAGGTCGGGTTGGCCAGAATGGTGTCTTGGCCGGGGGCGCTGCTGGAAATGTGCCGCCCAGAGGTCGAGAAGGTCACCTTGCGGTTGCTGCCGTCGAGTGCGCCCGACGCCATCACACCGGGCAGAGCGGCAGGGTACTGGAATTCATCGTGGTAAGAGTTGCCCATAGAGGCCACGATGGTGGTGCCGTTGCTCATGGCGTAGTCGAAGGCGTCCTTGACTGGCCCGAAGGACACGCCGCCGCCCCACGAGTTGTTGATGACGCGCGCGCCGTTGTTGGTGGCCCAGATTGCGCCCAGCGCGATGTTAAAGCTGCTGTACCCGCCGGGGTTGAACATCACGACAGGCATCCACTTGGCTTCGTAGGCCAAGCCCACGATGCCTTTGCCGTCTTTGGCCGCCACGATGCTCGACGCCACGAAGGTGCCGTGCGAGTTGGCAGGCTTCTTGAAGTAGTTGACCCACTCGGCAGCGTCGGTGTAGGTCTTGTTTTGCAGCGGATCGAAGGCCTTGCCTTCCCAGTTGGGGTTCAGGTCGGGGTGAGACACGTCGCCGGGATCGTCGATGACGGCCACTTTCACGCCTTTCCCGGTCAAGCCCGCGTCCCACGCGACTTTGGCGTTCAGGTGCCGGGGATCAAGGGCGTACTGGGGCAGTTCGTCAAAAATCTGATCGGCGCTGGCGGCCAGCGGGGTCAGGCTGGCAGGCTGCACGCCGGAAATGACTTCGGGGGGCGTGGCCACGTCGTTCACGGCGGCGTAGCGCACACCGCTGAGTTGCATGGCTCCCTTGGTCAGTTTCAGGGCGTCGCCCTGCACACGGATCAGGGCCACCTTGATTTCGGGAATGGTGGCGACGACTTGGCCTTTCAGCGCGGTGGCAGCGGCCTGAAGGCTGGCCGCATCGGCGTATCCGACGACCAGTTCGTTCTTGACGTACTTCAGGGGGCCGTTCTGGGCCAGTTCACCAATAACAGCCGGGGCAGAGGCCACCGGAGCCGGAATGCTGGCGTCCAGATTGGTCTGCGAGCAGGCGGCCAAGAGTCCCGTCAGGGCCAGCACGCCAAGTGATTTGGGGAGGGTGCGGCGCAGGTTGTGCGGAGTGTTCTTACGCATCGTTTTGCCTCTCTATCAGGAAGTCGGGGGTCAGGCTGTGTCGGTCAGGAAATCAGGTGAAAACGGGGCTGGGCAAGCACTGCGGATCGGCGCTTGGCGCGGGGGCAGGAGCGGCAGCGCAGAGACTGATGTCGTACACAGATGGGCTGCCCTCCCTGCCGCTTTACCCCAACCGCTCTACTTGGTGCCGGTGATGAAATCCCAGTTGATGTTGGTGCCGCGCGTCTGGTTGATCGGAGCCACTGTGCCGTCGGGCCAGGTGTACACCGAGTAGGCCGAGATGCGGTTGCCCTCGGCGGGAGCGTACTTGTAGGCGAAGCCGGAGTACATTTCCCACTTGTAGGGGCGCAGGGGCTGAAGCGGCGTGGCGACCAGCACATTCCAAGGAATGCTGACCGTATGCGCCGCCGTATCCACGGGAATCAAGTTGGGTTTGGACGCCACGTATTTGCCGGACGTATCGGTGCGAATCGATCCGGCAGTCGTGGGCGGGGTCAGCAGCGCAGCCGTATTGGACGCGCCGCTCGACACGAACACCAGCGACTGTCCGGCGGCGATGCCGTTGCCTGTCGCGCCCGTGCCTTCCTCGACCCGGATCAAGGCGTTGGCCGATGCACCGGGCAGGTTGTAGCCGCCGAGGGTCATCAGGTCGCGCAGACGCAGGTTGTAGCCCGCCCCGTCGGCCCCGATGGCCGTCTGGTTTTGTCCCATGACGAAGGTGGGATTGAGAGACACGCCGGTAGACTCGTCGGCTGGCCCGATGAAGGTGGGCGTGAACTGGGCCAGCGGCGTGGTCTGGGTGGTGTTGCTGGCCACGCTGTTGGCTCCACGCGCCAGCACGCGGTAGGTAAAGGTCTTGCCCACCGTCAGGTCGGCGCTGGTGTCGCGGAAGTTGAAGGGCCGGGCCTGCTGGTTGACGTCACAACTGGTACTGCTGTTGCCGCCCACAGTGCCGATTTTGGTAAAGGTGGTGCCGTCGCCAGACCGCTCGATATCGAAGGCGAAGGGCCTAGCCGTCGCAGTGACGTTGGTGTAGCACCAGCGCACTTCTACGAACACGCCGGAGCCGCTCGGAGCCGCGTCGGGCGTGGGGGTGCTGTAGGGCGTCGTCCAAGAGCCCTCCTGCTTGAGGGTGTAGGCGGTGGCGGCGGCCTGTGTAGGAGCGACGACCGTATTGCCCGCTGTGGCCGAGGTATTGATCAGTTTGATCGGCACTACGTAGCGCGAGTAGTTGTAGTTGTAGTCCACGGCCATGACGGTCATGTACACGGTTTCGCCCGCCGCGCTGCCGAAGCCCGCCGTAAAGTTGGGAACGCTGGCGGCGGTGCCCACCGTGACCGAGCCGGAATCCACGACTTTGGGCAGGTTCTGCTGAGGCGTGAAATTGTAGTTGCTGGCGTTGGCGGCGGCAGTAATACCCGCGCTGCCGGGCGTGCGGCCCAGTTGCGCGTACACGATCCGTACTGGCCCCACGTGGTCGGAATCAGCAGCCGACACGATCTTGAAATCTATGCCCGTGCTGGCATTGAAGGTCGCTCCAGCCAGCGGCGTGCTGCCGTCGCCGCGAGTCAGGATCAATTTGGCGGGGTTGGTGGTGGCGCTGGTGTCGAAGGCGGGGCGCTGCACGAGCGACACGGAAGTCGCCGCGCCGTCGGTCACCACGACGCCGTACAGGTCGCTGCCTGCGTGTCCGGCTTTGCGGGCCTTGATGTCGTAGCTGCCTGCAGCCAACGAGGGCAAGCTGAACGAGCCGTCTGCGCCGCTGGTGAAGGTGCCCAGATTGGTTGCGCCCTGCATGACCGTGATGGTGCTGCCTGCCACAGGTGCGCCGATGTTCTGATCAACGACTGTGCCCTGCACCGAACCCGTTCCCGCAGCCACACTGACGCTGGTGGTGGCCGACGCCTTGTTGCCTGCCGCGTCGTAGGCGGTGGCGGTGTAGGTGGTGGTTGCGCCGACGGTGACGACTGCCTCGTAGGGCGCGGTGGTGTCTTCGGAAAGCTTGGTCGCACCGTTGAAAAACTCGACCTTGGTCACGGCCACGTTATCGGTGGCAGTAGCGGTCAGGGTGGTGCTCGCGCCCTGGGCCACTGCGGTCAAGGCAGCGCTCAGACTGACGGTAGGCGGGGTGGTATCGCCAGTCGGTACGGGATCGGTGGGGTTACAACCGATGAGGAGCGTACCGAGCAGGAGTGCCGAGCCAATAGAGATCGGTTTCAGGGCCATGAGGTAAAGTGACTCCTTTATGAGAGCAGCGGGGAACGGTAAGAATGGCCCAAGTTCCGCAGGCGCGGAAAGGGTCAGCGGATGATCTGATGCCTTGACGGGCGAACAGGAACAACTGCCGAATCTTGAATGACTCGTGAAAGGCATATTAGACGCACATCTGCCAATGGTCAATGTGTAGAGCCTCTATTTCATGACAGCCCAGCCAGTTACGGTGAGAACCAGTATCGGAGAAAGTAGAATTTGTTAGAGCAATGGCTCCCGCCACAGTACGCGTACATCTGAAAAGAGCGGCCTGATCTGAGGAAAAAGTGCAAGTAACGGAGCAATTTCGCGGGACGGACACCCTCACTCCTCAAAGCTTGCGGGCTTTAGCTCAATTTGAGCCTTCACTCATGACTGCCGCTTTTTTCGCCCCGATCTCTTGCAGCCATACAGGCCGAGTTTAATAACTCTACCTTATGCAAGTCGGAGGGGACAAATAGCTGTCAAACGCAAACTGAAATTTAAAGACAGCAATAACATGTTAGGCCGAATGTCCTCATTAGGACAGGGGATTTGGGACGTTTATGCCTCGGCCAGCGGCGTTGCCAGCGGTGCGTATGCCTCTGCTCCAGCGTCCAGCGCACTTGGGGAGCGGCCCGCGTGCAAGGCGGCGGCTCCGGCCAAGGCGATCATCGCGCCGTTGTCGGTATTCAGGCCCGCACCGGGAAACACGGCGTGTAGGTCGGTGGCGGCGAAGGCAGCGCGGAGGGCACGGTTGGCGGCCACTCCGCCCGACACCACCACCGTGCCGCGCCCATATGCGTGGGCGGCCCGCAGGGTGGTTTTCACCAAAAAGCGCACAGCGGCCCGCTCGAAACTGGCGGCCAAGTCTTCGGGTTTGGCTCCGGCTTTGTGGGCCAACAGCGCGGCAGTTTTCAGGCCGCTGAAGCTGAATTCGAAGCCTTTCTGGCCCTGTAGCGGCTCCTTGAAGGGCACGGCGTCGGGGTCGCCCCGCGTGGCCGCCTCGCTGATGGCTGGGCCGCCGGGATAACCGAGGCCCGCCAGCCGCGCAATCTTATCGAAGGCTTCGCCTGCCGCGTCGTCGCGGGTGGCCCCCACCAGCACGTACTTGCCTTCTTCGGGTACGTCGAACAGGTGGGTGTGGCCGCCACTGACCACCAGCGCCAGATAGGGAGCCTGCAACTCTTCTTCCGAGGCCGCCGCGAAAATATGGCCTTCCAGATGGTGGGCGGCAAAAAACGGCACATTCAGCGCCTGCGCCACGCCTTTGCCGTACATCAGCCCCACCAGCAACGCGCCCACCAAGCCCGGCCCGGACGTGGCCGCCACCGCGCCGATGTCCTGCACACTCAGGCCCGCTTCTTCCAGCGCCGCGCCCATGATTTCGTCTATGCGCTCCACGTGTTCGCGGCTGGCGAGTTCCGGCATGACCCCGCCGTACCGGGCATGCACCTGCTGAGACCAGATCCGGTTGGCCCGCACCCGCACGCTGCCGCTGGGCAACAGTTCCACCACGCCCACGCCCGTATCGTCGCAGGAGGTGTCTATGCCCAGAATGAGGCGGGGAGCAGAAATGGAGGGGGAGAGCGGCGGCACGGCATTCATCGGGGGCAAGTGTAGAGGACGCGGGGCCGCAGAACTGGCCCGCCCTCACCAAACGGAACAGGGAGGCAGATCAAGCGGCTACCAGCGGCGCAACTGGCCTTCGGGTTCTTCGGCCAAGACCCACAACTGGCGGCCCGCCTCGGTGGCGCTGCGCTGGGCGTCCAGCAGCACGGCTTCCAGCTCTGCACACAGCTTGGCGTGGCGCTTACGGAAATGGTCGTAGTCGCACAGCACCAGCGCAAAGCGGGCGGGGCGGGCTTCGGGGTCGGTCAGCACGTCAAACAGGGCGTCCCAGTTGTGCCCAAACGTCTGGGTCAGCGCCAGCCCGCGCAACAGCGCCAGCATCAGGCTGTCTTTGTCGCGCACGCGGGTCAGGTCGACTTCGCGCACCGACACCTGATACCCGGCGGCAATGATTCGCATGTCGTGTGGGGCGGTCTGGATGCCTTCGGGCGGGGCGTTGAACACATTGATCATGGGCGGATTCTCTGGAAGGAGGCGTAGTGGTCGGCGGTGTAATAGCACTCGGTAAACGTCTGGACGCCGCCGCACACGATGCGCCGCGCCCCCCGGTCACGTTCTCCGGGCGTTTTGACGGTGTACTCGCGGTAATAGTTGCGCGGCTGCTGGGGCAAAATGCCCTCGCGGTTGCCAAAGCTCGCGCCGTCTTTGGAGTACGGGAAAGGCCCGTTCTGGTCGATCAGGCGCAGGGTTTGCTGACCCTCACGCGGGAGGGCGGTGACGGCGATGAAGGGCAGGCCGCTTTGTGAGTCGGTGCGGGGAGCTTGTGCGGATGGCGTCCGCTGCGTCTGCTGGGTCTGGGTCTGCTGGGTCTGAGTCTGCGTTTGCTGGGTCTGCGCCGAGCCATCCTGCGGCGAACAGGCCGACAGACCCGCCGTAAGCAACAAGCCTAGGCCAACCCACCATCGGCGAACATTCACGCCCCATAGTCTAGCTCTCATTGGCCTGCCGCCTGCCCAGCCAACCACGCCAGCAGATCGGGCAGCAGAGCAGTCAAGCCCTTGTACTCCACCTGTTCGGGCGTCATGGAGCGGTGCGCGGCGGCCAGAGCGCGGGCATGAGCGGGGTCGGCCACCGCCTGACGCAGCGGATAGATGAAGGGCCGAATGGTAAACAGCGCCCCGTGTGCCTCTGGGAATCCGGTCAGGGTCTGGCGCTCTACACGCACAAAAGCCCGGTCAGGATCGAAGGCAGTGGCCTGGGCGCGGTCTGCGTCAGGCGGGGCGGCAGGATGATGGTCTAGGCGGTCACTCATCGCCACGCCCCACGCGAAACGCACGAACGGCCCCCGCGAAATCACGGCGTCCACGAGGCGCGGCGCGGTGGCGTTCAGGGGGCCGCTGCCCGCAACGGGTGCGTGGACGAAAGTAAAATCTCGCCCCAGCTTGTCCAGCGGGTGCCAGTGCTGCGGCGACATCACATGCACGGCAGCCAAAAAATCCGCCCCTGTGGCCGGATGCCGGGCCAAGAGGGCGAGGTCTTCGGGGGCATTCAGGGCCAAAAAATCGAGGGCAGAAATAGGCTGGATGTCGGCTATCAAATCGGAAAGCGGGCCAGCAGCTTTGGTCAGGCTTTCCACCGTGCCGCGTTCTACATCTAGGGCCGCCGTCCAGCCCAACGCCGCGTTACTGAAGTGCTGGCCGTCCCACGTCATGCACCCCTCACTCTCGGCGGCCAGGGTGCGGGCGATAAAATCTAACGCCGCCCACCGCAGCGCAGGCGTCAGGCCTGCCTCTCCCGCGTACTGGTGCAAGGCCCGCGCATGGGCCGCTGCTTTGCTCGCCACGAACGCCGGGTAGGTGTCGTCCAGCGCAAACGTATGTGTTTCCAGCGCCTCTGCCGCGTCCGGCCCCACGAACGGTACAGGCTGCACGCCTAAGCGGTACAGGCCCGCCGACACGGTGTATTTCCCGCTGAGGAAAGGGCGGTACAGAGTGGGCGAACTGTGGGTCACGGGATCAGTCTAAAAGAGTTGGGGCAGAAGGGACACACTGGCCCCTGCCGCCCCGCCCCCTCCGAAATTTTTGTATTTACTGGGTCACGGCCAGCGAACCATTGCTCATCACGTTTGTCGCCACCAAGATCAGGATGATGACGCCCACGATAACGCGGTAAACGGCAAAACCCTTGAAATTGTTGGTGGACACGAACTTCAGGAGCCAGCCGATGGCGAGGTAAGCCACGCCGAAGCTGGTGGCCGCGCCGATAAACACGTTCAGTAGGCCAATTTCGCCCAAGATCAGTTCGCGTTCCTGAATGAAATTGAGCAGCGCCGCGCCGCCCAGCGTGGGCACACCCAGATAGAAGCTGAATTTGGTGGCGGTCTGGCGGTCTAGGCCCAGCACCATGCCGCCCAGAATAGAACTGGCACTGCGCGAAAATCCGGGCCACAGCAGCGCGAGGCATTGCAGCGCCCCGATCATGAAGGCCTTGCCCACGCCGATATTTTTGATGTCGTGGACGGCAGGCTGCACTTTGCGGCTTTCTATGAGCCACATGATGACGCCGCCCACGATCAAGGCCCATGCCACCACACTGGGCCGGAACAGGTTGGCCTTGATGAAGTCTCCGAAGGCGAGGCCCAGCACGACGGCGGGAATGCAGGCCACCAGCACGCCCAGCCACAGCCTTTGCGTCGGCTGATCGCGGCCAATGTCGCGCCCCTGCTGCACGAAATCGCGCCAGTAGAAGGCCACCACGGCCAGAATCGCGCCGCCCTGAATGACTACCTCGAAGGCGGCCTTGACCTCTTGTGTCCACGGCACGCCCATCAGGTTTCCGGCCAAAATCAGGTGCCCGGTAGAACTGATGGGAAGGAATTCGGTGATGCCTTCGACGATGCCGTAAATGAGTGCGTAGAACCAATCCATATCCGGGTGAGCCTAACACTTGGGGGGAAGGTGAGCCTCATTCCAAAGGATGGGAGTTGTTTGGCTTGGAAGGTGAACCCCCGTTGCTGGCAAGCAGCTGAGCTTCTGGGTGAACCCCCCCGTTGCTGGCGCAACGCCCCCCCTTGAGGGGAGGACAACTGATTTTGCGCTCCCTTTTAAGGGGGCCGACTGCGGAGCAGACTGGGGGATTTACACGCGACTCAACTCGTCTTTTCTGCCGGAAAAATCAGCCTGCATTCACGATAAAGCGGTGATACCCCGTCGCCCCTTCCGGTAGGGCGTCGCGTTCGGCGGTTTTTTGCTCTATTTGGCCGCTGTAGGCGCGGGCCATCAGCATGGCGGCTCCGGCGGTGGGTGTCCAGTCGAAGGCCCACAGCGTCCACACCGACGTATTGCGCGGCGGCGTGAGTTTGGCCTGTCCCCACGTTTGGCCGCCGTCCGTACTGACCTCCACGCGGGTAATGGGTTTGGTGCCAAAAAACGCCATACCGCGCACCGTGATGGGCTGGCCTGCCTTGACCTGCGGGTTGATTTCTTCGGGAAAATCGATGCGGCTTTGCAGTTCTAGGCGGGCGGTGCGGCTCCAGTCCCGCTGCACCCAGTAGCCGGGTTTATCGGTGGCGCTGAGGGTAATTTTGGTCAGCCAGCGCGGCTGCTTCATGCCGTAGCGGTCAGGAATCAGCACGCGCAGAGGAAACCCGTGCTTGGGCGTCAGCGGCGCACCGTTCAGGCGCGTGACCAGCAGCACTTCGGGGTCTAGCGCGTCGCCCAGCGGCAGGCTTTCGGTGTAGCCGTCTTCGGCTTCCCACAGGACAAAACGGGCCTCTTTGCCGATGCCCACCTCGCGCAGCAAGTCGGCCAGTCGGAAGCCTTCCCAGATGCCGTTGGAAATCAGCGGGCCGCCCACCGGATTGCTGATGCAGGCCAGCGTGCGTTCACTGGTCACGGCGGGAAAGCGGGCGAGGTCTTCCAGCGTCAGGGTTTTGGGTGTGCCGACCAATCCATCTACCTTCAAACGCCACTTTTCGCCCTTGATACGCGGGTCTAAAGCTTCCAGATTCTTGCTGACGTAGTACCAGTTGGAGACGGGCGTAACGCCAGCGGGCAGACTGCCGGGCGTGACCGGAACTGCTGCCGAAGCTGCTGCACTGCCACCGCCGACAGAAATCAGGCGGCCTGCTCCCGCAGCCAGAACCGCCGCGCCTGTGCCCGCCAAGGCCAGCGTGACTGTGCGGCGCGTGGTATCCGCTTTGGCTAAGCGCACATTGGGCAGATGGGGCGGCGGCACCAACTCGGCAGATGCGGGCGGCGCAACCGTAGCAACGGGAGCGTGGGGAGACAGCAGTTTCTCTGCGGCCCACAGCAGCAAACCGAAGACCACGCCGTTGCCAATCGCCACTTCTAGCGGAGTAAACGCCAAGAGCGCCAACGCCACCACCGCGCCCGCTTGCCAAGGCCTGACCAACGCCCCCAGCAACGTCAGGCCGCCGACCCAGCCCACCAGCACCCCCGCGAAGGCCACGCTTTTGCCTGTGCTGCCCAAACCGAAAATCTGGTGCAGGAACTGAAAAACCGCCGGAACGCCCAACGCCTGCGTAATCCGGCCAAACAGGGCCACCACCGGATTGACCCAGCCCAGCACTTCTAATCCGATAAAGCCCAATACGCTCAGCAGGGCAACGGCGATGAACGCCCGTAAAAATTTCATGTCAGTCCTCCTTTCAAGGCTGTGAGAATTGAGCTGTGGGCCATGCAACAGAATTACTCCGAATAGTTTGTCGTTCACAGCTCAGAGCCAAAAAAGCGGGCTGGGCGGCCAAATTTCTGCGCCCCCCAGCCTGCTTTCCTATATTCCGATCCTAGAGACTACGCCCCAAGATCAGAATCGGACTTACTTCTCGTTCATGCTCCCCATGACCAGTTTGTCTTCGGCCACGACGACATCAAAGGTCTTGCCGCCCAGCGTGCCCACTGCGAACAGGCTGTAGCTCTTGCCGCCCGCCACGCTGATGCCGCTGATGTTCTTGACGACGGGTTCCATCTTGCCGAAAGGCACGACGTTCAGGTTGACGCCCATCGGGTTGACCAGCAGGCTGGCCTTGTTGCCGTAGGCGAGGCCCATGGGCAGCAGCTTGGCGTTGCTCATGTCTACAGCCAAAGCCTGCACGCGGGGGCCGTCGGGCGAGAGGTGGTAGACGTTGACGGCGGCCTTGGCCTTGTTCATGTTCATGCTGGTGGCCGTGAAGATCTTGGGCTTCACGTTCTTCAGGTAGCCGACAGCGGCGACGGTGTAGTACGTTCCGGCGGTCAGGTTCACGTCGGCCTCGAAGACCACAGTGTCCATCATTCCAGCGGCGGTGACCATGACTTTGTGTGGGCCAGCAGGCACTTCACCGAAGCTGGTGACGGCCTTGAAAGGCGCGTTGGCGACGGTGCGGACGCCGTCCACGTACACGTCGACATTGGGGGCGTCGCTGACGGCGTGAACGACACGCACGTAGGCTTGACCCATCTGGGCGCTGGCGGCGGAGGCGAGAGAAAGGGCGGCGAGGGCGGTCAGTCCGATTTTAATGTTCGTCATGGTGGTTCTCCTTGTGGGCCATGCGGCTCGGCCTCTTGTTCTGAACAGCTATATGCACGGCAGAGCTGTTTGGATCAGGCACGGGGGGAAGATGAAGGTGGGCTAAAGATTCGGACGGTCTGTGAGAGCGCATAGGCTGGGGCCATGACCCGCCTCCGCTCTCAGCGCCCGCGCCTCTCGCCCCGTGCCCGCGTGTGGCTCGCCATTCTTCTGGCTGGATTTCTGGGCTATTTATTGGCTGTCGGCATCGGGGTGGTGAATCGCCCGCCGTTGGTTGTCGGCCAAGACGCCGCCGTGCAGGGCGCACAGGCCCGCGCCACGCTTCAAAGCACGCCTGGCACATTTTTGGATATTCAGCCTGTAAACGGGCAATACGACACGCTACTGGTGTTCTATTCCGGCGGCTTGGTGCGTCCGCAAGCCTACGAATGGTTGGGCACAGCGCTGGCGGGGCGGGGCGTGCGAACCGTGATTCCCGCCTTCCCGCTGGATTTGGCCGTGACCGGCATTGGCCGCGCCGACGCCCTGATCAAGCAGTTTGGCGGGGGCAAGCGCGTGATTCTGGCCGGGCATTCGCTGGGCGGCGCGATGGCGGCCCAATACGCCCGTGACAACAGGACGCAACTGGCGGGCCTGATCCTGATGGGCGCGTACCCAGCGGGCAACGTGAGCCTGCGCGACTTGCCGGGAGCGCCCTTGCCCGTACTGTCGCTGCTGGCCGAGCATGACGGTGTAGCCGACGCTGCCGATGTTCGGGATGGCCTCAGCCGCCTGCCCACCTCTGCCCGCCTGACCGTCATCAAGGGGGCCAATCACGCTTTTTTCGGACGCTACGGCCCGCAAAAGGGCGACGGCCTTCCTACCGTGACCCGCGCCGAGGCTGAAGCGCAGATCGTGGCAGAGATGGGGGAGTTTGTGGCGGGGATTGGGGTGGAGTAATTCTGGCTCCGAGGCGTGCGATTTAGGCTGTGAACCCCACTCTATTCCGACAAGTCACCAGAATCCAAAGAAAGGGAGAGGCACGCACGCGGCGGCCTCTCCTCTTTTGTTCCTACCCTAGAGCCTAAACCCCAGAACAACTTGCCTTAATTTGTTTTGCTGGCGTCCGTGCCACTGGGCTTAGTGGTATTGCTGGCGTTGCCTGCGGCGGGAGAATCGGGGGCGATGGCTCCGCCCCAGGTGGCTCCGGTGGTGGCTCCCTGCGTGTCTGCGGCGGCTCCGGCGGCGGGGGCCACGGCTGCGGCTGCAGTGGTCGGTGCGGGCGCACTGGCAGCGGGCGGCGTGGCGGGCTTAGGCTCTTCTTCCATGCGCTCTAGCCACATCGTACCGATCAGGTTGCGGGCGCTGCGGCCTGCATTCTTGAGGCCCTGCGCCGCGCCGGGGTTGATGGACTCTACAGCGTTCAGGATGCCCTGACGCGCCACCGGAATCCGGGCCAACACGATTGCGCCCGTTGCCAACAGCACGAGGCCGATGACGCCGCTGCTACTGCTGCGCTCGGTTTCGTTCATCGCTTTGGCCTTGGCCGCCTTCACTTTCACCGTCTTCACCGCTACTTCTTTCTTCATCTTGCCCTCGATCTGGCGGCCACCACGCGCTGCCTGCTTGGTCTTCTTGTGCAGTTCCTTCTCGAACTGAGCCAACTCGCGCTCGGCCTGCTTGTGTAGGGGCGCGATTCGCTTGGCGACGGCTTTTTCCAACTTGGCAGGCTTCCACTCCCTGCGGGCCGCCCGCAGTTCTTTCTCGGCGTCTTTACGGGCGCGGGCCAAGGCTTTTTCGGCGGCGTGGCGGCGGCCTTCCACGGTGTCCTGCGTGTCGCTGAGTAAGCCCTGTACGCGGCTGCTGACATCGGCAATCAGGGCGCTGCCCGCGGTTTTGCCGGTGGCTTGGGCCGCAGTCAATGCTTTAGCGGCGGCTTCCCGGCGTTCGGCGGTAGCCTCCAGCACATCGCCCGACAGCGTGGTCAGGCGTTTGCCAGCTTCCTCGCGGGCCACCTGCGCGGCCTCGCCTGCATCGTGGCGCAACTGCACGGCTTTGGCGGCGGCTCCGGCAGCCAATACGCCCGCCGCTTCCTGTGCGCTGCCCAACAGGGCTTGTGCGCGGGGCGGCACTTCTTCACGCAAGGTTTCCAGCGTGTGCGTAGCCGTGTGCATGGCGGTCTGCACGGCAGATTGCGCCGCAGCCTGCGCCACGTGCCCCGCGTGTCCGGCCTGCAGCGCCGCACCAGCGAGTGCGGGTTTGATGGTGCCGTCCAGCGTGCCCTGCGCCGTGCCCAGCGCGTCACGGGTGCCGAGTACCAGCTTGCGGCGAAGGTCAGGGTTCAGGCTCAGGGCCGCGAGACCGCCGAGCAGCAGCAGGCTGCGTTTGCTTACGCCGCCGTTCATGTCGTTGTTCATGGTTCTCCTTGTCACGCCTGCCCAGCCAAAGTCGGATGTAGAGCAGGCAATGTGGTCATTGTGGCCCGCATCCTAGAGCTGAGGATGGGGGGAATGTAACGCAAGGTTCATGTTCGGCGGGGGCAGCATGGGGAAGGTGGTGCAGATTCCCCTAGATTGAACGTATGGATCAAGTGGTGCTGGTGACAGGCGGAAGTCGGGGCATCGGGGCGGCCACGGCGTTGCTGGCCGCCCGACAAGGCTACGCGGTGGCCGTGAATTACAGGCAGGATGCCGCCGCTGCCCAAGCAGTCGTGACAGCCATAGAGGCAAGTGGAGGCCGAGCAATTGCCATTCAGGCCGACGTGAGCAGTGAAGTTGATGTAGAAAGGATGTTCCGGGAAGTTGCGCGGCAGTTGGGCACGTTGACCGCCTTGGTGAACAACGCGGGCATTTTGGAGCAGCAGACCCGTGTGGAACACTTGGACGCCGCCCGCCTCAGACGAATCTTCGACACCAACGTGATCGGCAGTTTTTTGTGTGCCCGCGAAGCCGTGCGCTGCATGTCCACGCGGCGCGGCGGGCAAGGCGGCGCAATCGTGAACGTGTCGTCGCGGGCGGCGGTGCTGGGTTCGGCGGGCGAATATGTGGACTATGCGGCGTCTAAGGGCGCGGTAGACACCCTGACCGTTGGACTGGCCCACGAAGTCGCGGGCGAAGGCATCCGCGTAAACAGCGTGCGCCCCGGCCTGATTACCACCGACATGCACGCCAGCGGCGGCGAGCCGGAGCGTGTGGCGCGGCTGTCTGCGGGCGTGCCGATGGGCCGGGGCGGGGAACCGGAGGAAGTGGCGCGGGCCATTCTCTGGCTGCTGTCAGAGGAAGCGTCGTATACGACTGGGGCCATTCTGGACGTGTCGGGCGGGCGTTGAGGACTGAATTTTATAGCTCAGCACACCTTTATTCGTCGGCATCGGGCGGGCCGTCTACCCACTCCAGCAGGTCTCCGGGTTGGCAGTGCAGGGCGCGGCAAATGGCGTCCAGCGTGGAAAACCGGATGGCCCGCGCCTTGCCCGTTTTCAGAATGCTGAGGTTGGCGAGCGTGACCCCCACCCGCACCGACAGTTCGCTGAGGGTCATGTGGCGCTCAATCAGCACGCGCTCTAAGTTGACCCGGACAGGCATCAGACGGTGAGTTCCTGATCCAGCCTCAAGCTCCGCTCTTGCTCGCGCAGATCGTGCCCACGCTGGAACACGGCGGCAAGGAGAATGAGGGCGAGAGCGGCCCAGAGCGGAGAAAAATCAATATTAGGAAAGAGACTCCTGCTCACACTGACGGTCTTGATGGCAGCCAAACTCCCAAATGTATTTTCAATCATTCTCTGTGCCTCGCGGCCCCGGCTATCAAAGAAGAGAATTGATTTATAGATTATTTCCAAAAGTTGCATACTTAGGAGAGCGTAAGCCATGATACGAAACTTAGGCGCAATACCTGATTGAAAGGGATCGTCAATAATTTTGTTGAGCAGCTTTTTGAGATAGCCCGCCACATATATAATGGCGGCCAACGTAAAAAAAATTCCAAAAAGTATCAGCATCCTCTGCCAGTCACTGTTAGGCTCTACAGGTAAGTCTAAACCAGATATGCTGAAAGAGTTCTTATTTAGCAGAGTAATGTGTGCATTTAGGGCAATGGAATATGACTGGTTGAAATCAAGTTCACGGCCACTCAGCAGAGCGCCTAAGCCCAAAAAGGTATAGATCGCAAGACCAATCGCAGCAAAAACCTGCGTGGCACTCAGCACGAAATTCAGCACATTGCGGGCGATTTCCGGTGTGACGTTCAACATACATCCCCCCGGTCAGCCGTAGTCTCATAACTGACCCTTGTCGCTTATCAATATACTCCCATATCGTTTATCAATACAAGCCACCCTACCCTTTTCCCAATCGCGGCCCCGCTCTCCATGCCCCCACCCGCAAACGCTCTAAACTCCGGGGCGTGACCCGCAAGGCCCGCACCCCCCACCCCCCCGCCGTACCCCAAACCGCGCCCCAGCCCCAGCAGGTTTTCCCGTCTGGCGGCGGCTTAGCTCGGCTGGAAGTGCGGAATCTGGCGACGATTCCGGCCCTGACGCTGGAACTTCGCGGCGGATTCTCGGCGTTTACGGGCGAAACGGGCGCGGGCAAAAGCATCATCGTAGACGCGCTGGGGCTGCTGCTGGGGGCGCGGGCCAACACCGATCTGATCCGCACGGGAGAAGACGCGCTGCTGGTCACAGGCTTCTGGGAACAGCAGTCGGATGAATTCAGCGCCAGCCGCCGCGTGACCACGCAGGGACGCGGAACGGCGCGGCTGGACGGCGAAGTGGTCAGCGTGCGCGAATTGCAGGAATGGGCCACCACTCACCTCACGATTCACTGGCAGCACAGCGCGGTCAGTTTGCTCACTCCTGCCAACCAGCGTGACCTGCTAGACCGGCAAGTGGCAGCAGAATCGGGCGCATACCGGGCGGCTTACCGGGCGTGGCAGGAAGCGGCGGCGCGGCTGGACGCCCTGCGAACGGGCGAGCGAGAGCGGGCGCGGCAACTGGATTTGTTGACCTTTCAAGCCCGCGAGATTGCCGAAATTGCCCCCCAACCCGGTGAGGAAGAACCGCTGAGTACCGATCTGACCCGGCTGGCAAACTTGGACACCATCGCGCAGGGGGCGGCGGGGGCGCTGGAACTCCTGTCGGATGGAGAAGTAAGCGCGACTGGGCTGATAGCCGAAGCGGTGCGGGCGCTGAACGCCGGGGCCAAATACGACGAAACGAGCGCCGGGTTGCAGCGAGATTTGCGCGAAGCCTTGGACGCCGTGCAGGCCATCGTGGGCGAGCTACGCGGCACCGCCGAAGACAGCGCCCCCGATCCCGAGGAACTGGCCCGCGTAGAAGCCCGGTTGTCGGCACTGGGCAAGCTGCGGGCCAAATACGGGCCGACATTGGAAGATGTACTGGCGTTTCAGGAGTCGGTGAATGCAGAGCTGGCCGCGCTGGAACGCGACGAACACGACGCCGGAACGCTGGAGGCCGATGTGAACGCCCTAAAAGCCGCAGCGTTGGCCGCAGGCAAGGCGCTGGACGCCGCCCGCACCCGCACCGCTGCCCCGCTGGCCGCCTCGCTACTGGCAGTCATTCGGGAATTGGGGATGCCGCACGCCCGCCTCGAATTCCGGCTGTCGCCGCTGCCCACGCCCGTGCTGAGCGGTATCAGCGACGTGCTGCTGTACTTCACGGCCAACCCCGGCGAAGACCTCGCACCCCTGGCCGATGTCGCGTCGGGCGGCGAGTTGTCGCGGGTGATGCTGGCGATCAGTACGGTGTTGGGGGCCGACACCCCCACCGTGATTTTTGACGAAGTCGACGCCGGAATCGGCGGCTCGGCGGCGTTGGCGGTGGCGGCGCAATTGTCGGGGCTGGCCGCGTCGCGTCAAGTGTTGGTGGTCACGCACCTCGCGCAGATTGCCGCCCGCGCCGATCAGCATTACAAGGTGGAAAAGCATGTAGAAGGAGGCCGCACGGTGAGCCGGGTGCGCCTGCTGAACCCCCAAGAACGCCTTGAAGAAATAGCCCGCATGATGAGCGGCAACACGTCGGATGCGGCGCTGACGCATGCGCGGGAGTTGCTGAGCCGCTGAGGCTTCTGCCCTGCGTATGCATTTGCTCAAGGCCCGTTCAGTCGGTCATCAGGCAGCCCGCCTAAGCTGCCCCTATGAAGTCTTCTAAATTCGTTCTGGGTGGTCTGTTGGCACTGAGCGCCGGACTGCTGGCGGGGTGCAGCATGACAGGTGCAGGCAATGTGCGGGTTCACGAAGCCACGCTGTACGGCGGCACGCAGGAACGCATCGTGTGGGTGTACGGCACGCTGGGCAGCAGCACCCAAAGCAGCCTGAAAATTGGCGGCGTGGCGGTGACGTTGCAGCCCCAAGTCGGGCAAGACCCGCTGGCGTTGGCCGGAACCCTCAGCGTGAACGGCAAGGCCACCTACCGCCTGCCCAGCACGCCCAGCAACGTGAAAGTGAACGTGACTCGCGACGCGGCGGGCCTGTTCAGTGTGCGGCCCGAAGGCGGCGCGGCCCTGAGCGCCGTGTACTTTACCGATGGGACGCGCTGGCAGAAGCTGAGCACCACCAATGGGGTGGCTACCGGAGTGGGCGTGAACGGGCTGGCGGGCGCGGGCAATCTGACCAGTGAGGAAGGCGCGGCTCTGGGCCAAGCGCTGCTGGGGCAAGGGCCATTGGCCGTAGCCGTACTGAATGAACAAAGCGCAGGCGACGCCGCCCTGACGGTTGAACCTGCCCCCCAAGAAAGCCTGAGAACCGCGCTGTATGTGCTGCCGGGTGTCCGAACGGTGAGTAGCATCGGCACAGGCACGACGGGAACGGTCACCACTACGCCGGGAACTGGAGCGGGCACGACGGCTGGGCGCGTGGGCTTCGTGGAAGTCGCTAGCGGCACCAATGCCAGCGCCACTAGCGGGGCCATTCAAATCGCCACCACCCAAACCGCCCTCGGCAGCGTGTATGCCACCGCCTATGGCCGCCAGACCGGGATTCCCGCCGCGCCGCGCCTGAATGCGGGAGAAACGGCAGTCGGGATTTTCCTCGGCCAACGCAACACGGGTGGCTACAGCGTGCGCGTGACCAACGCCAGCGCCCAAAACGGCGTGCTGACTCTCACAGTGGCGGTCACGGCTCCCGGCGCGGGTTCGATTACCACGCAGGCCATCACCAGCCCGTGGACTTTGGTGCGCCTAAGCGGCAGCTACAGCCAAGTGCGCGTAGTTGATACGAACGGCACGCCGCTGCAACTGGGGCAGTAAAACTTCTCAGATAACAATCAAACCTCTAGAGGGGCCACGCATGCGGAAGCTGTGTGGCCCTTTTTAAGTGCAAGCCAGAACTTCAGCGCTGGCCCAAGCGTTATGCATCATGCATTTGCGTACACATCAAAAGTGTTGTCCCTGCTGCGGTGACTACACTAAGGTTGGTCTGGAACCGCTTCACAGGCCACAATCAGGGGGTAACCGTTCACACTTATTCATTTTCAAGGGAGGACTTATGAGCCTGACCAGCGCACGCCAAGAGGCGACGGGGTTGCCAGACAGCCATCCAACCACAGCCACCCTGACCGATTTGGGCATCCACAACGCCACGCTACACCTTCAACCCGGCGTGACTGAACTGTACGAGGCTGCCCTGCGGCGCGGCGAAGGCCGAATCGCGGCGGGCGGCCCCTTGGCGGTTCGCACCAACAAAACAGGCCGCAGCCCCAAAGACCGCTTTATCGTGGAAGACGACCTGACGCGCGACGCCGTGTGGTGGGGCGGATTCAACACGCCGATCAGCCCGGTGGTGTTTGACCGCCTGCTGGACAAGATGACGGCGTATATCAACACTGGCGCGAATGCAGATGGAAAAGAGCTATTTGTGCAGCACCTGTTTGCGGGCACCGACCCGGCCCACCGCCTCGGCGTGCGCTTTGTGCAGGAAATGGCGTACCACTCGCTGTTTGTACGCAATATGTTCGTGCGGCCCAGTGCCGAGGAATTGGCCGACTTTGCGCCCGACTGGACAGTGCTGAATCTGCCCGGATTCCGTGCCGACCCCGTGCAGGACGGCGTTCGCAGCGACACCTTCATTCTGGTCAATTTCAGCCGGAAAATGGTACTGATCGGCGGCACCGAGTACGCGGGCGAGAACAAAAAAGCCATCTTCGGCGTGCTGAATTTCCTGTTGCCAGAGCGGGGCGTGATGCCTATGCACTGCTCGGCCAACGTGGGGGCCGATATTGATGGGAAGGGCGGCGACGTAGCGCTGTTTTTCGGACTGAGTGGCACGGGCAAAACCACCCTCAGCGCCGACCCCACTCGCGCCCTGATCGGGGATGACGAACACGGCTGGACAGACGACGGCGTCTTTAATTTCGAAGGCGGCTGCTACGCCAAAGTGATCGGCTTGAACGCCGAGGCGGAACCTGATATTTACCGCACCACCCATACCTTTGGCACGGTGCTGGAAAATGTGGTGTTGGGCAGCGATGGCACGCCTGACCTGAACGACGGCAGCCTGACCGAAAACACCCGCAGCGCCTACCCGATTGATCAGATCGGCAACATCGTGGAGGCGGGCCGCGCCGGGCATCCACGCAATATCGTGTTCCTGACCGCCGACGCTTACGGCGTGCTGCCCCCGATCAGCCGCCTGACGCCCGAACAGACCATGTACTTTTTCCTGAGTGGTTTTACGGCCAAGATTCCCGGCACCGAAGACGGCATCACCGAGCCGCAGCCCACCTTCAGCACCTGCTTTGGTGCGCCCTTTATGCCCCGGCATCCCGGCGAATATGCCCGCCTGCTGGCCCAGAAAGTGCAGGCCAGCGGAGCGCAGGTCTGGTTGGTGAACACGGGCTGGACGGGCGGCATGTACGGTCAGGGCAAACGCATGAGCATCCGGCACACGCGGGCCATGCTGAATGCGGCGCTGTCGGGCGGGCTGGACGGCGTGACGTTTGAGCGCGAACCCCACTTTGGGCTAGAGATTCCGGCACAGGTTTCCGGCGTGCCAGACGGCGTGCTGAACCCGCGCGACGCTTGGGCTGATGCCGCCGCCTATGACGTGGTGGCCCGCAAACTGGCCCGCATGTTCCGCGAGAATTTCAAGCGCTTCGAGAGCGGCGTGGACGGGGCGGTCACAGCGAGTATGCCCGACCCGGACGGACAAAACTGAGGGTGTGGGGCGTCTGAGGGGCTTGTGCTAAGGGGCTAAGGAAGGGCAATCGCCGCGCTCACTTACCCCCGCCCCACTCAAATCAAAACTACATCAGCATCAGCGAGGCGCACCGGATTCATTCCCAAGTGCGCCTCGCAACTTCCCCAGTGTAGCAAACCCGCAGCGGGCACAGGTAAGCCGAGACTCTGGCCTGCCTTGACCGTTGCGTGACAGATGGCTGACGGCGCGGGCGCACGCTCAGGGCAGGAAGAAACACCGTCATAGGCACTCTTTCGAGTATCCACAGGAGCCAGCAGATGCATACCTTGCCCAGTCTTGGCCGTCACGGAACCGTCAGCCCAAGCGCGATTTCAGACCCAAGCCCGCTCACTGCCACACTGCTCAACTACACCTTTCCCACCGCACTTATAGACCGCCTGCAAGCCGAACGCCGCTGGACGCCTGCCCTGACCCTGCGGGCGCTGGAAGAATATCGCCGCTTTCTGGTACTGGCCGCGACGGGCGGGGTTCCGGTCACGCCGTCCAAACTGATAGATGAAGTGTGGCACCTGCACCTGACCTTTACCCGCGACTACTGGGAGCGCCTGACGCCGCTGCTGCCCGCGCCGCTGCACCACGACCCGGCCAATGGGCAACCCGGCGACGCCGCGCACTACGCTCATCAGTACGTGTCTACGCTGAATCTGTACGCCGACACCTTCGGAACCCAGCCGCCTGCTGACCTGTGGCCCGACCCGCGCCAGAGCCGTGCAGCCACACACCGCCCAAAGCTTCGGCGCTGGCTGATTCCACTGGTCGCCGCCTTTATCGCGTGGGCCACGTTCGCATGGAGCAGTTTCGCGGTACTGATCACCTTGGGCGTGCTGGTGGTGGTGGGGTTGGCGGTGGCGTCAAGCAGTTCAGGGATGCCGCCGCGCCGCGAGAAGAATGACGGCGGCAGCTCTGGCGGCAGCACCAGTTCGGACACCAGCGGCGACAGTTGCGATTCTGGCGGGGGCGACGGTGGTGGAGGTGGCTGCGGCGGCGGATGCGGAAGCTAGAGCAACCAGAGTCCAAACAGGGGTAGGTTCGAAGTAGATCAACCCAATCCAACGCAGGCCAAGCAGCGACCCTTTCAGGCGGGGTCGCGTTCGTGTGTTTGGGGGGATGTTTTCGCCTGCCGCACCTGCCGAAACGTGGTTTTGAGGAGCCGCGCCGCCTCCGCCGCCCGCACGCCGCCCAGCACCGTTGGCGTATGACCCCAATGGGCGGCCAACACATCCAGCACGCCGCCCAGCGCCCCGGCTTTGGGGTTGGCCGCGCCGTACACGATGCCCCCGATCCTTGCTTCCAGCGCCGCGCCCAAGCACATCGGGCAGGGTTCCAGCGTGACCACCAACGTGCATTCGGTGAGGTACGGCGTGCCCAGCGTGGCGGCGGCTTCCCTAAGGGCGGCCAATTCCGCGTGCCGGGTCATGTCGCCCGCCTCGCGGGACGTGTTGCGGCCCCGACCCACCACCTTGCCCCCGTGCAGCACCACCGCGCCCACCGGAACCTCTCCGGACTCGGCGGCGGCGTGGGCCAGTGCCAAAGCCTCGCCCATTGCCGTGTGATGGAAATCTTCCGGCACGCCCGCCACGGCGCGGGCACCCTCGGCCCACACGGGCGGGCGCAGACCTACCCACTGCACGCCAGCGGCAGACACCAGCACGGGCACGGCGTCCCGGCTCTCTCGCGGCACTTTGGCATCGGTCAGTACGTCGCTGAGTTTGCGGGTTCCGGCAGACAGGCGAATTCGGTCTGCGGGTTGGCGAGTCCTCAACAGCCAGCCCTCTGGGAAGGGGAGATCGGGCGGGGGCCACGCTTGCGGCGCGGTGTACAGCTTGCCCCCGGTGGCTGTGACCTGCCGCGCTCCCGGCAAGGTCAGGTGCAGGGTGGCCGATTCTTGCAACGCCGCCGCCAATGCCTCCAATTGATCGGCGTGAAAGTCGAGGCCTGACCTCATCAACTCCTGCCTCACCCAGCGGCGCAGCACGGCGGGAGGCTGGGCCGACAACGGAGCATGTGTTGTGATGCGGGCGGCCAATTCGGACAGGGCGGCGTCATCTTCGGCACCGAGTCGGGCCAGTCGGGCCAGAGCCAGTTCTATCCCCGGAAAACGGGCCGCCAGCACGGGCATCACTTCCAGCCGCAGCCACGCCCGCGTAAAGGCCGGATCGGCGTTGCTGGGGTCTTCTCGCCAAGCCTGATGCTGGGCCACCAAAAACGCCTCTACGTCGGCCCGCGACACCGCCAGCCAAGGCCGATGCACCCGCCCCCGCACGGCGGGAATGCCGTGCAGCACCGCTTCCCCACGCAGCAGGGCCATCAGCACGGTTTCGGCCTGATCGCGCCGGGTGTGGGCCGTGAGTATGGCGGAAGCTCCAGCTTTCTTGGCGACTCTGGAGAGGAAATCGTAGCGCACGCGCCGGGCCGCATCTTCCCCATTCCAGCCCCGGCGGGCGGCCACCGCGCCGACATCTACCCGCGCCACCTCGCAGGGCACGCCCAATTCGGCGCACAATCGCTGCACCCAGCGGGCATCGTCGGCAGAATCGGGGCGCAGGGCATGATCGAGGTGGGCCACCCTCACCCGCGCCCCCGCCAAGCGCAAGGCCAGCAGCAACGCCACACTGTCGGCCCCACCCGACACGCCCACCACCACAGTCTGGGCGGCGTAGGGAGTTAGCAGGGAAGTCAGCGACAACACCGTTCGATTCTAGTGGCCCCCGTACAATCGGCGCATGACCACCGCCTCGCCCCTGCTCACCCCAGCGCCCAACATGGCCCCCGAATTTTCGGCCCGCAGCGACGATGGCCGCACGCTGCGCCTGTCGGAACTGCGCGGCAAGTGGGTCATCTTGTTCTTCTACCCGCGTGCCGGATCGCCCGGATGCAGCATCGAGGCCCGGCGGTTCGAGGCCAAAGTCGCCGACTTTGACGCCCTAAACGCCCAGCTGATCGGCGTGAGTCTGGACACCGAAGCCCGGCAGGCCAAGTTCCGCGACTCCTGCGGCCTGTCCTATCCCCTGATTCCAGACGGTGACCGCACCTTGTCTAAGGCGTATGGCGTCATCGGTGGACTCGGCGGGTTGCTGGGCATGGCCGCCCGCGAAACGTTTCTGATTGCCCCAGACGGCACGCTGGCCCGTCACTGGCGCACCGTGAATCCGGCCAACCACGCCTCAGACGTGCTGAAAGACCTGCAAACGCGCAGTTGCGACTGGCCTAAAGCGTAGAGGGCCAAAAAAGGGGCGGCGAGGCATCTGGTTCTGCCCTGCCGCCCGTTTTCTGCACTGTTGGGTGGCTGAGTTGAAAGGGGAACCCCCCCTTAGAAAGGAGGACAACAGCTTTTGCGCTCCCCTTTAAGGGGGGCTGGCTGCGAAGCAGACTGGGGGGTTCACACAGCATCGTCAACGCCCGATTCTTACCCCGCCTATCAACACTCCTGCCTTAAAACTTGGCCCGCGCCTCCATGCCCGTCAGCTTCAGCTTGTCGGTCAGCACAGTGCTGCCGCCCGTGACCAATACGCCGATATAGCCGTGACCCGCTTTGGCCGCCGCATCCAATTCTGGGCCGCGCAGGGTAAAGGGCGTGGCCGTGCCGGAAGTCAGATTGACGGTTCCGATCTGGCGGGCCACTTCTCCGGCGGGGTCACATAAAATGACCGGAGCGAGGTCGGTGGTCGTGCAACCGGCGGGCAGGGGCTCGACGCTGCTGCGAATAAAGACGCTTGCGCCGCTGAGGTTGCCGCCGCCGCTGGTATAGGTCGCCATGCCCGTGATGCTGACCTGTTGCAGCACACCGGGCAGACTCACGCCGCCCAGCACGTCGGTTTTCATGTAGATGACCCGGCCCGCGACTGCGCTGCTGGGCGGCAGGCTCAGTTCTGCGTCGGGAATGGGCACGGCGGGCGTGGGAATGACGCCGCAGGACGAGAAGGCCAGCGAAGCCAAAGCAGCGGCAGCAAGCAAGGTTTTTTGCATAGTGGGTTTATTGTGCGCCGCCCCCCTGCTCGTGCGACACCTAAAACGCCACATCCTGCACGGTGGGATGCAGCAGGATTTCGTCTATGCGGGCGTGTGCGGGGGCGCTCAGGGCGTACAGCGTGGCCTGCGCCACATCTTCGGGGCGCAGCCACGCGGCTTTGTGGGCCTCGCCCTGCTGGGAATCCGCAAAATAGGTGTCCACCATGCCGGGCCGAATTTCGGTGACGCGCAGGCCGTAGCTGTGGCCCTCGTGCGCGAGTGCTTGCGTGATGGCCCGCTGGGCGTATTTGCTGGCCGTATAAAGTGCGCCGCCTGCAAAGGTGCGGCCCGAAACATCGCTGGTGATGTTCACGAGGCTGGACGTGTGGCCCCGCGCGTGCCGCGCCTGAAACTGCCCGATCAAGGCCCGCGTGACCAACAGCGTGCCCAGAACGTTGGTGTCCATCACGCGGTGGTATTCGGCAGGGGTGATGTCCTGCACGGGCAAAAAGGAACCGACACCCGCGTTGTTGACCAAAGAATCTACGCCCGCTTGTTTGGCAGCTTCGGCAAAAGCACCCACGCTGGTTTCGTCGGTCACGTCCAGCGGCAAAAAAGTTGCACCCGGCAGGGTCAGGCCCGACACGTCCCGCGCTCCGCCGATGACCGTCGCGCCCGCCGCAGCCAACGCCTGCACCAGCGCCCAGCCGATGCCTTTGCTTGCGCCTGTAACAGCCACCACGCGGCCTGAGACATCGAATGGGCTGGCGGTCAGGCTGGTTGCACTTGAGGTCATGCGGTCAACTCTACCCGCTCTTGCCTGCTAGCCTGCCCCTATGAAGAAGAGTCTGTCTGTGACCCTCAGCCCTGCTGCTGTTCGGCGCATCGCGGGGCGCTATCCGTTCGGGCATTCCGGCGATATTGCTGCCGCCGATGCGGGTATTGCCCCCGGCGAAGTGGTGGATGTGCGCGACCCCGGCGGGCCGTTTGTGGGCCGGGGCTACTTTAACCCCGACGGCGCGACACCGCTGCGAATGTTGACGTGGCAAAAAGAAGAGATTGACCTGAAGTTTTACCGCTCCCGGATTCGTGCGGCGCTGGCACGGCGGGCCGGAAGAATCCTGAACACCGACGCCATGCGCGTGCTACACGCCGAAGCCGACGGCATGCCGGGAGTGATTGCCGACCAGTTCGGGGGCGTGCTGAGTGTGCAGTTCCGGAATGCGGGTGTGGAGCGTCACCGCGACCTGATCCTGCGTGCCCTGCGCGAAGAAACGGGCGCGGCCAGTGCCTTCGAGCGCAGCGATACGGGCGAACGCCGCCGCGAAGGGCTGGGGCTGCAAACAGGCATCCTGTGGGGCGACGTGCCGGAGCGCGTGACTTTTTTCGAGGACGACCTGAACCTGCACTTTGCGCCGATGGACGCACAGAAAACCGGGTTCTTTCTGGATCAGCGCGACAACCGCCGCATGATGCGCGGCCTGATCAAGCCCGGTGAACACTTTTTGGACGTGTACAGCTACACGGGCGGCTTCTCTCTGCACGCGGCGCGGGCCGGAGCCAAAGCCGTTGCCATAGACAAGGACAATGTGGCGTTGGCCGTGCTGGAGCGCGAAGCAGGCCTGAACGAAGTGCGCGTGGGCGTGCGCTGGGGCGACGCGATAGAGCAATTGACCGGACTGGAAAAGGAGAAGCGCACTTTCAGCGCTGCCGTCCTCGACCCGCCCACGCTGGCTAAGCGCAAGGACGACGTGCCCCGCGCCAAGCGGATTTTTACCGACGGAGCCGCCCGCGCCCTACGAATGCTGACCCCCGGCGGGCATCTGCTGATCAGCACTTGTGCCCATTACATCCGCGTAGACGACCTGCTGGACGCGGCGCGGGTAGCAAGCGGCGAGGCAGGCTGCGACGCCGAAGTGACGGCCATCACCTACCAACCTGCCGACCATCCCCACCTGCTGAGCGTGCCGGAAAGCCTGTACCTCAAGAGTATTTTGCTGCGGAAAGAGGGGTAAGCCTTCTCCCCTACTCCCCGTCCTCGTCACCGAGCGGCACGGCTCCCAGCCCTTCCAAATCCAGCAGATGCACCGTGCGGGGTGTGATGTCCAGCAGGCCCTGCGCTTCCAGTTTCTTCATGACGCGGGCCACCGTTTCGCGGCTGGCGCTGATGCGCTGCATGATGTCCTGCGTGCCCAGCGGCAGCACTTCGGGGTCGGGAATGCCTGCCGCGAGGCGCTGACGGTACTGGGTGGTAAACACGTGGGCGAGTGCGGCTTCGGTGTTCAGGCCAAAGGCGATCAGTTCATCGTTGAGGTTGGTGACGCGCTGTACGAGCATGGCCGCCAAATTCCACAGCACCTTGGGGTGGCGGTTCAGCAGCACCTCGAAATGCTCTCGGTACAGCATCAGGGTGGTCACGTCGGTGAGGGCCGTGACGGTGGCGCTGCGCTGCTGATGCGACAGCACCGAGGTTTCTCCCACCAGACCGGGCGCGTAGATGTCACCCATCACGCGCTCGCGGTGGCCGAGGCTGACCCGGCTGACCCGCACCACGCCGCCCGTAATCAGATGCAGCGCGTCGCCGGACACGTCTTGTGACAGCACCACTTCGCCGGGGCGGTAAGAGCGGGGAGTCAGAATTTGGAGCACATCCCGCAGAGCTTCTTGGGGCACATTCTGAAACAGGGGTGAACGCTGCAAATCTTCCAAACGAGACATCGGGGGCAGTCTAGCGTGACAACTGTCAGTCTAAGGAAAGCGGCTGATTTAGGTTAGAAACTTCACAATACTTAACAAACCCCGGCCTGTTTCAGGAGAAGTTCACCTGGCACCGCCGCATACGACGGACTCGGATCGAATCCCGTCGTTTTGGGGTTCACTCCGAGCGGGGCGAGTGGGAGAGAGTCCGGATTCCGGCAACTGGACGGACAGGCGGTGCTGTCCCGACTGTCCGGGAATCATACGGAATGCGTATGAGCTAGCATGCCCCGCGTGACCCTGCCCACCGCCCCCGTGCCCACCGTCCAGGCTGCGGCCCTCGCTGCCGTGAACGTGCGGCACAGTTTTGGAGAATTGACTGTGCTACACGGTGTATCGCTGAGGGTGGCGGCGGGCGAGGTGGTGGCCGTGACCGGGCCGAGCGGTAGCGGCAAAAGCACATTGCTGCATCTGCTGGGCGGGCTGGACGTGCCGCAGGAAGGCGAGGTGTGGTGGGCAGGCGAACGCGCCGACACGCAAGACACGCAGGCCCGCGCCACGCGGCGTGCTGGACGGGTCGGACTGGTGTTTCAGCACCATTATCTGTTGGAAGATCTGAACGTGCTGGACAACGTGCGCGTTCCCGCGTTGCTGTCGGGGCAAGACGGCACGGAACGCGCCCGCGAACTGCTGGCGAGGGTCGGTCTCGCCGGACGTGAAAAAGCCCTGCCCGGTGTCCTCAGCGGCGGCGAACGCCAGCGGGTGGCCGTAGCCCGCGCCCTCGCCTCCCGCCCTGCGGTGGTGCTGGCCGACGAACCCACCGGGAGCCTAGACCGCGTGAACGCCGACATGGTGGCCGCTCTGCTGATCGATCTGGCACGGGAAAATCAGGCCGGAGTGCTGCTGGTCACCCACGACGAACGCCTCGCGGCCCGCGCTGACCGCACGCTGCATCTGCTGGATGGGCGGATGGTGGAGGGGGGATAGGAGGCTGAGCTTAAGGGGCGAAGGGCGTCTAAGGGTCAAGGGTCAAAGGGTCTAAGAAAGGCAAATACTGTGGTAGACGAGGTTTCTCTAACGCCTTGCCCACCCACAAACCCACCGCCCCAGCACCTTAGACCCTAGACTTTTAGACCCTTAGACTTCGCCCGAGAGAATCAGCGCCCACTGCGGGCATACTGGTTCACCTGTTGGGGGGCCACCCCCAGCGCCGCCGCCGCCGACTGCACCCAATGCGGATCGCGCAGGAAGGGGCGGCCCAGCGCGATCAGGTCAGCCTCTCCAGCTTGCAAAATCCGCTCTGCCAGCTCGGGCGTATCGATCAGGCCCACCGTCATCACGGCCAAATCGGGCACCACCCCCTTGATTTGGGCGGCCATCGGCGTCTGGAAGGCGGGGCCGACGGGGATTTGCTGGGCGGTGGTCAGGCCGCCGCTGCTGATGTCCATCGCGTCCACGCCTTCCCTGTCCAGCAGGGCCGCCAGCGCCATGCTCTGGGCGGTGTCCCAGCCGCCTTCGGCCCAGTCGGTGGCGCTGATCCGCACGAACAGGGGCAGATGCATGGGCCACACCGCCCGCACGCCGCGCACCACCTCTAGCAAAAAGCGGGTGCGGTTTTCGAAGCTGCCGCCGTAACTGTCGGTGCGGGAATTTGCCAGCGGCGAGAGGAATTGATGCAGCAGATAGCCGTGCGCGGCGTGAATTTCTACAGCGTCGAATCCGGCCATCACCGCCCGCTGGGTGGCCGCCACAAAATCAGCGGTGACCCGGTGAATATCGGCCTCGGTCATGGCGCTGGGTACGGGAAACGTGTCGCTGAACGGCTGATCGTCCGGCCCGATGACCGTCCAGCCGCCCTGTTCCGGCAGCACCGCCCCGCGCCCCCGCCAAGGCGCGTAGGTGCTGGCCTTACGCCCCGCGTGCGCCAGCTGAATGCCGATGCGCCCGCCCTGTGCATGCACGAAATCGGTCACGCGGCCCAGCGGCACAATGTGGTTGTCGCCCCACAACCCCAAGTCTTCGGGGCTGATGCGGCCTTCGGGGGAGACGGCGGCGGCTTCGGTAAAAATCAGGCCCGCGCCCGCCAGCGCAAACTGGCCCAGATGCACCAGATGAAACTCGTTGGCTAGGCCGCCCACCGACGAATACATACACATCGGAGACACGACGGCGCGGTTGGGCAGGGTAAGACCCGCCAGTTTGAAGGGTTGAAACAGCAGGGGCGCGGCGGCAGTCATGCGCCAAATCTAGGGCGCTGGCAGGGAGTTAAGCCAGCAGGCAGATGCTTAAGCTTGGGGGGGCAAGACAGAATAGAGACCATGTCGCCTCAGATCGTCACCACTTTGGAAGGCCTGACGCCCGCGCAACTCGGCGGATTCTTCGAGGGCTGGCCCACTCCGCCCTCGCCCGAAACGCTGCACCGGATGCTCTGCGGCTCCTACCGGATTGCGCTGGCGATGGAGAATGAGCAGGTCGTGGGCTTCGCACAGGCCATCAGCGACGGCGTGCTCACCGCCTTTATTCCCTCGTTGGAAGTGCGCCCAGAATGGCGCGGGCAGGGCCTAGGTTCCCGCCTGATGGACACCCTGCTTGACCAATTGGCCCACCTGTACGCCGTAGACCTGTGCTGCGACGACAACCTGATCCCCTTTTATGAGCGGCTGGGAATGCAGCGGGGCAATGCGATGGTGCGCCGAAACTATGCGCGGCAGAGTGGAGCGAGATAAACAGAGCGACGTAAAGCAACGCCTCTGACAGAAGTTTGAATAAGTGGATGTTTTAATCTCTATTCAACGTGAAACGACACTCTTGGTTCCGCCTGCTGTGCCTCGGAGCAACCCTGACCTGTGCCCCAGCAGCGAACGCGCAGGCCGCCCCTTTTGCCGTAGAAGTGCGCTATCTGGGCAAGGCCCTGAACGCCTCGCAGCAGGCCACCGTGCGCGAGGCGGCGGCGCGGGTGTCGGCCCTGATCGCCTCTCCCTTCCAGCCCGTCACGCTAGAGTTGCCCGCCAATTCCTGCGATTCCAACTTGCCCCGGATTCGGGAGCGGGTGCAGCAGTTTTTCGTGTTCGTGCGCGTGCTCGATTTGGGCGAGGACAAATACGCCGAGGCCGCGCCCTGCGAGTTGCAAGACGGTTCCTACTTGCCGATTTACGGCGTGATAGACCTGAACTCCACCGTGCTGCCCGACCTGCCCAAAATCGATCTGCTGGACACCATGATTCACGAAATGCTGCACGCGCTGGGCGTGGGTACGCTGTGGGAAGCCGACTACCGGGTGTCTCTCAGCGGTGACTCGGACGACAAAAACCTGATTACAAAGGTGAACGGGAAGTACTACTACACGGGGGCCAAGGGGTTGGCGGCCTACCGGAATTTGGGAGGCAAGGTGGGCGCGGGCATTCCGCTGGACGCCGACGCTGGGCACTGGGCGGGCGGCGCGGTGTGTTCGGAAATCCTGTCGGGCGACGCCGGAGACTACACGGGCCGCGTGAATCCGGTCAGTCCGCTGACGCTGGGGGCGCTGGAAGACTTGGGCTACCGCGTGAACCGGGCCGCCGGAAACCGCTACACCCTGCCGCTGAACGGCTGCCCGGCAGGCAGTGATGAAGAAGAGGAAGCAGCAGAGGCCGAAGCCGCCGCCAACAGCGTATTTTTTGCCAGTTGCGCCGCCGCCCGCGCTGCCGGGGCCGCCCCCATTCGGCGCGGGCAACCCGGCTACCGCGCCGCGATGGACGGCGACGGGGACGGCGTGGCGTGCGAATAAACGTCAGATGACGGACTACGAATCAGGCTACGCAGAGTTCATGTCGTTTGCCCAACACCGCGTAGTGACGGGCAGCCGCGCCATCGCCAGCGCCGAGGAATTACGCGGCCTGATCGACCTGCACGGCGCGTGGGGCTGGACGTTGGCCGAGTTTCAGGACAGGGCTGGCGTGCGCTTTGAGGGCGATACGGCGTATGTAACCCAGTTCTATTGGGCTGGGGGCGAGGAAACGCTAGAAAGCGTGTGGGCGCGGGTGCAGGAGGCGCGGGGAGGGAGGGAGTCTAAGGGTCAAAAGGTCTAGGGGGCTAAGGAAGGTCAAGAACAAGCTTAGTTGCTCATCAGCTTTCAACTGCTTGCACTCGTGTAACTGCCTACGGCTTTCTTCCAAAAGAGGCGGCTGCCCACGAACAGCACGGCGGCTACCAGCGGCGAGGCCAGCGCCAGCACGGGCGACAATCCTCCGGTGAGGGCTTGGGCAGGCACGGTGGTAATAAATGCGATGGGCACGACAAATGTGAGGAAGGCCCGCACGGGGACAGGGAAAGCCGTGACCGGAAAACGGCCCGCGCCGAACACGCCGTTGAAGAGTTCGGACATATTTTGGGTTTTGACGAACCAGAACGCGGTGGTGCTGAGCGCCAGCCAGATGCAGTACACGATGACTAGGGCCGACAGGTACATGACGGCGGCGGCCAGCACGCCCCCCAGCGTGACCGTGAGAAACGACGCGGCATAGAAGATCAGGCCGAGGCCGATCAGAATGTCGGTGACGCGCAGGACGTTCAGGTTGCGCGTGGACACGTTGAACTGCGCGTCTATGGGCTTGAGCAACGTGAAATCCATGCTACCCGTGCGAACAGCCTCGGAGATTTTGCTCATGTTGGGCTGCACGAACACACTGATAAAGCCTTCGGTGAGCATGAAAAACCCGACCACCAAGAGCGCCTGATAGAACGAGTAGCCGCCCACGCTGACGGTTCCGGGTTGCCCAAAGAGCACCGCGATGCCTAGTAGCGCCACGCCCACTTCTCCGAGACTGGCGAGTATCGCGCCCAGAAAGTTGGCCCTGTATTCCAACTGCGCTGAAATGGTTGCGCCCGTGAAAATGCGGATGAGGCGCAGGTAACGGGTCATGGGCGGCCCCGGCGCGGTAAGTGGTAAGGAGTGAGTGGTGAGTGGGAAGGGCAAAAACCGAACGGCCCACCTCCACAACCCACCAACAACTGACCACTGAGCACTAACAGTCCTTTCACGCCCCCACCGCCCCATATTTCCGCAGACCCACACGCCACACCCACAGGCGCAGCAGCGCGAACACGGCCAGCCAGCCCAGCAGCACCAGCATGCCCTGTCCGGCCTGTTCCAGCGTGGCTTTTCCGGCGATCAGGTTGGCGGGCAGGCCCAGCATGTACGGGAAGGGTGTCCAGACGGCAATATCCTGCACCCACTGAGGATAGAAGGCCAGCGGCGCAAACAGGCCGCCCAGCGCGGCGTAGACCAGCCACACCACTTCCTGAAAACTGGTGCTGGATTCTGTCCAGAAAGCCAGCAGGCCCAGCGAGTATTCCCACAGGAAGCGCACGGTGAAGCCCAAAATGACCAGCACCAATACGGCGGCGTACACGCGCCAATCGGGGCTGAAGCGTGCCCCGGCCAGCCACGCGAACAGGCCCCCCAGCGCCAGCATCAGCGGAAAGCGCACGATTCGTTCGGCCAAATGTCCGGTGTAGTGGCCCCACATCGGGTCTAGCGGGCGCAGCAGCTTGGGCGACAGCGTGCCTTGCCTGACCTCGAAATCCAGTTCCCACGCCACCCAGACCACCAACAACTGCCCCACGAACCAAGTGGCAAGGAAGTACGACGCAAAATCGGACGCCGAGAACCCGCGAATCTGGCCCCCCGGCGCGGCGGCGGCCTGTCCCATCCAGACCAACATCATCACAAGAGACAGCGTGCCAGACAGCATCCAGATGACGATTTCGGCCCGGTATTCGGTCATCAGGGCAAACTGGGTGGAAAAGAGGACGCGGAACTTGCGGAGGAAGGGAGTCATGTGCGCCCTCGGCGCGGGCTGTGGGTTGTGGATTGTGGATCGTGGGAAAGGCACAAGCACCAAACTACGATCCACGATCTACCTTCCACACTCGCTCTAGCCCACCCCGCTCTAAGCCACACTGTCGGCCACCGCCTTTTCCTTCCCAGCCCCGAACAATTCCGCCATCACCGCTTCAATCGGTGGGTCTTCTACCGTCAAGTCGGCTACATCCAAATCGGCCAGCAAGCGGGCGGCGCGGGCGCTGACTTCCGCACGAGGCACGGTCAGTTCGGCGCTGAGGCCGTCTACTTTGGCGCTCTGGCCGTAGCGCGACAATTCCGCCAACGGAATCGGCTGACGCAGTTGCAGCCGCACCGTTTTGCCGCCACTGCTCTGTTCGGCCAAGCTGGCGAGGTCACCGTCGAACACCAAAGCGCCCGCGTCGATGACCAAAATTCGGCGGGCCAGCGCGGTCACGTCGGCCATGTAGTGGCTGGTCAGGATCACGGTGGCCCCGAACCGCTGGTTGTAGTCGCGCACGAAGGCCCGCACGCTTTCCTGCATATTCACGTCTAGGCCGATGGTGGGTTCATCCAAAAACAGCACCTTGGGGCGGTGCAGCAGCGCGGCGGCCAGTTCGCACTTCATCCGCTCGCCCAAACTCAGCTTGCGTACCTGCTTTTTCAGGATGCCTTCCAGCCCCAGTACCTCGGTAAATTCGCGCATGGTGGCCCGATACTGCGCGTCAGGAATCTCGTAGATCGCCTGATTCACGAGGAAGGAATCGAGGGCGGGCAAGTCCCAGATCAGTTGTTGTTTTTGGCCCATGACCAACGTAATTTGTTTGAGGAACGCGTTTTCGCGCCTCCGGGGTTCGAAGCCTGCCACTCGCGCAGTGCCGCCCGTGGGGTGCAGCAGGCCCGACAACATTTTCAGGGTGGTGGTCTTTCCGGCCCCGTTCGGCCCCAAGAATCCCACCACTTCCCCCGGCGCGAGGTCGAAGGACACGCCCTTCACCGCGTCCACTTCATGCGATTTGCGGTTGAAGAACGACTTGACGCTGCCGACGAAGCCGGGGTCTTTTTCGTGGACGGTGTAACTTTTGCGGAGGTCGCGCACCTGCACGGCAACGTTGGGCGGCGGGGAGGTCATGTTGCCTCCCAGCATAAGCCAGCGGCCAGAGTTCCGAATAGGCGAAATGGCGAGGCAGGCTTGCGCAACTTCACCCCGGATGAATTTTGTGCATTGTGTGCGGCCATGTTCCCCACACGGTCACGCTGTTTTTGGCCTGTGGGCGGGGGTGCGGCGGTAGGCTGCGGGGGTGACCGCCACCCAATCCACGCCCCCACCTCTGGAGGACGACCCGACCAGTCCAGTGCCTCACCTGCCGGGAGCGCCCACGACGTTGAATCTGGCCCGCGCTTTTGTGGGTGTGGCGCTAGCGGGCATCGGCGGGGGTATTCCGGCCCATACGCGCCGCGCCATGCTCAGGCGCGGCTGGCTCACCGACCTACAATTTGCCGAGACGTTTACGCTGGCGCAACTGACGCCGGGGCCAAACGGCGTGAACTTGGCCGCCATGATCGGGGCGCGGCTGGGCGGCAAACGCGGCGCACTCGCCAGCACGGTGGGGGTGCTGACGCCGGGGCTGATTGCCATGACCGCCGTCACCGTGCTGCTGTTGGGGCTGCCCGGTGGCCTGCCGCCCGCGCTGCAAAGTGCGCTGCGGGGCGCGGCCTGTGCCGCCTTGGCCGTGATTCTGACGATGGTCGGCCCTATCGTGCGCGTGGGCTGGAGCGTCACGGCCGGACGGCTGCCCATCGGCGCGGCGGTGACGGTGCTGACCTTCGTGGCGCTGGGCGTGCTGCGGCTGGATCTGCTGCCCGTGCTGGCGGTGCTGGTGGGCGTGGGTTTGGTGGCGCACCGTCCATCAAAGGGAAGTCATGGCGACACCTGACCTGCTGCTGGACATCTTTTTGACCTTCGTGCGCCTCGGCCTGACTGGATTTGGCGGCACCAACTTGGCCGAAATGGAGCGGTTGTTGGTGGGACAACGCGGCTGGATAGACGCCCGCACCTTTGCCAACGGTTTTGCACTGGGCCAACTGATGCCGGGGCCGAACCTGCTGGCGGTCACGCATTACGGCCTCGTTATCGCCGGGGGCTGGGGCGCGTTTGCCGCTACGGTAGGCTTTTATGGCCCCACAGCAGTCCTGAGTGCGGCGGCGGCCCTGCTCTGGAAACGGCACAGCGCCCATCCGTGGAGCCTGACCTTCCGGAATGCCTTGTTGCCCTTTGGCGGCGGCGTGATGCTGGCAGGCGTGCTAGTGCTGGGCCAAACCAGTATTCACTCGTGGGCGGCAGCGGCGTTGGTGGCCGTGTCTTTCCTCATTCTCAGCAAAACTCGCCTGAATTCGGCATTGGTGGTGGTGGGAGTGGCGGTGGTTGGGGCGCTGATCGGGCTGTAGGGGACGATTTCTGGGGCTTGATCTAAGGGTCTGGGAAAAGCAATCGCTGCGCTCACTCACCCCCTCCCCAGCCCTCTGCTTCGCAGCTCTGCGAGTCCCCCCTCAAGGGTGAAGGAGCAAGAACGTAGATTCACGAGCCACCCTACAGACCTTCCCTAGCTACACTTGGCCGCGTGAGTGGTTACACCGTCCTCAGCCGCGCCCCGATTCCGGGCAGTTCCGAAGACCTGATCTTGTATCAGCGGGACGACGAATTTACGATCCGGATCAGCGGCTATGTCAGCGAACTGATGAACAGCCGCATGCACGGTTCCGAAGACGCGCTGGCCGAGTATGCCTGTCCGATCATTGCGGGGCGGGCAGGCGTGCGGGTGCTGGTGGGCGGCCTCGGCATGGGCTTTACGCTGGCGGCGGCGCTGCGGTCTACCGGGCCGGATGCGACTGTGACGGTGGCCGAACTGGTGCCGCAGGTGGTGGACTGGAACCGGGGGCCATTGGGCGAATGCGCGGGCCGCCCGCTCGACAACCTCCGAACCCGCGTGCATGTGGGCGATGTGGCCGAACTGCTCCGGGGCAGCCGCGCCGTGTGGGAC
The DNA here is from genome assembly GCF_001644565.1 of Deinococcus puniceus. NCBI lineage: Bacteria > Thermotogati > Deinococcota > Deinococci > Deinococcales > Deinococcaceae > Deinococcus > Deinococcus puniceus. The sequence continues at coordinate 954,050 of NZ_CP011387.1, read as the reverse complement.
GCCGTGCTTCTGGACGTAGACAACGGCCCGGACGGAATGACCCACAAGGAAAACGACTGGCTGTACAGCCACAAGGGGCTAAAAGCAATCGCGGCGGCCCTGACCCCCGGCGGCGTGCTGGCGATCTGGTCGGTAGACCCAGACCCCAAATTCACTGCCCGCCTGATCAAAGCCGGATACAGCGTGGAAACCCGAATTGCCCGCGAACGCCCCGGCAAAGGCGCGAAGCACACGATCTGGCTGGCGGTGCGTCCGTAGCGGGCAGTGCCCTTTTTCTTAAACCCTTTGACCCTAGACCCTTAGACTGCCCTTCTACCCCCCCGTCAAAAACCGCACGGTTTCCGTGTACAACATTTCCGTACTGCTGAAGCTTTCGAAGGTGTGCGTGCCGCCGGGAATGCCCACTGCGTCGCAGCCGAGAGCCTGAGCGTAGCGCACGCCAAATTCGGGCGGGCAGGTTTGGTCGGCGTCGCCGTGAAACACGCGGGCCACACCGCCGCCCATGCTTTGTGCCCACGCTGCCGCCGCTTCCAACGGTTTCAGGCGCGTGACTTCCAGCAAAAATTCCCGGCTGATGGGCCAGCCCCCGTGATCGCTGATCACTGGCGGCACGAATCCGCCGCGTAGCATGGGCAACCAGAGTTCCGGCAGGGCGGGTGCCCACAGCGCCAAACGGTGCGGCCTCACCTGCGCGGCGGCCAAAGACACCACGATGCCGCCCATGCTGAAGCCCAGCAACATCACCCGTTCGGGGTCTAGGCCGGGTTGGTGGCGCATGTACTCGAAGGCCGCCACCGTGTCCTGCACCTCGCGGGTCACGGTCATTTCTGAGAAGTCGCCCTGAGAAATGCCGCTGCCCCGGCAGTCAAAGTGTAGGCAGGCCACGCCCCGAGCCGCCAACTGCCGCGCCAGCACAGGCAAGAGGCGGTGATCGCCGCCCTGATTGCCCGTAAAGCCGTGAACCAACACCACCGAAGGCCATCCCTGCGCGGGCCGCTTGCCACTAAGACTGTGTTCACTAGGGCTGTACTCACTAGGGATATGCAGCAAACCGTAGAGGCGTTGGCCGTCAACCGAAAACTGTGCAAACTGCTCTTGGGCGGGAAGCATGGCGCAGATGCTAGAGCATTTGGCGCGGACTGGGGCGGCTGGATTGCGGAAGGTCTAAGGGTCTGGGGTCGAAGGGGGATAAGAAAGGGCAACAACCGCCACCCCACATCGTTCCCGCCCGAATCCGTGGGAGGCCGTCGTGCGTGCAACGCGCGGGCCAATTCCGTGTCCAAGACGACTGGGGATTCAGCTTCAGGCGAGGGATTCAGGCGACTCAAAACACAACAAGATCAATCCTCCTCAGCGGAGCGACAGACTCCCCTGACCCCTGTGGTGGCGGGGGCTGGGGGGTGGGGGAAACGTCAGCACAAACAAGAAAACTAGATTTTTCCGTTCTTCAGCACAAAAGCAAAAGCCGTCACCCGTCCAGCCCCACACGCAAAGCAGCCACTTCAAAAGCCTCCGCCGATGCGTGCGGCACGACAAACCCAGCGTAAGCATCCTCGTCCCGGAGCCAAGGGCGGTAGAGCAAGCCCTGCGGTTCCAGCCACGCGGCAAAGGCGGCCAAAGCTTCTGGCACGCCGTCGCTGGGGTTGGGCGTCCACACGAAGACACCGGGTAAGCCATGTGTTCGGCACATCAACTGGGCCTGCCACTCCACTTCATCTGCCGCCTTCCAGTCCACCTGCATGACCAACCACCACGCCGGAATGTCCTGATCTTCGGCATGAGCGGTCAGGGCGGCCATCAGTGCATCAGCCCGCGCCCAGCGCAGTTGTTTAGGATCGTAGGGCGGCGAACCGGAATCTAGGAGCAAGGTTTCTAAGGCCTGCACGAAGCCCCGGCGCACTTGCCACCCCTCTTCAGCAGGAAGCGGGGCCAGAAGTAAGTCTAGAAGTGCGGCCCACTCACTATTCATGGTCAAGTTTAGAACGCTTCAGCCAGCTTCCTCGCCCCATAAGGTCAGTGTGGGCGGCGAGAGCATGCCGGGTTCGGCCAACTCGGAGCGCTGCGCCACCACGACGCGGTTGCGGCCGTTTTGCTTGGCCTCGTACATGGCGGCGTCGGCCCGCGCGGTCAGCACCCGCAGATCGTCGCCGGGTTCGCAGGTCGCCACGCCCAAGCTGGCAGTCACCTGTCCGGCGGGTGGCTGGGGCGTGTTTTTCATCAGACGGCGCACCCGTTCGGCCACTCTGGTCGCTCCCAGTGTGTCAGTGTCGGGCAAGGTAATCAGGAATTCCTCGCCCCCCCAGCGCCCCACCGTATCGCCGTCGCGCAGGGCCGAACGCAGCAGGGCGGCGGTGTACATCAGCACGTCGTCTCCCACGTTGTGGCCGTAAGTGTCGTTGATGCGCTTGAAGTGATCGAGATCCAGCAAGATCACGCTGCCCGCCGTGCCCTGCGCTGTGGACGCCAAGAGTGCGTCTACGGCGGGATAGAGGGCGCGGCGGTTGGGCAACCCGGTCAGCGGGTCGGTGTGGGCCAGATGGTACAGGGTCAGGCGCTCGCTGCGTTCCTGCAAAAACTGTGCCCTGTACCATGCCAATCCGCTGAGGAGCATCAGAATTGCGCCGCAGGTGAGCTGAACGCGCAGCAGACTGGTGTTGGCGCTCAGGCTGCCTTCTCCACGGGACAGCAGTGCAGCCCAAGGTAACGTTACGCACAGCAGATAACTCATGCTGGTCAGCAGTGCGGCGCGGCCCGTATCAAAAATCAGGAAGGCCAGAATGGACAGGGCCACCAACATCCAATACGTGCTGCTCGATAAATCCAGAACCGACGCGCCGGGGGTCAACACCGTCATCAGGGACTGCGCCAGCACCGCTACGGCATTGAACGTGAACACCACCTGTTCCGCCAGCCGCAGCGGCCTTCCGCGCAACACCCAGCCACCCGCCCAGATGCACATGAGCAGCAGCAGAGGATGGGCATACAGGATGTACTGATCTGGAGCGGGTTGGCCGAGTTGCAACACCCACACCATAAGCAGCACCGGAATACCGAGGGCCAAGGCGGCCAGATACACCCGCCGCCTCAAGACCTGAGACCAAGACACGCCGTTGTCCGGCACCTGCTCCGGCAAGGCAGGCAGACGCAAGTTCTGACGACGCTCGCGGCGATTGGTCATGCAGACTTCAGACTACACTCATGAACTCGAATTTACCGTATAGAAACGTACCTCTTCAGTATTCAATTCGTGTAACTAAGATTGCATGTTGAAAGCTCAGCAGTTGGGCTGTCCCTGAATGAACAAAAAGGACAGAGTTCTTCCTAGCTTCTGCCCTTCTGCACACACAACTCGCCTGATCTTCCCGGTCTTGACCTGATCCGCGCCGTCACACTGATGGGGACAAATCATGTTTGAAAATCGACTGGACTGAAGGCATTTGAATACTCTCAAACACATTTTGCTTTAATTTGCAAATAGCCGACTTGACATTTGTCAGGGTTCTGCGCTCAGGGCGTCAAGCGGTTGCGGTCACGGGGGAAGGCGCGGGCATAGCGCACGTTGGCGATGCCCAGCAGTTTGGCGGTCAGGCGCTCAGCCCCAATCGCAAAACCGCCGTGTGGGGGCATGCCGAACTTGAACACTTCCGAGTAACCGGTCATGGCTTCGGGGTTCATTTTGTAGGCGCGAATCGAGTCCATCAGCATGGCGTGATCGTGGATGCGCTGCCCGCCTGACGTGATTTCTATGCCCCGGAACAGCAAGTCGAAGCCGCGTGTGATGTCGGGGCTGAGGCTGCCGTCGGCGTTGATCTCGGCGTGCGCGTAAAAGGGGCGGGCGGCGCGGGGATACTTGGTGACGAACACGAAATCGCTGCCCTCGGTCTCGGCGTAATGCTGGCACAGCAGGCGCTCGGCTTCGGGGTCAAGGTCTTTGCCGCCCACCGCGTGGCCGTACTTTTCGGTGACCAATGCGCGGGCTTCCATCAGGGGAATGCGCGGAATGTGGGCAGGCACTTCGGGAATGGTGGCCCCCAGCAGCGCGAATTCGGCGGCGCAAGTGGTTTTCAGGCGCTCCATCATGACGGTCAGCACGCTGTTTTCTAGGTTCATCACGTCTTCTTCAGAGTCGATGAAGCCCATTTCCACATCCAAGCTGAGGTATTCGTTGAGGTGGCGGCTCGTGGCATGTTCTTCGGCGCGGTACACGGGGGCCACTTCGTACACGCGCTCGAAGACGCCCACCATGATCTGTTTGTACAACTGCGGGCTTTGGGCCAAATACGCTTGCTCGCCAAAATAGTCCAACTTAAACAGGTTTGCGCCGCCTTCCGCACCCGCCGACACGATTTTGGGCGTGCTGATCTCGGTAAAGCCCTGTTCGCGCAGGTGGCTGTGAAAGGCGAAGACCAGTTCCGCCTGCACCTTCAGCGCCGCCCGTTCGCGCAGCCCACGCACCGATACGTAGCGGTAATCCAGCATCGTTTCGGGGTTCACATTCCATTCCATCTTGGGAATTTCCAGTGGCGAGGCTTCTATGGCCGCCGTGATCACCGTAAACGTCTCCACCTGCACTTCGAATCCGCCGGGGGCTTTGGGGTGCGCCTTCACTTTGCCCACCACTTCCACCGAGCTTTCGGGGAGAGGCAGGCTCAGGCCACTGCCCACGCACTGCGTAATGCCCGAAACGTCGCGCAGCACCACGAATTGCACGCCGCCGAGGTCGCGCCGGGCATGCACGAACCCTTGCAGGCGCACTGTTTGACCGTCGAATTGCGACAGGTTGCGGGTGAGGGTGCGGGGCAGGCGGGCGGGGGCGGCAGTGGACTGGGCTGGTTCGGTGGTCATGGGCGCGGCTCCTTAATTGGGTGCATCGGCTGAAACTCTATGGCTCTAAAGAAAGCCCCCGACTCCGGCTGGGGAGTACGGGGGCGCGGCGTGCGGCGAGGCGTCCCCTACTGGGGATCGTCATTCACGTTGTTCTGGCGAACAAAGCGGGCACGGGTCATACGGGGGAGCATAGCGGGCGCGGGGGCCGGGGGTCAATGCGGGGGCTAGGCAGGCGGGGGGGAGCAGGCTATATCTACAAACCGTCCAGACGGTGTGCTAATCTGGGCGAGAGGTATTCCAGATGACCCGGACACGCAACCCAGAACTGACCCGCGTTACCCTTCTCGACGCCGCTGCCACCGTCCTCAAAGACCTTGGAGCGGGCCTGTCGCTGGACGCCGTCGCCAAGGAGGCAGGCGTCAGCAAAGGCGGGCTGCTGCATCACTTTCCTTCGCGTGAGGCGCTGCTGAATGCGCTGGCGCTGAGGCTGCTGGAACAGTTTCGGGCGCGGGTGGCGGCGGCGCTGGAGGCCGAGTTGACGGCGCACGGGCCACAGCCGGGAGCGTGGGCGCGGGCCTATATCGCTGCTAGTTTTGATCCTAGAGCTGAAGAAGAAGCCATTTACGCGGTGATGCAAACGCTGGCGGTGCAAGCCGACGTGCTGGCCGCATGGCAGGCCACCGAAACCGAGTTGATGGCCGCTGCCGAAACCGATGGACTGCCACTGGGCCGCGCCCACGCCATCCGGCTGGCCTGCGACGGCCTGTGCCTCAGCCACGCGCCCGCCGCCTACTTTGATGCTGTACGCGAGGAGTTGATTCGGTGGACACGCTGAATCCTGCCGCAGTGAATTTAGGCGCACCGCGCCCAGACCCCGGCCCCGGCTGGGAACGGCGATTCTGGGCCATTTTCGGCGGTCAGGCGCTCTCCATGATCGGCTCGGCCCTCACCCAGTTCGTGCTGCTGTGGTGGATCACCGACACCACCGGAAGCGCCTCGGCTCTAGCAACGGCGGGTATGGCCGCGCTGCTGCCGCAAGCCTTGCTGGGGCCACTCGGCGGCACCTTCGCAGACCGCTACAGCCGCCGCCTGATCATGATCGTGGCCGATACCGTCAGCGCCCTGTGCATGCTGGTGCTGATTTTTCTGTTCGCCACCGGGCGCATAGAACTCTGGCACGTCTACACCATGATGTTTGTTCGAAGCTCCATGCAGGCGTTTCAGGGGCCAGCGTCGGCGGCCAGCAGTTCCATGTTGGTGCCAAATGACTTTTTGCCGCGTGCAGCGGGCCTCAACCAATCCCTCATGGGCATCATGACGGTGGCCGCCGCGCCGCTGGGCGCACTCGCCATCAGCGTGATGCCGCTTCAGGGCGCACTCTTGATCGACGTCTTTACCGCCCTGCTGGGCATCGTGCCGCTGCTGATCTACAAGATTCCGCAGATTCGCACGCCCAAAGCGGATCGCCAAGGCGTCTGGAAGGAATTCCGCGAGGGCGTCTCGCTCGTCTGGGGGCATCCGGGGTTGCGCCGCCTGTATGCGCTGCTGGCCGTCGTCGTACTGGCGATTATGCCCACGTTTACCCTCACACCGCTGTTGGTCAAAGAATATTTTGGCGGCGGTGCGGGTCAGGTGGCCCTGATGGAAGGGCTGTCGGGTATCGGCATGATCGCGGGCGGGTTGTTGGTGGCCGCCCTGAATCCCAAGCGGCGGATCGCCACCGTCCTGATCGCCTTTGCGCTGTCGTGCCTCACGGTAGCGTTTACGGCCCTCGCCCCCGCCGATGCGTTTTGGCTGGCCATCGTGTGGTGGGTCATCAGCGGCGCAACCTTCGTGTACGGCAACGCGCCCATGACCGCCGCCCTACAAACCATCATTCCCAACCAGTTGCAAGGTCGCGCTCTCTCGCTGCTGTCTACGGTCATGGGCCTCGCTGCACCGGTAGGCCTCGCACTGGTGGGGCCGCTAGGTTCGGCCATCGGCGTGCGCTGGGTGTTCGTGGTGGCGGGTGTGCTGGCTACACTCGCCAGCCTCGCCGGATTTCTCTCGCCCGCACTGATGCGGCTGGAAAGTACGCCGCTGGCCGGGGAAAAGGGAGCGGGGAGTGGGGAGATGGTGGGCGGGGATGACTGAGGGATTGTTGTCTAAGCTTGCGGGCGAACCCCCCCGTTGCTGGCGCAACGCCCCCCCTTAGAGGTGGGGACAACAGCTCTTGTCCTCCCCTTGAGGGGAGGTGGCCCGCAGGGACGGAGGGGTTTACACGCGGCATCAATTCACCTCGCCCCCGCTATCCTGCCCCCATGCCCCCCATCCCACCCGCCAAACTCCAACAAGAATTAGACACTGCGATCACTCTGGCGCGGGAAGCCGGGGCGCTGCTGCTCTCGCACCTTGCACGGGGCATTACCGTAGAGCACAAAACCTCGGCAGAAGACACGGTGACGGCGGCAGACCGCGAAGCCTCGGCGCTGATCGTGGCGGGCCTGAAGGCGGCGTTTCCGGGCGACGGCCTGCTGAGTGAGGAAGAAACCGACAGCCCCGAAAACAAGGCCGAGCGGCTGGGGCGAGAGCGGGTGTGGATCGTTGACCCGATAGACGGCACCAACGATTTTATTAAAGGCAGCAGCGATTTTAGCGTCAGCATCGGCCTCGCGGTGGGCGGTGAGCCTGTGCTGGGCGTGGTATTCGCGCCTGCAAGCGGTGAACTGTTTGCGGGCATGGCAGGGGCAGGCGTGACCAAAAACGGCGAGGCGACAGCCGTCAGCACTCGCGGCGACTCCTTCGTGATCGCGATTTCGGGCACGGAATACAAGCGCGAACTGCATCTGCACGATCTTCCCGGCATGAAACCCAGCGGCAGCATCGCGCTGAAGCTGGCCCGGATCGCGGCGGGCGAGGCAGACGCGACGTTTACCATGTCGCCGCGTAGTGAGTGGGACATCGCGGCGGGCCACGCGCTCTTGCTGGCCTCGGGCGGGGAACTCCTGCGGCGCGACGGCCTCCCGATTCGCTACAACCAACCCAGCCCGCACATAGAGCAGGGCATCGTGGGCGGGCGGCCTGAGGCGTTGGCGTGGCTGACGGCAGAACTGGCCGCCCGCGCCCTGCCCACCGCACACTTGGGGCTGGATGAATCGGCGCTGGCGTGGGCCACCTTGTCGCAGGCAGATCAAGCAGGGTTGGCCGGACATGGGGGCGTCAGCATTCGGCACGCGGGCGGGCAAACATTGGCCTTGTTGGTGGTCGATCCGGCCACGCGCACGGTAGAACGGGCCGAGGGCGACGCCTTTCACCTGTCGCGCCTGACGCGGGACGTGGTGCGGGCCATCGGCGCACTGAATGAGCAACCACAAGTCAATCCATAAGTGGGTCACACGCGGGCTAGACTACCGATCATGCCAGAGCAAGACCCACCAGAGCCTGAACAGTTCGGTCAGGGGCCGCCGCACGCCAACAGGCGCGTGACGCTGCGGCCCTTGCTGGACTTTGACGCAGGCGAGTGGCGCACGCTGCACAGCTTTTTTCGTGACCGCGAACTGGCCGACTGGAACGATGCCAAGCCCATCAAAATGCCCGAATGGTTGTTCCGGCGCGTGATGCAGGACGAAGAAAAGACCGGCGAACGCGCAGGCTTCGGCGTGCTGGACGAACGCGGCGCACTGATCGGCAGCGCGGAACTGTACGATATGCGCCCGCACCCGCCCAGCATTCCCAGCGTCGCCACATTGGGCGTCATGATCGGCGTGCAAGCACTCTGGGGGCAGGGGTATGGGCGGGAAGCGGTGGCGGCGCTGCTGCGGTGGGCTTTCGAGGAACGCTCCATTCCGCTTTCGCGCATTCGCCTGACTACCTTTGGCCACAATCGCCGCGCCCAGCGTGCTTTTCTGGCCTGCGGCTTCCGCGAGATAGGCCGCACCGAGCGTCCGGGCCGAACCGACGTGCATATGGAAATCACCCGGACAGAATGGCTAGATTTTTCAGCTTCCCATGCCCCTGACCAACCGCCCTCCCCTCCCCTCTGAGGTTCCCCCATGCGCGTCCTGCTGCCCGACTTGCCCGCCTTCCGCGCCCTCGCCCTCCATGATGAACACGGCGTTCCCGGCCTAGACCTCGATTTTTATTCGACCGCGCACGTACCGGACGGCCCTGCCGACGGCGTGGTGCTGTGGCTGACCGGCCCGCACACCCGCGCCCGACTGCTGGCGACGCCGGGACTGGCTTGGGCGCTGACCCTGACGGCGGGTATCGAACATGTGCAGGCGCATTTGCCGGAAGGGGTGCAGTTGTACAACGCCAACCGCCTTCATGACCGGGCTGTAGCGGTGCATGCAGTGGCCGGAATGCTGGGTGCAGCACGCGGGTTCCACCGCTTCCGAGACGCACAGGCCCGCCGCGACTGGGCCTCCCCCGCCCTGCCCGACCATTCTGGCCTAAGCACACTGGACGGCCTGAAGGTAGCGATTTGGGGTCACGGCCACATCGGGCGAATCTTGGAAGGGATGCTGGAACCGTTCGGCGCACAGGTCACGGGCATTCGCAGCGCCACGCCGCCAGAAGAACGGGATGCAGCGTTGGCCGAGGCCGACTGGGTGGTGCTGTTGCTGCCCAGCACGCCCGACACGCGCGGCATCGTGAACGCCGAGTTGCTGTCCCGCCTGAAACCGGGGGCATGGCTGAGCAATCTGGGACGCGGCAACCTGATCGTTTCGGATGATTTGCTGGCCGCCCTGCAATCGGGGCACTTGGGCGGCGCGGTGCTGGACGTGACCGAGCCGGAACCGTTGCCCAAAGATCATGCGCTGTGGGGACAGCCCAACCTGATTCTGACGCCGCACATTGCCAGCACCACCGAAGACCTCGTGCCGCGTGGCGCTCGCCTGACACGGGACTTCTTGCTGGATATGCTGAACGGGCGCGAACCGGAAGGCAAAGTGACGGCGGGGCGGCGGTATTAAGGTGGCCCGCCCTATCGTTATTTATATCGACGTAGACGAAACATTACTCAGAAACTACGGCACGGCCCGTATTCCCATGCCTGCGGTGATTCGGCATGTCCGACAACTCTTTGAGGAGGGTGCGGAACTGTACTGCTGGAGTTCGGGTGGGGCCGACTATGCCCGCCGAAGCGCCGCAGAAGTGGGCCTTGAAGATTGTTTCCGGGCATTTTTGCCCAAGCCACAAGTGATGCTAGACGATCAACCTGTGGCCGACTGGCGCAGACTGGTCTACGTTCACCCAAACGGCTGTGATGGACGCAGCGTTGAAGAGTATCGCGTAGCGCTGAACACCCGACATCTACCCAGTTGAGCAGATCTTCGTCGTATTCAGTGGTAGGCCGCGAATACCTGCACCCACACGTGGTGATTGATGGCGGCGCTGCTGTCCATGTAGGCCACGCCCACATGTGTCATTTCCGGGTTCATCAGGACGGCGCAGTGCAGGGGAGAAGCCAGCCACGCCGCAAGAACAGACCGCGCTGTGGGGTAGCCGTAAGCCGCAGTTTCGCCCCACGCCGCCAAATGGGGCCACAACCCGGCAAAGGCGTTGGGCAGATGCGCGACCTGAAGGCGCTCGGCAGGCCCAATTCCCGTGAAGTACGGGCGGCCCCCGACCTCGCTGTGGCCGCTGTAAGGATTGAAGCCCAGATAGTTGGCGTGCGACTGGGCAGCGGCAGCCAACGGAGCGGCGCTGCCCAGCGGTGGCCGGGGCGAAAAGGCAGCCGCGCAGGTGCCGACCCGCAGGCTGGCGTCTCCGTACAGGGTACCGGAGGTGCGGAATTCATTGACAAGGGCCAGCAGCTCTGACTCTGCGCGGCTGGGGGCGGCAGCGGGAACCGGGGGCAGGGCTGGCAACCTCTGCCCACCTCCCTCCTGCGGCTGTGAATGCACCGGATTGACGGGTGTTGGCTCAGCCACATTACACGAGGCTATAGCACCCATTCCTAGCAGTAGGATGAGAGCCATATGTAGACGCGAAGCTCCTTTGGGGGGATTCAATGGGGGGGTCATCACGCTTGACTATAAGGTTAAATGTGAAAAAATCGTCATTTTGAACTGGGTCAAGACAAGGCCGCCCACCTGACTCTAATACGAATTCCGATTAATTCTGACACAAAGGCCACCAGTGGAAGAGGGTGTGTTGGGTGATGAGGTCAGGTTGGGTTTCGAGCCACGCACACTGCTCTCCGAGCACAGTTTCCAAAGCGGCGAGGTTTTGCGGACAGGTGTTGGCGATGGTGGCATCGGTGAGGTGCCAGACGCGTTCGACAGGTTGGAGTTCTGGCGAGTACGGTGGTAGGCGCACAATCTCGATGCCTGGGGGATGTCCCTGCAGGGCAGGGACATGGAAGCCACCGTTGTCTTCCACCACCACGACATGATGATCTTGGCCCGCCCCCACACTCTGAGCAAAGGCGGCCATGACCAGCCCATAGGCCTGCTGATTGAGCGTTGGCATGATCCAGAAGCGACTTTCGCCGGTCTCTGGGTTGACAAAGGCGTACACATAGAGCCATTCGTAACGGGGGTGCACCGGGCAAATGAACGGCTGCCCGGTGGGTGCCCACGCGGTGCGAAGGATGGGCTGGAGGCCCAAACGATGTTCGTCCATCGCCCACAGCGAGACCCGAGGATGGAGACGCTCCGCACGGCGGAGCGCCTCCCCTAGCTCTTTGTTGTAAACGCTTCTTTCGCTGCCGGATCGCCTTTGACATGCTGTGGGCGGGGTTTTTGTGGGGAAAACCCTGCGGCACGCATAAATTCATAGGTGCGACCCAAATACACCTCTTTGCCAAACTGCTCTTTGATCCACTCTTGAACCCGCTTGCCTTCCCACACCACGCCCTGCTCGAAATCGGCGTGCAGCTGAGCCGCAAGTGCTTGTTGCTCTTCGGCAGTCAAGACGCGTGGCGCACCCCGGTTGTCCCGCCGTCCATCTGACAAGCCCTTCAGACCCAAGCGGTGGTATCGGTCAATCACGTAGCGAGCCGAGCGCACTCCATATTGGGTGATGTCCATGACATCACCTTCACTTCGACCTTCCGCCAGCAGCGCGAAGAATTGCGCCCGTCGTCGCTCCACCGCACAAGTACTCACGCGGTAAATCGCCCAGAATTCGTCAGCCTGATGCTGAAACTTCACCGGAGAATAGAACTTGTTGATCTCCCAGTCTGGCATCTTTATTCGGAGTCCGTATAACCAGTGATTGGGAGCAGCAGGAATGGGTGAGAAGTGCCGTTGAGCAGGCTGTTTATGTGGCGTCTGCTGTAGCAGCAGCCGGGAAATTTTTGTCTAGACAGTCGATCTAAACGGGCAACGCACGCGTATGATCGGCAATCAAGCCGCCACCAAGCAGGCGCGAACCGGCGTACAGCACGGCGCTTTGGCCCGGAGCCACCGCAAACTGCGGTTCGGCGAAGCGCAACTCGAAGCCCGTTTCATCGGCGCGAATGACCGTAGCCCGCACAGGCTGGGTGCGGTACCGCACTTGCACTTCCAGTTCAGTGGGCAAGTCGGCCAAGTCCAGCAGATAATTGGGCGTTTCGGCTTTCAGGTCTGTCCAGAGGCAGTCCTCGTAATCGCCCACCCAGACGGTGTTGGTGGCCGGGTCAAGGTGCACGATGTGGCGCACCCGGTGAGACTGATACAGGCCCATGCCCTTCTTCTGGCCCAGCGTATAAAACTGCGTGCCCATGTGGTCGCCCACCACTTCGCCGCTGCTGATTTCGCGGATGAGTCCCGTGGCCTGCGGCAAATGTTCGGCCACGAAGTCCTGCACCTTGCCCGGCACGAAGCAGATGTTCTGGCTTTCGGGTTTGCGGGCCGTCAGTAGGCCGCGTTCCTCGGCGATCTCGCGCACACGAGGTTTTTCCAGTTCGCCTACCGGAAACAGAATGTACGGCAGGGCGTCGCGGGGCGTGCCCCACAAAAAGTAAGTCTGGTCTTTGCGGGGATCGTCGCCCCGGTGAAACTGCACTTCGCCGCCCTCCAACTCCACACGCTTCACGTAATGCCCCGTCGCCACGTAGCGGCAGCCCAGCATCTTGGCCTTCTTCACCAGTTCGTCAAATTTGACCTTGGTGTTGCAGTTCACGCAGGGATTGGGCGTGCGGCCCTTGGCGTATTCCTCCAAAAAGGGGCCGACGATGTGGCGCTGAAACTGCTCGCGGTAGTCCAGCAGATAAAACGGCACGCCCACTTGCTCGGCCACGCGCCGCGCTTCGTAGGCCGCGTCGGGCGAGCAGCAGGTATCGAAGGTATCCACGCGCTTGTCGTCGGGCCAAAAACGCATCATCGCGCCCACCACCGAGTAGCCCGCGTCTTTGAGCAGGGCCGCCGTGACGCTGCTGTCTACGCCGCCTGACATGGCGCACAGCACGCGCTCGCCCGCCGGAGCGACGCCCGGAGTGCCCAGATAGTGCTGACCCAGATAGTTGTTCACCTGAGGGGTGGTGGGGGTGGGGTTTTCCGCTGCCGTCATACCGCCGGGGAGCTTAGCAGAGGGCGCGGCGCGGCGCGGTGACGAGGGAAGCAATCGCCGCCTGAGCTGCGGGTCATGAACGAAGTCCTCCAGCGGGGATCAGCAGTACCATTCAGGGCAACTGCTCCAGTACAGCGTCCTGAAAGTTTCTCTGCGCACTCAAGACAATTCTTGAGACAGTACTTTCACGCCCAGCACGCATTTCCCACTCACTCCTGACCCCTCACTCCTAGCTGGGCACCACGGCCAAAACGCTGCTCTAAGCGCTCCGCCGCACACTGCCGCCCACGCTTTTTCGGGCAGGCAAGCGCCCGGCGGCGTGGGCCGTCAAAAAAGCATAGATGACCTGAGGATCGAATTGGGTGCCCGCGCCCTGTCTCAGGTAGTTCAGGGCGTCGGCTTCCGTCCAAGCTTCCTTGTAGGGCCGGGCCGCCCGCAAGGCGTCGTACACGTCGACCACGCTCACGATTCGGCCCACCAGCGGAATGGCCTGCCCGCGCAGACCCAGCGGATAGCCGCCGCCATCCCAGCGCTCGTGGTGGGTGCGGGCCGCCGCCGCTGCCAAGGGCAAAAAAGGATGCTGCGGGCCTTCCAGAATTTCTGCGCCAACAAAGGTGTGTGTTTTGATGATCTCGAATTCTGTAGGGGTCAGGTGTTCGACCTTTTGCAAGATGGCGTCTGGCAGGGCAATTTTGCCGATGTCGTGCAGGCGGGCGGCCACCTGTAGGGTCTGCACGAATTCTGGCGGCTGCCCCAGTTCGCGTGCTATGCAGGCCGCCGCGTCTCCCACCCAGTGCATATGCGCCCGCGAATCCTGATCGCGGTATTCGGCCACGGTAGCCAGCCGCTCCAGCGTATGCAGTTGCTCGCTCTGGAGGGCGTCTTCCCGCTGCTGCACCAGTTCGCTGAGGGTGTCGGCCCGCCGCCGGGCCACTTTGCTGGTCTGCTGGGCCTGCGCCACCTGAAAGCGGGCGGTCATTTCTTCCAGCGTCCTTCTGGCCTCGTGTTGCAGGCGGGCAAACAGCAGGCGGTTGTAGGCTTCCAGCTGAGCCAGCGCCGTTGCAAGGTCTCCGACTTGCCGCGCGGCATGGCCGTACTGACTGTGCAGGCGCAACCACGCCGTGTCCTCGAAGGGAATGGACTGGGTCAGGGTCAAGGCCTGTTGAAAATAGGAATGAACGCCTGCCGGGTTGCCCCGCAGTCCGGCCTCGCGGCCCAGCGCACACAGCCAGCGGTGTTCGGTACGCGGATTGATTCTCAGTTCGTGGTCGTCCGTCCACATCCGCCAGCGCTCCAGCGCCTGCCGCAGCGGGTCTGCCTGACCCTGATCCTGTCCGGCCCTCCCCGCCTGCCCGCCTACCGGCTGCACCTCCACCGGCTCCATGAATTCCAGCAAGCGCACATGCACATGCAACATCCGCTGCTGAAAAGCGGCGTTGTCGGTGATGGGCGGCAACTGGAGCAGGCGGCTGAGGGCCACCAGACCCAGCCGGGCATGCGAGTTCACCTCTGGGTGGTGACCGCTGAGCAGGGCGTGTTCTGCCAAGTGCGCCGAACCTGCCGCACAGGTCAGGTGTCCATACGAGCAGACTTTATTCTGGACGCTGGGCGGCAACCCGGACAGATCGAGGGCCAAGATGTCTCGCCCCAGTTCCAGCACGCGCTCTGGGCGGTGGAATTCGTTGAAGCCGACGCTGGAGTTGTAGAGCGCGAAAGCCAGTTCGGCGGCGTCGAGCTGCTGGGCCAGCGCACAGGCCTGCTCGTGCTGCCCGGCGGACTGTGTCAGTTGGCCTAAGCACAGGTACGCGATGCCCAGAATGCCGTGAATACGCCGCAATTGCCGTGGGGGCGCGTAGATTCGGCCCAGCCGCACCGCCTCCGGGGCAGATTCGGCCAGCCAAGTGTTCATGCCCAGAAAGCCTGCCAGCGGAATCTGCTGGGCCAAGGCCGCCCACTGCGCCGCCTCGTCACCCCTTCGCCGCGCCTCTACGTAGGCCAGCCGCGCCAGCTGAAACGAGGATTCCGGCTGTCTTTCGCTCAGCTGAATAGCCAGATCTATGAGGGGGGTCGCAGGCAGGGGCGCGGGGCCAGATTGAAACGCATCTTTGGGCATTTGAATTCGGCTCCTGACCCGCGAGCCGAGTCTAAGGACAGCAGTTGGGAGGAGTGAAGGGGCAGTAGGGAGTCTGAACAGGAAAGGCGTGGTGGCCGATTCAACTAAGATTCATGTTGGCTCAGAACCTTTGGAACGCCGCACTAAATGAACACCTGTATTGCAATCTATAGTATGACACAGCACGTCAGCACAGCGCGGTTCCGCTTTTCAGGGCGGCGCGGCAGGGAGAGCACCTGTGCCCGGCACATCTTCACGGTCACTGGCCTGTTTACACTGGGGAGCTGTGAGCCTCTCCCCCACCGACACCCCCCAGCACGCCCCCGAACACCTGCACCGCGCCGCCGCCCAGTACGGCACGCCGCTGTACCTCTACGACGCCGCCGAACTGGACGCCGCACTGGGGCGGGTGCGCTCGGCGTTTGGCGCGGCGCGGGTGTACTACGCCATGAAAGCCAACCCCAATCTGACCCTGCTGCGGCGCTTGCAGGCGGCGGGCGTGGGCTTCGAATGCGTCAGCGCGGGCGAGATTGCGCGGGCCGAACGGGTAGGCGCGGGCGGCGAGACCTTATTGGTGAACGGGCCTGCCAAAAGTGACGCCGAATACGCGGCGGGCGCAAGGCTGGGAGCCACTTTTATCGTAGACCGGGCCGAAGAAGTGGGCCTGCTGCCGCCTCACTCGCGGGCGCTGGTGCGGGTGAATCCGGCGCTGGACATCAGCACGCACGATCACCTTGCCACCGGCGCGGCACACAGCAAATTCGGCGTAACCCTGGCTCAGGCTCCGGCGGTGCTGCAAGCCCTCCGGGAGGCGGGCCACACGGCGCTGGGGCTGCATGTGCATATCGGCAGCGCCATTCGCAACGCGCAGGATTTCACGGCGGCCTTTGCGCGGCTGGCCGACCTGCGTGCCGAGACTGGCCCGCTGGCCGTGCTGGACGCGGGCGGCGGCTGGGGCCTGAACGCCGACCTGCCCGGCATTGCGCGGGAAGCGTGGGCGGTGGCGGAGGTCTTTGGGGCAGACCTGTGGGTGGAACCGGGCCGCTACCTGGTGGCTCAGGCCGGAACGCTGCTGACACGGGTGGTGGGCACCAAACACACCGGGCGAAACTTTGTGCTGGTCGACGCGGGCATGACCGAATTGCTGCGGCCCATGCTGTACGGCGCGGCGCATCCGGTGTCGGCGCTGTGGGAGGGGGCAGAGGAAACCGTGTGGGACGTGGCCGGGCCAGCCTGCGAAAGTGGCGACCTGTTGGCGCGGGACGTGACCCTGCCCACCCCCAAACGCGGCGACCTGTTGGCGATTCATGAGGCCGGAGCGTATGGCGCGGGCATGAGCAGCAATTACCTGACCCGCTCCCGCCCCGCCGAGGTGCTCTGGGAGGGCGGCGAACTGAAGCTGATGCGTCGGCGCGAGACTCCGGAAGAGGTGTGGGCGGCGGAAGAAGTGTGAGTGGTGGAGTAGGTGGTAGAGCCTCGCTGGAAAGTTGTGGGGAGCGGTTTTACGCCAGATGACGGTATGGTTGAAGCATCATGATCCGCCTCGTTGCCCTCGTTGTTTGGCTCATGCTTAGCTATGCTGCCGCTCAGCCCCTCACCAGAACCGTTCCGAGCAATCTCTTTTACAACACGATCTCACCGGAACGTCATTCAACGATCTGTCAGGCGGCCATAGCAACAACACTAGACACAACCCTTACCGATGACCAACGCGATGCCCGTTTCAAGCGGGAGGGCGGCTACTCTTTACCGATCTTCAAGGATAAAAACATCACTGTCTATTTAAAAACTCCGGAGATTGGTGCTTACATTTCTTGTGCCGGTGAAGCAAGACGAGTTCAGAAAATCGGTGCTCCACTGAGTAGTATAGGCCCACTCCAAATTGTAGACGTTGATTTTTATGTAATTGGAGAAGCAGAGAGTTACTTTGATGCGACATTCCCAAGACTTGAACTTGTCTTCCTAGATTCCAGAAAATCAGAGATTATTCGATTGAAGTACAGAGCGGGTGGGGCGGATCCACGAGCTCTGCTCAACAGTAATGACGAAGTTACATCTTGGAGAGTAAACAGCTTTTACAGGTTTACCTACTATAGAGAACCTGATCAGTACGTTGAGCAGTTTGCCAAAGCGATGTATCTTCGTGTTGAACTACAGTATGAAGACGTCAACAAGTTCATTGACTTGAGAGTCTTGCGCCGATAAATCTGAGATGCCCCTGCCGCATCTGGCGTAAAATTGCTCCCATCGTTCCAAACCTTTCCGTACTGGGGCCGATTGGGGGTTATGGCTCGTGGCCTCCTGTTGCCTGCTCCTCTACTTCTGGCCCGGTATGATGCAGCCGTGACCGCCCCGCACCCGCCGACGCCCCTGCCCGACACCACCCGCACCCGCATTCAGACCGAGGCGGCGCGGCTGTTTGTCGCCAGCGGCTATCACGGCGTCAGCATGCGCGAGGTGGCCGAGGCGGTAGGCGTGACCAAGCCCGCGCTCTATCACCACTACGCCGACAAGGAAGCCCTGTTTCTGGCCATGCTGGACGGCACACTGGCGGGCTTGGCGCGGCTGGTGGCTCACGCGGGCGAGCAGCAGGGCATCCGGGCACAGTTGGAGGTGTTGGTGGGCGATTTGGTCGCCAGTGCTCCGGCCCAGCGCGTGGGCCTGCAACTGGCGGGCGAGCTGCGGCATGTATCGCCCGAACGCCGCGCCACCTTCGAGGGTGAATACCGCCGGGTGTGGATGGGCGGCCTGACCACGCTGATAGAAACGGCGGCGGCACGCGGCGAACTGCGTGCCGATTTGCCCCCAGCGGTACTGACGCGGGCGCTGCTGGCGCTGACCTACCCGCTGGTCACGGGCGCGCCGCCTGCCGATCCGCAGGGCACGGCGCGGGCGCTGCTGGCGGTGTATCTGGACGGGGCGGCGGGGCAGTGAGGGGCGGTCTAAGGGTCTAAGAACGGCGTTGGCTCAACACCGACTCTGCTCCCCCTTTGGCTCAACTGAGATCTTGCAGTTTTTCAAAACGATGTCTGGAACGCACTTTTGGCCCCATAGTGGGGTGTGAACCCAAAAGAACCGCGCTCCAGACGCCTCTATTCTGACATCCTCACGTGCTTTTCAAGGTCGCAGCATCGGGCTTCGTTCGAAGTGTTCCTTGATCTGCTGCTGGATGGTTCTGGCCATCCCCTCCCCGAACGGGCCACCGTGAAATCACCCTCGGCCATCAGTCGGTTCCTCAATCACGCCGGGTGGAACACCCGGCAGTTCTGCCGGGTGATGCGTCAGCACGCCCTGCAACTGCTGCAAGACGAGTGGCGATCTCGGCCCCATCAGCGACCTCGACTCGACCTGTTGGTTGACTTGACCAGCCTCGAGAAGCGTGGCAAGTTCGCCGACTTGGACGACTGGATGCACACGTTCAACAGTGTTCATGGCGTCCATCTGGTCGTGCTGTACCTGTGTTGCGGTCATCTTCGTCTGCCCTGGGCGGTTCAGATCTGGCGGGGGAAGGGGACGCCTTCCCCCGCACAACTGGCTTTGAAGTTGCTCCGCACGGTGTCCCCTGAGCTGCGATCGGGGAACCGGCGTCCCCGTCTGCATGCGGATGGGGGGTTTGAGAGCATGGCGTTCGTCCAGGGTGTCCTCGCTCATGGCCTCGACATCGTGGTGGGGGTTCGCTGTACACGCAAGCTTGAGGATGGCCGTCAGGTGCGAGATCTCATGGTCAGAGGCGATCTGGTCAAGCCCCAAGGGCTTGACCAGACGATGTGCATCTCTTGGGTGTGGTTACACCGCAACAAGGAGCCGGAACAACGCTTTGTGATGTCGGACCTCAATCTCGGCGGCGTGTATCTCGCACGGGTCGGGAAAGGGCGCTGGAGGATAGAGGCGTTCTTCAAAACGATCAAGGGCCGCTTTGGACTGGAACGCTTTGCCCAACACAGCAAACAGGGCGTGTTCCGCTGGTGGTGTCTGTCCACCTTGGCCTTTTTGCTCTGTCATGTCCAAGACTTGGACACACCCATGACGAGACCCAAAGTCTGGCCGGATTGGGGAGCTTTAGCGAGAACCATACGGTTCTCGTGTGTTCCAGAAGTGCGTCGCAGAGCGCTTCTCCTAGAACTGGCTGCCCTCGATGCCTTCCAGCACGCACAAATCCCCCTCAAGGTTTAAACTGCAAGATCTCAGTCAACCCTTTGCAAAGAAGAACGAGCGAAAAGCCTACAACGACAGCCTTTCCCAAGGAGCGAGACACCCCAGCAAAAGGCTATCCACACGCCTTTAGGCCCTCGCCCCTTAGACACCTCCCCCACTGCCCGCCAAGAATACCCCCGCCGAGGGGCACAGGTCGCGCAGCACGCAAGCTTCACAATCAGGGCGCTGGGCGCGGCAGGTTTCGCGGCCATGCCGAATGGCCGACACATGAAAGCCGTAGCGCGAGGCCCAGTCACGGGGCAGCACTTCATCGAACCAGCGTTCTACCTTTATGGCGTTCCAGCGGGCGGGAACCCACTCCAGCCGCGCCGCGATCCGGCCAATGTGCGTGTCTACGGGCATGGCAGGCCGCGCCAGATCGAACAGCAGCACAAGAGACGCCGTTTTCATGCCCACTCCCGGCAACGATTCCAGCAGGGCGCGGGCTTCGACGTCGTTCAGGTCATGGGTGTCTTGCAGGCTCAGGGTGCCCCGCGTTTCTTCCAGCCTGTGCAGCACGTTGTAGATGTAGTCGGCCTTGATGCGCGCCAGCCCGCCGCCTGCGCCCCGCAACACGCCCTCTATACCGTCTGGGCCATCGGCCAACGCCGCTTCCCACTGCGGATAACTGGCTTTCAGGGCCGCGAATTGCCGCCGCGCAATAATGCTCGTATTTTGCTGAGACAAGATGGTGCCGATCAAGGCGTCCACAGGCTCAGGGCTACGGCGGGGCGCAGGCAGCGTGGGCAGATAGCGTTCCCGCAAGCGCCGCGCCACCTCACCCAAGTCGGCGGGCGGGGGCTGCTGCTCGGCCAGAGTAAGTTTTGGCAGTACGGATTTGGGCAGTGTGGATTTGGGCAAACGGACAGCGGGCGGCACGATTCAGGGTAGGCGGCGGCCCCTCCCCGAAGTGTGCTGTTGGCCGGATTGCGCGGGCCACTACAGCTGAAAAAAGCTTCAGCGGGCGCGGAAGGTGGTGCTGTTGCCCGCCGCGTCTATGGCCTGCACATCGGCGTAAATGCCGCTGGTTTCGGCATAGAACTGCACGCTGGGGCCGGGGGTGATGTTCAGGCGGTTGCCGTCTACGATGACCTGCACCACGCGGGTGTTGTCGGTGGCCACGCCAGACACGCGAATCTGGTTGCCAGACCGCTCGAACTGCGCCACCTTGATGGCCGGATTCACCGCGTCCACGCTGATCGGCAGCACCAGCGTGCTTTCGTTGCCCGCCGCGTCGGTGGCCTTGATCGTGAACTGGCCCTTGCTGCCCTGCACCACCGTCTTGAACTGAAAATTGGCAATTTTTCGGCTGCTGGCCGGAATCGGTATGGCCTTGCCGTCCACGGTCAGGCGCGTGACGCCAATATCGTCGAGCGCGTACCCCTGAACCGTAAAATTGCGCTGGCGACTGACGCCGCCGCCGTCCGGACTGCTGATGACAATACGGGGCTTGAAGGTATCCACCGTGCGGGCGCAACTGCTCAGAACGCTGCCGAGCGCCAAAGGCAAGGCGGTGGCAATCAGCAGGCGGGCGGCAGGAGAACGCATGACCGCGAGTATACCGGGGCGGGGGCGGTTTGGCTTGGGCGGGGGCGAGTCTGAGGGTCTAAGGTGCTGGGGCCGGATCGCTGCGGAATTGCCCCCTCTTGCACGAGGGGCGAGGCGTCAGCTTGAGCTGGGTCTTGTAGCACGAAAAAAGGCCCAAGCAAAGACGCCTCCGCCGTTGCTTAGACCCTTCGACCCTAGACCCTTAGACTAGCCCCCACACAGTCAGAACCAACCCATTAGGCAAAGTTAGGCCGAAGCCCCAGCGCCCGCAGCCGCATCATGCTGGCGACGAAGACGGCGGTGCTGAGCAGAGTGACGAACATCAGGGTAATGAACGCCGCTTGAGGGCCGAGGCTGGGCTTGAGAAAGGCGAAGGCGAGGGGCAGGATGAACCCGCCGAGGCCGCCCAGTAGGCCCACCAAGCCACCGACCACGCCCATATCGTGCGGATACCACTGGGCTACCAGCGTATAAGTGCTGGCCTTGCCCACGCCCATGCCCACACCGACGACGGTGGTCAGCAGCATAAACGTAGTCAGGGGCAGTTCACGAATCAGGGGCAACGTGCCCAGCAGCATCACGGCAAAGCTGGCCACCGTGATGCTGCGCGGGCCGAAGCGGTCACTGAGGTAGCCGCCGAGGGGCCGCAGCAGGCTGGCCGGAAAGATGAACAGCGCCGTGAGCAGGCCCGCCTGTGCCAGCGGCAGGTCGTAGTGGTCTACGTAATATTTGGGCAAAAACAGGCTGAGGGCCACGTATGCGCCGAAAAACACCACGTAATACAGCCCGAACCGCCAAACCTGTGCGCTGCCGAGGGGCCGCATCCAGTCGGCAAAGGTACGCACTGGGCGAACAGCGGCGTCGGCGGGCGTAAAGCGGGCGGTAAGAGCGGCGATCAGTACCAGCAAAATGGCGAACACGAACGGGACGAAGTGCCAGCCACCGGGAATGAGGAAGCCTACAGGAACCAGCGTAATTAGCAGCGGCGCAAGCAGCTTGGTGATGCTGGCCCCCGCGTTGCCCGCACCAAAAGTGCCCAGCGCCAATCCACGCCGCGACACCGGAACCCACTGGGCAATCCACGCGTTGCCCACCGCGAAACTGACCCCCGCGAGACCCACGCCCAGCGCCAAGGCCAACAGCGTGTTGTAGCTATTGGCAAACGCCAGAGCGAGGGCAAACACCGCCGTCAGCAGCGTGACGCCCAAAAAGACCTTCTTGCCGCCGATTCGGTCTGCCATCAGGCCAGCAGGCAAGCGCAGCAGCGAACCCGTCAGCACGGGAATAGCGGTGAGCAGCGTGAACTGAGTATCGCTGAGGCCGAGGGTTTTGCGGATCGGCAGGCCAACGATGGCAAACATGACCCACACGGCGAACATCAGCGTAAATCCGGCGGTGCTCCACGCCACCACGCGGCGGGCATCGGGGCTGATCGGCTCGGCAGCAGGACTGGAAATCGGGGTAGATGTCATGGCAAAACCTCGCAACAGAGACAAGAGAGGGCAAACACGGCGCGGGAAACACGGTGTCGAGCGGCAGAGCGGGAATATTGGACGGTCAGCGCATCACAGGTTGACCCACCCCCCGCATTGGTTCGTTGGCTAGTTCGGCAGCATGGGCCGGGTGCAGCGTGACGGGCGTGGCCTTGAACGCGGGCATCTTGGAATGGGGGTCAAGGGTGTGGTGATCGGTGAGCAGGTTGGCGGTATCAGGCCAGTGAAACGGCAAAAACACCGTGTCGGGCCGAATGCCGGGGGTGAGGGATACGGGGAGCGTGGTGCTACCATGCGCGGTTCTGAGGGTCACGGCGTCGCCTGCTTTCAGCCCATGCTGGCGGGCGGTATCAGGATGCATCTGGGCGGTGTTTTCGGCGCGGAGGCCTGCGTTGCGCCGCGTCTGGGTGCCGCTCTGGTATTGGTTGCCGAGGCGTCCAGTGGTGAGGGTGAGGGCCAGCTTTGAGGATTGGGGGGCAGCGGTAAAGGCGGGTAGCGTGGGCAAATGCAGGGTTGCCAGCCCATCGGCGGTGGGGTAAGTGGGCGCGTAGGCGTAGGGCGTATCGGGGCCAGCCGCGTGTGGCACGGGCCACTGGGCACTGGCGCGGTCAAGGCGTTCGGCACTCAGACCGCTGTAATCGGCCTTGCCCCCGCGTGTGGCCCGGAAGAATTCGTCCTGCAAGTCCCGGAAGGTGGCGTACTCAAACCCTTTGGGACGGCCTACCGCGTGGGCCAGATCGCACAGGATGCGCCAGTCTTCGCGGGCGGCCCCCGGCGCAGTGATCGCTTTGCGGCGGCGCTGCACCCGGCCTTCCAGATTGGTGGTCGTGCCTTCTTCCTCGCACCACATGGAACCGGGCAGCACCAAGGTTGCCAGTTGCGCCGTCTCGCTGGGCAAAAAATCGATGACGATCAGGTGCTTCAGCGCCCGCAGGCGTTCGGTCACGTGGCCCGCTCCCGCCGCGCTGACCACCGGATTCGATCCCAACACGATCAGGGCTTCTATGTCGGAACCGCAAGCATTCAGAAGTTCCTGTGCGCTCTTTCCGGGCTGGGGCAAATCGGCAGGATCGCAATCCCACAAGGCGGCTATTTCGGCGCGGTGACGAGGATCGCGCAGGCTGCGTGCGCCCGGCAACTGGTCGGTTTTCTGGCCGTGTTCGCGCCCGCCCTGCCCATTGCCCTGCCCGGTCAGCGTGCCGTAGCCCCCGCCCGGTTTGCCAAAATGCCCCGTCAGGAAAGCAAGATTCAGCAGCGCATGAACCGTGTCGGTGCCGTGGGCGTGCTGCTCTGCTCCGCGTCCAGTCAGGATTAGGGGCTTGGTGGCGTTCGCGTAGGCGTGGGCCAACGCCATAAATTCGCTTTCGGGAATGCCGCATTCGTGGGCCACGCGGGCGGGCGGGTAATCGTCGGCTTGCCACAGCACCCCGGTCAGGCCGTGTGCGGTGGCGGTGGGCCGAATCTTGTTCCACTGCTTCATCAGGTGCAGGAGGCCCAGCGCCAGCACGCCGTCGCTGCCGGGCCGAATCCCCAGATGCTTGCCCGCGACTTTGGCGGTGGTAGTGGCACGGGGGTCTATCGCGTACACCAGCGCACCCCGGTCTTTGGCGGCCTTGAGGTACTGCATGATCGGCGGCAACGTCTCGGCAATGTTCGCACCCACCAGCACAATCAGATCGCTGGTGCCCATATCGGACAGGGGAAAGCCCAGCCCCCGGTCATAGCCCACCGTGCGGTTGAGAGCCGTGCTGGCCGACGCCATGCAGTAACGCCCGTTGTAGTCGATGTTGGCCGTTTTCAGCGCGAGGCGGGCAAATTTGCCCAGCAGATAAGTCTTTTCGTTGGTCAGGCTGCCGCTGCCGTAGACGCCCACCGCGTCAGGGTTGGCCGCCAGCATTGGCGTCAGGGCTTCACGCACATAGGCCATCGCCTCGGCCCAGCCCACGGGCACCAGTTGGCCGTTTTTCCTCAGCAGCGGCGTGGTCAGGCGTTCGGGGTGGCGCAGATCGCTGAGGGCCGCCAGCCCCTTTTTGCAGACCGTACCGTGTGCCACCGGGCATTCTTTGGTGGGCGTGCTCTTCACGGGCAGATTGTTTTCTATGTGCAGATCGAAATTGCACTGCACCGCGCAGTAAGGGCAAGTGGTTCGCACCAGCCGGGGCACGGCGGGCGGCAACACACTGGAAGCGGAGACGTGCGGCGCAGACATGGCCTCACCTTGCGGGGTGCTTCGGCCTATGTCAAGGCCAAATTTGCAGAGTGGAATCTTTTTTGATGACATTAAACTGCACACGTCTAAATTCTGCTGTTACCATCCCAGTAGTTTTGCAATTTGTTCGTAAATCTATTGACAATTGGATTGGAATCGTTCCCAATAGGGGATAGAGAGGGTGCGGCGTGCAAGTTGGCCTTCCCTGACCCGGCCAGCCCCTCACCTTCCCCGCCCGCTTTACGCCAGAGATTCGTGAGATTGAGAGAGGTTTTTGATGTCGCAACCCACCCGTTCTGCCGTTCCAAGCACCTTGCCGCACGTTGTCGTCGTGGGCAGCGGCATGGTCAGCCACCGTTTCGTAGAACAACTCCGGGCGCAGGCCGACGCGAGTTGCCTGCGCGTGACCGTGATCAGCGAGGAATCCCGGCTGGCCTACGACCGGGTGCATCTGAGCAGCCACTTTGACCAACCGCGCCCTGAGCTGGCACTGGCGACTCCTGCGGGCTACGCCGAGCTGGGCGTGAATGTGGTGTTTGGCCGCGCCAGCCACATCAACCGCACCACCCGCAGCGTGAGTGTGGGGAACACTGAACTGACTTACGACGTGCTGGTGCTGGCAACGGGCAGCTTTCCCTTCGTGCCGCCGCTGCCCGGAAAAGAGGCGGCAGGCTGTTTCGTTTACCGCACGCTGGATGATCTGGACGCCATGAAACAGGCCGCCCACACCCTCATCGCAGCGGGCAAAACCACCGGAATCGTGATTGGTGGCGGGTTGCTGGGGTTGGAAGCGGCAGGCGCATTGGGCAAACTGGGACTCCAGACGCATGTGGTGGAATTCGCGCCCCAGCTGATGCCCGCGCAACTGGACGCCGAAGGAGGTGCGACGCTGCGCCGAACGATAGAGGGCATGGGCATCGGCGTACATGTGGGCAAGGCCACTTCTGAAGTACAGATGGATGAGAGCGGGCAGGTGACCGGGCTGGCCTTTGCCGACGGCTCCAGCTTGCCCGCCGACCTCGTGGTGTTTTCGGCAGGCATCCGGCCCCGCGACGAATTGGCCCGCACGAGTGGCCTCAGCGTAGGCGAGCGCGGCGGAATTACCATTGATGACCGCTGCGTGACCTCCGACCCCGCCGTGTACGCGGTGGGCGAATGCGCCCTGCACGATGGGCGCGTGTACGGGCTGGTGGCCCCCGGCTACAGCATGGCAAAGGTAGCCGCCGCCAGTGTCCTCACCGATTTGGGTCTGAGCAGTGCCTCTGAAGCCCGCTTTACCGGGGCCGACCTGTCCACCAAACTGAAATTGTTGGGCGTAGAAGTGGGCAGTTTTGGCGACGCCAAAGGCACGACCCCCGGCGCACGCACGGTGTCTCTCAGCGACAATGTGCGGAACACGTACAGCAAACTGGTGCTGTCCGAAGACGGATTGCGCGTGCTGGGCGGCCTGCTGGTGGGTGATACGGCCCGCTACAGCGACCTGCTAGACCTGACCCTGAGTGGCACGCCCCTGAGCGTGCCGCCCGAAACGCTGATCGTGCCGCCCATACCGGGAGGCGCGGCTCTGCCCGCATCTGCCAACGCCCTGATCTGCTCCTGCGAAAACGTGCGCTCGGACGAGTTGTGCAGCGCCATTGCAGGCGGAGCGCGGGACGTGGCGAGTCTGAAAAAATGCACAGGCGCGGGCACGGGCTGCGGCGGCTGTGTGCAAGTGATGCATGGCCTCCTGCAAACGGAACTGCGGCGGCTGGGCGAGACCGTGTCCAACCACCTCTGCGAACACTACCCGCACTCGCGTCAGGAACTCTTCGACCTGATTCGCGTGAAGGGCTGGCAGAGCTGGGATGAGGTGCTGGACGCACACGGCAGCGGCATGGGCTGCGAAGTGTGCAAGCCAGCGGTGGCTAGCATTTTGGCGAGCCTGCACAACGAGTATGTGCTGAAGCCGCAGCACGCGCCGCTTCAAGACACCAACGACGCTTTCCTCGCCAATATCCAGAAAAACGGCACCTACAGCGTGATGCCGCGCATTCCCGGCGGCGAAGTGACGGCAGAAGGCCTGATTGCAATTGGTGAAGTGGCCCGCAAATTCGGCCTGTACTGCAAGATTACGGGTGGGCAGCGCATCGACCTGTTGGGTGCACAGCGCGACGATCTGCCCGCCATCTGGACAGACCTGATCGCGGCAGGCTTCGAGAGCGGGCACGCTTACGGCAAGAGCCTGAGAACCGTCAAAAGCTGTGTGGGACAGACGTGGTGCCGCTACGGGGTGCAAGATTCCACCAGCCTCGCCATCCGGCTGGAACTGCGCTACCGGGGCCTGCGCAGCCCGCACAAGCTCAAATCGGGCGTATCGGGCTGCACCCGCGAGTGCGCCGAGGCCCGCAGCAAAGACTTTGGCCTGATCGCCACCGAAAAAGGCTGGAACCTGTACGTGGGCGGCAACGGCGGCGTGACGCCCAAGCACGCGCTGCTGCTGGCCGAGGGGCTGGATGAAGCCACGCTGATCACGCTGCTTGACCGCTTCCTGATGTTTTACGTGCGAACCGCAGACCGCCTGCAACGTACCAGCACTTGGCTGGAAAACCTAGAGGGCGGGCTGGAGTATCTGCGGGCCGTGATCGTGGACGACAAATTGGGCATCTGCGCCGATCTGGACGCGGCCATGCTGCACCACGTCGGCACCTACGAAGACGAATGGGCCGCCGCCCTCACCGACACGGCAGGGCTGGCCCGCTTCCGCACTTTCATCAACAGCGACGCCCGCGACAACGCCATCGAGTGGGTGGACGAACGCGGCCAAATCCGGCCCGCACCGCTGCAACCCCTGTCATTGGATGGGCTGATGCCGTTGCCGATGGCGGGCGGGGACGATTGAGAAACCCGTTAGTGGTGAGTGGGAACTGCAAAAAAACCCTGACGTTCGCCCCTCAAACTTTGACCAACTCAGACCCTTAGACCCTCGACCCTTAGACCAGTTTGTGCCCCCAGTCTTCGACTTGTCCAGCGTCCAGAGTTCACAGCAGCTCACCAAATCTCAACAGGAGCCATGATGACCCTCACACTTTCTTCTCCGTCTACCGCTTGGGTTCGCGTGTGCAAGCTCGACGATATTTTGCCCGGTGCGGGCGTGTGCGCCCTCGTGGACGGCGCTCAGGTGGCCGTGTTCCGCGTGAATTACCGGGGCGCAGACCGGATTTTTGCGGTGGGCAACCACGATCCCTACACCAGCGCCAACGTGCTGTCTCGCGGGCTGACTGGAAGCTACACGGCGGTGGATGGCCTGCGCTTCAAGGTGGCCTCGCCGCTACTGAAGCACGCCTTCGATTTGGAGACGGGCGTGAGTTTGGACGACCCCGCCCTGCGCCTGCCCGTGTATGCGGCCCGCGCCAAAGGGGGTGACGTATGGATTGGTTTGGCGGTTTAAGGGTACTGAGTTTGGAATCCCGGCGCTCCGAGGAAATGGCGACGCTGATCGGCAAATACGGCGGCGTGGCGTTGGTGGCCCCCAGTATGCGCGAGCAAAAGCTTGACCTGAGCGCCCACCTGACCCAATTTGAGGCGGGGCTGGCGGCAGGTGACATTCACGCGGTAGCCTGCATGACGGGCGTGGGCAGCAAACTGTTTTTGCGCGACTTGGCGGCCCTCAATCCACAGCACCTAGAAACGCTGCAAACCATTCCGATGGTGGCACGCGGCACCAAGCCCATGCAGACACTCAAAACCTTTGGCCTGACCGGGGTCAGTGTGCCCAAGCCGTGTACGTGGCACGAAGTTCAGGATCATCTGATCGCTACCCTCTTGCCCGGCCAGCACGCCGTCATTCTGGAATATGGCGACGCCACGCCGCCCGCCATGCTGCACACGCTGAAGCACGCGGGCCTGCGCGTGACCAGCATTCCGGTGTACCGCTGCGCCTTTCCCGCCGATACCGCGCCGCTGGCCCACGCCATCCGCGATACCGTGCTGGGCGGCCAGGACATCTTGCTGCTCTCCAGCGGCACACAAGTCTTGCATCTGCTGAAATTTGCCGCCCGCATGAATCTAGAAGCGGAACTGCGCGACGCGATTCGCCGGATGGTGGTGGTCAGCATCGGCCCCGCGTGCAGCGAGAGTGCCGCCGAACTGGGCCTACGAATTGATCTGGAAGCCAACCCGCACAAGATGGGGATTCTGGTGCGTACCGCCGCCGAACACGGCCCCGCGCTGCTGCGTGGGCGGCTGGGGAAGGTGGGGTAGATGGACTGGGCAATCGCTTCGCTCACTGCCCCCCTCCCAGCCTCCCCCGCAAGGGGGGAGGAGCTAAAAGAAGTGCCATGATTGGCGATTGTGCGGAGGATTTACCTTTATTTGTTAAGCACGCAGGTGATAAGGCACGTTCTCTCTGGCTCTTACTCCCTCTCCCCTTGCGGGGGAGGGTTGGGGAGGGGGCAAGTGAACGTGAGTTCGGGTTAAGCCACGAGCTTCAAGGGGCCTGCTTGGGGGATGAGCGAGGGTTTCTTGGGCTGACGTGAATAGGCAATCAGTCCACACACCAGGTTGACCATGAAGTTGACTGGGCTGCGGTGCCGGGAATGCTCGATCTGGCTGATATTTTTCAGTTGATCAATGACGGATTCGATGATGGCTCTCTTCCTGAGGAAGAGAGCATCTTCGCTCAGGACGGGGACAGCGCATTTCATGTTCTTGCGGAGCCGGGTGTGTAGCGCCACGTGGTGCTCGTTGAGAAGTTCGGTGGCGAGGGCTTGTGAGATATACCCGCGATCTGCAAACACCTTCCCAAACAGGGAAAACAGGTCATGTTGGAAAAAATCCCGCAGGGCGGCGCGATCATCTCCATTTCCTGGCGTGAGGCTCACCCACAGCAACTCACCGGTGTCGTTGCAGAGCAAATGCAGTTTGAAACCGTAGAACCAGCCCATGGAGGTCTTCCCCAAGGCAGCGTCCTCCTTGAACACCCGGTGGGTGTTCATTCGCTTCAGCCGACAGACTTCCAACTTGGTGGAGTCCACGAAAGAAATCCCGGTACACGCCCCGAAGCTGCGATAGAAGTAGATCACCAGAGACAGCAGCGCCCGTGGCATCAACTCCACGAAACGGGAATACTTGGGCGCTTTTGGGAAGTCAGCTCGCCCATGTTTCAAGATTTCTGTTGTGTAGTACGCCTTGAACTGGCGATAGCTCGACTGATGAAAGGCGATGAGGATCGTCATGATTTCGCTGAGATGGAGTCCAGTGGGACGATTGCGGATCGGGCGTGAGTCCGAGGCCTGCTCTGGGAGAGCAGGTCTGGTCAGTACCACTTGGAAGGGCGGGAGAGTTTGGCAGAAGTCGTCGACGTCGCAAAACAATTCGAGTATGGTCATGGTGGCTCCTGAGTGGGTGTGCAAACCAATCATCTCAGTGAGCCTCTACTTATGCCAATCTTTCGTCTAAAAACAGAATATATACTTGTATTACGCCAATAGGCTTAACCCGAACTCACGTAAGTGAGCAAAGCGATTGCCCTCCACTCAAATCCTACCTTCCCCGCCTGTCTGCCATGCCCAGACGGGCGATTCCTTTGAACTGCACGGGTGCTAGCCTGCCGGAAACGCGACAACCTACCCCAACAAGGCTGCACCGGAGGAATTCCCATGACCCATGCTCCATCCCCCCTCGAATCCGTCTTTACCGTCGAAGCCACCCCCATCAAGTTTGGGCCGGGAGCGGCGGCAGAGGCGGGCTGGGAACTGGCGCGGCTGGGCGTACGGCGGGCCTTCGTGGTGGTTGATCCGGCCTTGCTGGAACAGACAGCGGGGCAAGCGGTGCTGGACAACTTGCGGGAAAGCGGCGCTGAATTGGTGATCTTTTCGGATATTCGGGTAGAACCGGACTTGCAAAGCCTAGAGCGGGCGGCAGCGGCGGCACGGGCATCCGGGGCCGATGGATTCGTGGCGTTGGGCGGCGGCAGCACCATCGACACGGCCAAAGTTGCCAACTTGCTGGCTTCCTGCGGGGGCGGGGTGATGGATTACGTGAACCCGCCCATCGGCGCGGGCCGCCAGCCGACGCGGGCGCTGATGCCGCTGCTGGCGATTCCCACCACGGCGGGCAGTGGATCGGAGGCCACCACCGTCGCCATTCTGGATTTGCCCGAACTGGGCGTGAAATCGGGCATCAGTCACCGCTTGCTGCGGCCTTCGCAGGCCATCGTAGACCCTGAACTGACCCGCACGGCCCCGCCCCAAGTCATCGCCGCTGCCGGGCTGGATGTGGTCTGCCACGCCGCCGAGAGCTTCCTGAGCCGCCCTTACACCACGAGGCCGCGCCCCGCCACGCCCGCCGAGCGCCCGCCGTATCAGGGCAGCAATCCGGTGGCCGACTTGTGGTCAGGCCAAGCCCTGCGTTGGGGTGGAGACTACCTGCGCCGCGCCGTGCAGGACGGCCAAGACACCGAGGCACGCGGCTTCATGATGCTGGGGGCGACGATGGCGGGCGTGGGCTTCGGCTCGGCAGGGGTGCACATTCCGCACGCCTGCGCCTATCCCATTGCGGGCCTGCGCCACAGCTTCCAGTCTCCGGGCTACCCCACAGATCATGCCTTCGTGCCACACGGCTTTTCCGTCATCGTCACCGCGCCCGCTGCCTTCCGCTTCACCTTCGAATCCAGCCCCGCACGCCACATTCAGGCCGCCAGCTTTTTGACCGGGGGAACCTATGCACCGGATGACCGGGACGCCCTGCCCAACGCCCTTTCGGCCTTGATGCGTGATGTAGGCGCACCGTCAGGACTGCGTGCGCTGGGCTACGTGCCCGCCGATTTGCCCGCACTGGTAGACGGGGCGCTGAAGCAGCAGCGGTTGCTGGCCGTCGCGCCGCGTCTGCCTACCGGAGCGGATTTGGAAGCGATATTTGCGGCGAGTTTTGAGAACTGGGGGTAGGGCAATAGCTTTGCTCACTCACCCCCTCTCCTGCGTAGCTCTACGAGTCCCAACCCTCCCCCCTCAAGAGGGAGGGCTTAAAAACCCAAATTGTGCGACTTATATAAATCTGCTTGCCCCCTACTCCCCCACCGCTTCCGCCACCGTCTTAAACCCGTCGCGCTGCAAATACTGCGCTAGCGTGCGGTTCAGGCGGGCGGGCAGCAACGGGCCTTCGTAGATTAGGCCGGTATACAGCTCGATCAGGCTGGCCCCGGCGCGGATTTTGGCGTAAGCCTCAGCAGGGGTAAAAATGCCGCCCACACCCACAATCGGCAGGCGGCCCCGCGTTTGGCGGTAGGCATCACGAATCAGCGCGGTGCTGCGGAGGGCCAACGGAATCCCGCTGAGGCCGCCCGCTTCGGCAGCGTGGCCGTGGGTCAGTCCGGTGCGGTTCAGCGTCGTGTTACTGATGATCAGACCGTCTGCACCCGCGTCCTGCACGGCGTTGACGCTGGCCTCGAAGTCGGCGGGGTGCAGGTCAGGGGCCAGCTTCACCAGCACAGGCGGAGCGCGGCGGCCCCCTCGCACCCGCCCCGCCTCACCCCCGCTCAGCCGTTCCACTTCTTCCTGCACAACACGCACCAGCGCCGCCAAGCCCGCCGCCTCTTGCAGCGCCCGCAGACCCGGCGTATTGGGGCTGCTCACATTGATGACAAACCCGTCGGCCACCGCGTGCAGCGCCCGCACACATTTAAGGTAGTCCTGCGCGGCTTCTTCGTTGGGCGTGTCTTTGTTTTTGCCGATATTGACCCACACGGGCACAGGCCGTATTCCCCCCGCCAGACGCCCGCGCAAGGCCTCTGCCCCGGCATTGTTGAAGCCCATCCGGTTGATCAGAGCCCCGTCGGATGGCAGACGGAACAGGCGCGGGCGCGGGTTGCCGGGCTGCGGCAGCGGTGTGACTGTGCCCACTTCCAGAAAACCAAAGCCCATCGCGCCAAAGGCCGGAACCGCCACACCGTTCTTGTCCAGCCCCGCCGCCAGCCCCACCGGAGAGGCGAAGGTGCGCCCCCACAGCGTTTGCGTCAACTGCGGTTGCACCGTTCCGGGCAGCGTGACTCCGCGTACCAGCGCAGGCCACAGCGGAAGCCGGGAGGCCGCCTCCAACATATTCAGGCTCAGGTGATGCGCGTCCTCGGCATCCAGACGAAACAGCAGCGGGCGGAGGGCTTGGCGGTACACGGGCAACAGGATAGAGCGTGGAAGGTCAGAACTTCTCTGGACAGATCACAGGGTTTCAGTCGCTCCGGCCAAGTTGGAAAGTGAGAACAATCCATCTGGCGCGGGCCGAAAGTCGGACACCCGGACTACGGCGTCCAGATTGATGGTGCCGTAGACATGCGGGAAAAACAGCCCACTGTCTTCGTATTCCTCGGACTTGAGTGTTGAGGTTAGTCGTTCGGGATTGATGTGCAGTAACAATAGGTCAGGCTGGCCCAAAAAATAGGCGTTGGCAACGGCGATAACCTGCTCGGCAGTCGGCGTAGAGCAATGAATGTATCCGTCTGCAACCAGACTGGGATGGCTATAGTGGCCGACGTGCTGTGCCTCCGCCCAAGCTGAGCGGGTGGTGATATGAACGATCATTCAAGCCTCGCGATGTCAGGGACGGAAACCTATCTTCGGGTTTCAGGGAGAACACATGAGCCAGACCGCCGTAAAGCGTTTGTATATGATGCAGGTGGGAAACATGCCGCAGTACCAGATTCCGATTGTGTGCTACTTGGTGCAGATGGAGGACGGCCACAACATTCTGATCGACACTGGCCTCCCAGAGATCATCCCAGAAGAAGGCTCCGACTTCGAGAATGGGCAGAACGTGACCGTGCAGTTGGCGAGCATCGGCCTGACACCGGACGACATTGATACCGTCATTTCGACGCATTACGATCTTGACCACGCCGGAAGACACGCGGCCTTCAAGGAAGCGCAGTACGTAGTTCAGCGTGTGCATCATCTAGACGCGGCGACCAATCCCCGTTTTGCGGCCACACGGCCCGAATGGGATCAGCCCTCAGAGCGAATCCGACTGGTGGATGGGGACATGGAACTGCTGCCGGGGCTAGAGCTGATCGAAACGAGCGGGCACGTACTGGGGCACCAATCGGTGCTGGTGCGGCTGCCCAAGACAGGGACGGTGTTGTTGCCTATCGACGCGGTTTCCTTGGGCAAAGACTTCAGCCGTGACGAGCATGCTGACGGCAGCAATCCGGACGCCGAGGCAATCCGCATCAGCACCGTCAAGCTGCTTGATCTGGTGGAACGCGAGCAGATCGGGCTGGTCATTTTCGGGCATGACCAAGCACAGTGGGCAGGGCTGAAGACGCTGCCGGAGTATTACGATTGAGGAGGGTAAGCCTTCTAGCTACCCAGCCCCAACACATCAGGCCGCATAGGTTCCAGTTGCACCAAGCGGGCGTGCTGTTGGCGGTCACTCTGCTCGATCAGATCGGCCAGCGAAGTGCCGCCCAATACGTCGCGTAGGGCAGCATCTACGCGGTACCACAGGTCTTGCGTGCCGCACACGTTCTGGCTGTCGCACACGTGGTTGTCCTCTACGCAGGACACTGGGGCAATGCTGCCTTCCATCGCCGTGACCACATCGTAGGCATTGATGGCCGACGCCGCCCGCGCCAGACGGTAACCGCCGTGTGCGCCGCGAATACTGCGAATAAACCCGGCCCGGCGCAAATTGCTGGCGATCTGCTCCAGATAGTGTTGGCTGAGGCCTTGGCGCTCGGCCACATCCTTAAGCGGCACAGCCTCACCGCCCCGGCGGCCTATCTCAATCAGGGCACGAAGTCCGTATTGCGCTTTGGTTGAGACCCACATGGGGTTAGTTTACCCGGAAAGCCGTACAAGAAATAGGGGATTAAGCGGGGATGTAGAGCGTGGAGTGTGGATCGTAGGAAACGCCCAAGATTCTAGGGTTGGCCCTTGACCTTCCCACTCACCACTACCCACTGACCACTCACGGTTTCTCTACACTTACAGCCGTGCCAGACCTCACTCCCCCACTCCTCTCTCCGGCAGACGTGCTGCTGCGCCTGCGGGCCATGCATGCCCCCGGCATTGCCCTGCTGGAATCGCTGGGGCCAGAGGTGGATTACGGGCGCTTTTCGTACCTCAGCGCGTGGCCTGCGCGGGCGCAAACCGAACTCCCCGAACGGCCCAGCGGCGGTGAATTGTTTCCGGCGTGGTTAGGCGGCCTGAAGTACGAGGCGGCGCGGGAATTTGGGCTGGAAACTCACGACTCGGACGGCGCGGCGGGGTGGTGGGGCTTCTATCCCAGCGGGTTGGTGTGGGACAGACAGGCGGGCACGCTGACGGTGGTGGGCGAGGCGGGGCATGTGGACTGGGCGGCAGTGTTGGCCCACGCCCCGGCTCCCATCCCGGCGCTGCATGTGGGGCCATTCGGGGCCGATGACGTGGCGTACCCGGACGGTGTGCGGGCCGTGCAGGAGCTGATCCGGGCGGGTGAGGTCTATCAGGTGAACCTGTCGCGGGGGGTGCGGGCGGCGGCGGCGGGCGATCCGTTGGCGGCCTACCTGCGCCTGCGGGACGTGAATCCCAGCCCTTTCATGGCGTTCTTGGAGATGGGGAATGAGACGGTGGTGTCGTGCAGCCCGGAACGCTTGGTGCTGTGGGAGGGCGATAGATTGTCGGCCCGCCCGATTGCGGGCACGCGGCGGCGCGGCGACACGCCCGCAGAAGACGCCGCACTGGAAGCCGAACTGCGGGCCAGCGCCAAAGAACAGGCCGAACACACGATGCTGGTCGATTTGGTGCGCCACGATCTGGGCGCGGTGGCGGCGGCTGGCACGGTCTCGGTGCCCGATCTGATGCTGGTGGAACGCTACAGCCACGTCATGCATCTGGTGTCGGAAGTGACGGCTACCGCCCGCCCCGGAATTGGCTTGCGCGACGTGCTGGCTGCCACTTTTCCCGGCGGCACGATCACAGGCGCACCCAAACCCCGCGTGATGGAAGCGATTCGGGCGCTGGAGCCGGGGCCGCGTGGCTGGTATACGGGCGGCGTGGGCATTTTGTCGGGGGCGCGGGTAGACCTGAATATCCTGATCCGAACGGCGGCGTTTGTGCGAGATACAGACGGCTGGACGGTGACGGTACGCGCAGGCGGAGGCACGGTCATAGATGCCGACGCCGACGCCGAAGCACGGGAAACGGTACACAAGGCTCAGGCGCTGCTGGGCGTGCTGGCCGATGTGCCGGGGCGAGCGGCGCAGGCTCCAGCATTACCAGCAAAGGGGCGGGCGTGGCAGGCTCCCAACGCGAGTGCCGCTGTGGGCGCGGGCCTGCGCGTGCTGCTGCTGGACAACCGCGATTCCTTCACTTGGAATCTGGCCCACGACTTGCGGGCGCTGGGCGCAGAGGTCAATGTGCACTCGCAGGACGAACAGCCTGAAGCGCTGCTGGCAACTCGCCCTGACGCCGTGCTGATCGGCCCCGGCCCCGGCACGCCCGATTCCAGCGGCTGCACGTTGGCTCTGACCCGGCTGTGTCTGGAACGCCAGATTCCGCTGCTGGGCGTGTGCCTCGGGCATCAGGCGTTGGGGCAAGTGTTGGGGGGCAACGTGGAACGGGCCGCGCCTGTGCATGGCCGCCCGGAAGCTGTGCAACACGCGGGAACGGGGCTGTTCGCGGGGATTCTGGACGGCGCAGAATTTGGCCGGTATCACTCGCTGG
The DNA here is from genome assembly GCF_001644565.1 of Deinococcus puniceus. Taxonomy (NCBI): domain Bacteria; kingdom Thermotogati; phylum Deinococcota; class Deinococci; order Deinococcales; family Deinococcaceae; genus Deinococcus; species Deinococcus puniceus. The sequence goes on along the minus strand of NZ_CP011387.1, from coordinate 917,516 downwards.
TGGTGCGTGGCCTTCCACCCAAACTGATCACCGCCCGCAGCGCCGACAGTTCGGAAATCATGGCCCTGCAAGCCCAAAACTTACCCGCGTGGGGCGTGCAATTTCACCCCGAAAGCATTCTGAGTCCGTTTGGACGGGTGCTGCTGGGCAATTGGCTGAAGGGAAGCCGAGCGTGGTTGGTGGATCGTGGATCGGGGGAGAACCTGTGAACATCTTGCCTGCTGGCTTGGACGATGCGGCTTGGCTGCATGGGGCTTCGGCGTTTACAACTGTTCGGACACGGCAGGGCGCGGCGTTGAACTGGCCTGCACATTGGGCGCGGCTGGCAGGCACTTGCACGTTTCTGGGCCTGCCCGCACCTGAAACCGAGTTGCCAGCGCTGGAAGCTTTCGCGTGGGGCTTATTACGCGTCACAGTCACGGCAGGCGGCACCTTCGCCCTGCACCGCCCGCTGACCCCCGGCCCGCGCCCTGTTGCTGGCGTCCGGGTTGTCCTCACCGACATTCAGCCGCACCCGCAATTGGCCGCGCACAAAACCGGAAATTATCTGCCCTACCGCCTCGCCGCGCAGCAAGCCGCTGCCGCAGGAGTGTTTGAGGGTTGGTTGCTAGATGCAACTGGTCACGTCGTAGACGGCTCGCGCACCTCGCCTTTGCTGGAAATCGGCGGGCGACTGGTTCTTCCGGCGGGCGGCTTACCGGGCCTCACCCGCGCCGCCTTTGTACAGGGGCAGGACTTCGAGACGCGGCCCGTGTCTGCCGCCGAACCGTCCGAAGTCAGCCGCGCCTGGATTTGCGGCGCGGGCGTGGGCATCGTGCCCGTGCAGGAAATCACGGGGCCAGGGCTGCGGCTGAGTTTGCCCGTGCAGTGGCCGGAAACGGAGGATTGGGAATTGGTGTGGCCGGGGGAGGAGATGGTCTAAGGGTCTAAGAAGGACAATCGCTGGCGCTCACTTCCCCCCTCCCGCTGTTTCACAGCGCCCTCCCCCGCAAGGGGAGAGGGGGAAAACAGACCCAAATCGTCCCCGCCCGAATCCGTGTGAGGCCGTCGTCCACGCAGTGGGCGGGCCAATTCCATTTTCAAGACGATTAGCGATTCCGCTTCAGATGAACGAGCCAGCCGACTTGAAACACGACAAGATCACTCCTCCCGAGCGGAGCGCTTAGCTCCCCTGACCCCTTTGGGGGCGGGGGCTGGGGGGTGGGGGAATCCAACGTGGGACAAGCTCCAAATACCGCCCTCAACGCCGCTCAAACCCCGTCACATTCCACTCCCCTTCCCCATCGGCCACATTCGCTTCCTCCGTACCGCTAAACAACCGCGTCGGATGCCCATCCTGCGCGTCATATTCGGCCTCTATCTCCGGGCAAGGCTGCCCCTGCTGATAGGCCAAAGCGTCGGCAATATTCTGAAAGAGGTCTTCGACGGTGGCGCGGGCCTGCGCCGAGGGTTCACCCTGCTCGCCTGCTTTGACGGCCACACTCTGCACCGCCCCGCCGCTGACGGTGACGCGCACGGCGGGAAAGCGCACAGGCAAGGCGTACTGGGCAAAATCGTAGGCGTAGGTGGAGGGGGCGGCAGCCTGCCAGCGGGTACGGGCGGCACCCAGATCGGCGTTCAGGCGGGCGAAATCGGGGCGGGTGTAGCTATCTACGCAGGCGGCGGGCTGCGTTTGTGGTTGGGGCTGTGGTTCCGCGCCGCCGGAAGTTGCCGCAACAGGTTTATTCATGCACGCGCTCAGACTCAGCGTCAGCACGGCCAGCAACACGGAACGCATCATGCGCCCAGCCTACCCAACCCCGCATGATGGGCCGCTGATGAAGCCTGCACGCCGTCTTGAGCGAACCTGAAGACCATTGCCCCGCCGCCCTAGGCGTACCCTGACCGCATGACCGCCCCCGCTCCCGCCGTCCTTCAACTGGGTTACTCGTTTTGCCCCAACGACACGTTTATTTTCCACGCCCTGCACGCGGGCCTTACGCCGTCGCCTGTGCCCGTGCAAGAGGTATTGGAAGACGTGCAGACGCTAAACGACTGGGCCGTGCAAGGCCGCCTGCCCATCACCAAAATCAGTTACCGCGCCTATTTTGGCGTGATGGACAGGTACGTGGCGCTGCGGGCGGGCGGCGCACTGGGCCGGGGCGTGGGGCCGCTGGTGGTGGCGCGGAATGGAGCGGCTGCTACGGATTTAAATGGAAAGGTAGTGGCTTCTCCTGGCGCACTGACCACCGCCGAACTGCTGCTACGGGCCGTCTACCCAGACGTGAAGGTGCTGAGAATGCGCTACGACGCCGTGATGCCCGCCGTGGAGTACGGGGAATGGGAAGGCCAACCCGTAGACGCGGGCCTGATCATTCACGAGTCGCGCTTTACCTACCCGCAGCACGGCCTAGGCAAAGTGCTGGACTTGGGCGCGTGGTGGGAAGGCGAAACCGGGTTGCCGCTGCCGCTCGGCGCAATCTTGGTACGCCGTGACCTGCCCGCCGAATTGCAATGGAGCCTGAATACCGCTGTGCGCCAGAGTTTGGACTATGCCTACGCCCACCCGCAGGCCGCCACCGAGTACATCCGCGCCCACGCCGCCGAAATGTCGGACGAAGTGATGCGGGCGCACATAGACCTGTACGTGAATGAATTCAGCTTGGATGTGGGCGAGGAAGGCGAACGCGCCGTACAGGAGTTGCACCGCCGCGCCAGAGCTGTGGGGGCAGTTCCAGATTCAGATTTGCCCTTGTTCGTTTCTTCTGGCTCCTGATGTATAACAAACCAGCTGTCTTCTCCAGAGTTGGGCCGCTGCTTAAGCTCGCCTCAACTCAGCTTTGAGAAGAGGCTTAAGTAGCACTCAGAAGGTGTCAGAAAGCAGGTTTGGACATTTCAGGCGTGTGTGATGCTGCTTTTCAGGAGGCTCCACACCATGCGTATACCCTTTCTGACCGCTCTGACGGCGGCCCTTACTTTTGCCAGCTTTGGCCCAGCTTCCAGCACCCTTGCCCAGCAACCGCCCCCAGCCCTGTTGCCGCCCGCCCAGCCGCGCCCGGTTGCGCCGCCCGAGCCACCCGCCACCGCCACTGTGACCCGCAACGAGCCGACGCCGCTGGAATTTACGACGGACAAACTGACCCGCCTGACCGTGCCGCAGGGCTTTACCCTCAGCGTGATGGCGACGGGACTGGGTAACGCCCGCATGATGCACGTGATGCCCGACGGGGGCATGTACCTGACGCGCCGCCAGCAAAACGATGTGTGGTACCTGAAAGACGTGAACAACGACGGCAAGATTGAGGCCGTGGAGCGCAAGCAGGTGGCCCAGAACCTCAAGGCCGCGCACGGGCTGGACGTGAAAGAAGGCAAATTGTACGTGGTGGGCGAGAAAACCATTTGGGTCATGACGATGGCGAAGGACGGCACCCTCAGCGTGCCCCGCGTGTTTGCCGACGGCTTCCCCGACGCGGGCCAGCACCCGGCACGCACGATCCACTGGGGGCCGGACGGCTTCCTGTACGCCACCTTCGGGTCGACCAACAACGACGCGCCTACCCTGAACCCCGAGGAAGCGACGATGCTGCGAATCAGCCCCAACGGTCAGATTCGGGAAGTGTTCGCGCGGGGCCTGCGTCACACCATCGGCTTCGGCTGGCACCCCATTTCCAAGACCCTGTACGGCTTCGATCAGGGCAGCGACTGGCACGGCGACAACATCCCGCCCGAAGAACTGAACGTGATCCTGCGCGGCAAAAACTACGGCTGGCCCTTTTGCTACGGCGACAAGCAGCCCGATCCCTACGTGAACGTGGGCAACATTCCCAGCAAGATCACCAAGGCCGAATACTGCGCGGGCACGCAGGGCAGCACCCTGAATTACACGGCGCACGCGGCAGCCATTGACGCCAAGTTCTACACGGGCACGCAGTTTCCCGCCGAATTCCGCAACGACGCCTTCGTGGCCTACCGGGGATCGTGGAACCGTTCGGAACCCAGCGGCTACGAAATTGCCCGAGTAAACTTCGACACCGCCAACAAGCCCACCGCCATCACGCCCTTTATTTCGGGCTTCGTGTTCGAGGAAAACGGCGAGTGGAAGCAGTTTGGCCGGGTGGCAGGGGTTGCGCAGTACACCGACGGCAGCTTGCTGTTTACCGACGACCAGAGCGGCGTGATTTACCGTGTGCGCTACACCGGGGGGAACTGAAATGCGGGCACTCAACAAGTTGACTAAACGGGTCAAATGGACAGCGCTAGGCGTCCTCACACTGGGTCTGGCTGCGGCGGGCGGCGCAGAAATGGCGCAGATGATGGCCCCGGCCACGACGCCCCTGACCGCCAACGCCGCCATCACCGACGAGCAGGGACAGGTGCGCGGCCTCGCTACCTTCCGGCAGGCAGGCTCGGCAGTGGCCGTAACGGTAGAAGCGCGGGGGCTGACGCCGGGGCAACACGGCATGCACGTGCATGACACACGCAAATGCCTGCCCGGTGTAGACCCCGCCGTGAACAGGGTGGTGCCGTTCGGCGCGGCTGGCCCCCACTTCGACCCCGAAATGAGCGGCAACCACGACAGTCCCGAGGCCGACAACAAGTACGGGCACGCAGGCGACCTGCCCATGCTGACGGTGGGCGCAGACGGCGTGGGCCGCGCTTCCTTCATGTCCGACAAGATTTCTCTGACGGGCATGAACGGAATTTTGAACCGCACCCTGATTATTCACGAGAAGCCCGACGACTATAAGAGCGACCCATCGGGCATGACGGGCGCACGCGTTCGCTGCGGCACCATTTTGCGCGTTGGCCTGAATACCCGCGACTACCCGCTGCCGGGCGTGCAGACCTTCCCCGAAGGCGTGGCGTATGACGCCAAAAAGGGCGTGCTGTACACGGGCAGTGCTGCCACCGGAGCCATCTATACGGTCAATCCGACCAGCGGCACCGTGACGCTGTTTAGTGAAGGTGGAGCTTTGGGCCGCAGCAGCGCACTGGGCCTGAAGGTAGACAGCCAAAGCCGCGTCTGGGTGGCAGGCGGAGCGACGGGCACGGTCAGTGTGCTGAGTCCGAACGGCACGCCCGTCGCCATTCTGGACACGCCCAAGAGTCCGAACCCGTACATCAACGACCTCGCGCCCGCCGCAGACGGCAGCGTGTACGTCACCGATTCCACCCGCCCCGTCATCTTCCGCGTGTCGCCCGACCTGAAACTGCGCGCGTGGCTGGACTTGGGCAACACGCCCATCAAATATGGCCCCGGCATCAACCTGAACGGTATTCTGGCGACCCCCGATGGCCGTTACCTCCTGACCATGCAGCTGAACACGGGCGACCTGTGGCGCATAGATTTACGAACCAAAGCCGTGAAGAAAGTGATGGGCGGCCTGACCCGTGGCGACGGCATCTTGCTGAATCCCGCCGACCCGCGCACCCTGTACGTGGCCCGCAACGCGATGGGCGTGGTCAGCAAAGTGGCCCTCAGCGCCGATTCGGGCACAGGCGCGCTGGTGGCCGAAGAACCGCTGCAAGGCCTGCGCTTTCCCGCCACCCTGACGGCAGTGGGCGGTGACGTGGTGGTCACGCAGAGCCAACTGAACAAACTGATGGGCGGCACACCCGAAACGCCCTTCCGCCTGACGCGGTTTAAAGCCTTCTAAGCCAGGAAGCAAACTCAGGTCAAGCGAGAGCCGGGGCTGATGCTTCCGGCTCTTGTGCTGTGTGGCACGGCAGAATTGGAAGGTGAACCCCCCCGTTGCTGGCGCAACGCCCCCCTTAGACTTGAAAAGCTCCGCAGGAGAGGGGAGGACTAAAGGCTCTTGCGCTCCCCTCTAAGGGGGCTGGCTGCGAAGCAGGCTAGGGGGTTTACACGCGGCATTGCAGGCCCAGTCCCCTCGCCCCTTACACGCCTTTCCCGCCCAACCACCGTGTCTTTTTCTACCCTCCCCTTCATGCTCTGGCCGCAGATGGGGGCAGTGTAAGAACTTGGTGGAGTTTATTGGGTTAGGTTAGGCAAGTGACTAAGCAAGGCGCGCCCGCACTTCCGGCCATCGAGGTGCGCGGATTGGTGAAGCGGTACGGTTCCAACACCATCCTCGAAGACGTTCACCTGACCGTAAAGGCGGGCGAAGTGTACGCCCTGACCGGCCCCAACGGTGCAGGCAAAACCACCCTCATTCGCTGTCTCACCGGGCTGGCTTTTCCCACCGACGGCGAGGTGAGGCTCTTGGGGCGCGACGTGCATACCGACGGCACCCGCGCCCGCGCTTATCTGGGCGCAGTCGTGGAGGCTCCGGCCAAGTTTTACCCGCAGTTTACGGGCACGCAGAATCTGCAAACCCACGCCAACCTTGCGGCGATGGCTCCCGGCGGGCGCAAGGTCAGCCGTGACCGAATCCGGGAAGTGCTGGCCCTGCTGGAACTGACCCGCATGGCTGACCGCAAAGTGCAGGAATTCTCGCTGGGGCAGCGGCAACGGCTGGGCGTGGCATCGGCCATTTTGGCTGAACCCAAAGTGTTGATTCTGGACGAACCCACCAGCGGCCTCGATCCCCTCGGCATCGGCCTGATTCACCGGATCGTGACTAGCCTCGCGACTAGCGGGTGCGCCGTGATCCTGAGTACCCACCACTTGCGCGAAATTGCCACCTACGCGCATACGGTGGGCATCCTGACGGGCGGGCGCATGGTCGACACCGTGGATTTGCGGGCGCGGCAGGCGGCATACCGCTTCCGGGTCGACGATCCGGTGGGCGCGGCCTCGGCCCTAGAGCGGCTGCCGTTCGTGCGCCGCGTGAGTACCCGCACGCCCTACGCCATCGCGTACTTGGGCGGAGAATCCCGCGTGCCCGACGCTTTGGCGCATCTCAGCAACGAGGGCATCCGGGTCTTCGAGGCCAGCCCTGACCATTTCGACCTGTACGAGTACTACCGCGAGCGCGTGGAGCAAGCCTGATGCTGACCCTGATTACCCTAGAGTTCCTGAAACTGCTCGGTTCCCGCAGCGCCCGCCTCGCCCTGATCGTGTGCTTTGTGCTGCCGCTGCTGTGGGCCTTCGCCCCGCGTCTGGAAGTGCTGATGAAAGTGGCGGTGGTCAGTGGCTGGCAGATTCCCGCCATCAGTATCGGCATCGCCGTGCAGTTCCTGATTCCGCTGTTCATTGCCGTCACGGTGGCCGAGATGATCGGCACGGAGGTCAGTCAGGGCACGCTTGCGCCTCTGCTGCTGCGTCCGGTGGAACGCACTACTGTTATCGCCAGCAAACTGATCGTGGCTCTGTCTTATCCGGTGCTGCTGGTGGCTGTCACCGTCATAGGATCGCTGCTGGCAGGCATTCCCAGAGGCTTCGGTGAATTTACGGGCGGCACGGGCATGGGGCCGGGGCTGTTTGTGGGCGTGGGCAGCCTCACCAGCAATGCAGCGTTGGCCGAGGTGCTGCGCGGCAGTCTGCTGGCCGCCATCATGCTGATGCCGATTGCCGCCCTCGCATTGTTGTTCGGCGTGCTGCTGCTGAACACTGCCGCCGCCGCCCTTGCCACCTTTGCCGCCCTCAACCTCATGCGCCTGCTCGTGGTCTTCCCCGACACCATCCAGCGTGTGCTGCTCACCAGCCACCTGAACCTGTACGCCCAACAGACCGATATTACCCAGCCGCTCATTTTGCTGATTATCTATACGGTGGGATTTGGCTTGATGGCCGTGTTCGCCTTTGACCGCCGGGATGTTTAAGGGCCGTAAGCGGTGAGTGGCACCAGATAAAGATTGGAGCTATGCCCCTGCCTTCTGGTGGGGGTTTGCTTTTGGGGCGGGATCGCGGCGGAATTGCCCCCTCTGCTGCGCAGTTATGAGAGTCCCACAGGGGGCGAGGGCGAAGGGCTAGAAGCTGTGTGTTCTCCCTCTCCCTTGAGGGGGGACTCGTAGAGCTGCGCAGCAGTGGGCTGGGGACTCGCAGAGCTGCGAAGCAGAGGGGGTGAGTGAGCGCTAGCGATTGCCCTTCCACCCCACACCACCAAAAAAAGCCCCACCATCTCGGCAGGGCCACAACTCCCAACTCCTCTCTGTTTCTACAACTCGGTTACTTGTTCTGAGACAAGCGCTCCAGCACCAAGCGGCTCACGGTTTTCAGCGTCTCGAACACGCCGCCGCCGAGGTGCGCGGTGGCTTCGAACAATTGCAGTTCCTGACGGGGATCGATGACCGAACGGATCATGTTGGTGGGCAGAGCGTCGGGGAGGTCGCGCTTGTTGACCTGCAACACGATGGGCACGTCACGCACGTCGATGCCGTGTTCGGCCAAGTTTTCGCGGAGGTTGCGCATGCTTTCGGCGTTGGCCCGCAGGCGGTTGGGGGCGCTGTCTGCCACGAACACGATGCCGTCTACGCCGCGCAAAATCAGTTTGCGGCTGGCGTTGTAAAACACTTGGCCGGGCACGGTGTACAGGTGAAAACGGGTCTTGAAGCCCTGCACGGTGCCGAGGTCAAGGGGCAGGAAGTCGAAGAACAGGGTGCGCTCGTCCTCGGTGGCGAGGCTGACCATTTCTCCGCGCAGGTGGGCGGGAACTTTGCCGAACACGTGCTTGAGGTTGGTGGTCTTGCCGCTCATGCCGGGGCCGTAATACACGATTTTGCAGTTGATTTCGCGGGCAGCAAAGTTGATGGTACTCACAGCGGAGCCTCCGGGTGCGGGCGCAGGTCAAGACACTGGCGCGGGTGAGGGGAAGGGAGGCGGGCGGACAAATCCAGCACACTGAAAAGCTGAGTGAGGGGCAGCGTCATGAGGGTCACCCGAGGAGATCGTCGAGCAGGGCGTTGGCCCCCTTGGAGAAGTCCGAATCCAATTGCACGGGCGGAATATCTTTGAGTTCTTCCAGAATGGCGGCGAGTTGCACGATGGATTTGCGGGCGTACACCTTGACCTTACCCAGCGGCACCGCCACGTCGAAAATCAGGGTCAGGAGCGCCTGATCGCCCACCGATTCCACGTACAGCGTGCCGTTTTCGCCCTGATGGGTCTGCTCGCTGAAGGTGCGCTCACCCAGCATGTTGGCGAGTGCGCCCGTGGCGGCGGCGTTGCTGGCCACCAGCGTCGCCACACTGTCCAGCGCAGGCGGACGCGGTGCCCACAGCGCCTCCTTGTGAGACAACACGAAGCCTTTGCGGTCTACGAGCAGCCCATAACGGACGCCGGTGACCTCCAGCAATTCCTCTAATAATCGGTCAACGCGGGCAAACGCGTCTCCGTACAGGGCAAGTGAGGGTTCAATCATGACGCTTTGCAGTATAGGAGGCGTCCGGCACAATCTTCTGACGTTTTTGAAAATAACGTGAGAAATCTTGCAGCCCGAGACCTGTTTCTACGGTATTCGGCAGAGTTTAAATGGGGGCGGTGGGGGGGGTGCGGCCTTCCTCACCCGGCAGTCAGCACCCGAACAGTACACTCGCCCGCGTGAGAGGGCTACGTTTGGGGTTGGGTGTGAGCAGAGTGCAGTGCGAAGTGCAGAAGCAAGCAGGCAGGCAAAAAGCAGGCAGGCGCGGGCTGTGGCTGACGCTGCTGGTGTTGGCAGCCAGTGCAGCCGGGCAAGCGAGTGGTCAGGCGGCGCGTCCGGTGGCGATTGGAGGCGTGCTGCAAAGTGCGGCGCTGGAAACGCGGGTGCTGGGCGGCGTAGAAAACATAGCGGTCTGGACGCTGCCCCGCGTGGGCGTCAGCGTGCGCAACGATCCGCGTGATGTGCGCCTGCTGTACGGCAATCGCGAATTGCGTTACCGCCCCGCCGACGCTGGGGGAGCGGGATGGACAGCCCTCGGCTTCGCACTGACCACGCCCCTGCCCGCGCCCGAAATCCTGAACGGCAGCCTGTATATCTCGCTGCAAACCCTACAACTGTTGGGCGTGCGCCTACTCTCCGACGCGCCGGATGTGCTGGATTTCGCTGCGCCCGCCGTAGTGCCGACCAGTACGCTACCGCCTTCGCCTGTGACGGCAATTCCGACGCCACCTGTTGCCACGCCGCCGCCCACGCCCCCACTCACCGAGCTTCGGCCTGTGCCTATGCCGCCCAGCCCGCTTCAACCGCCTGCCATTCAGCCCATCGTCGTTCAGCCGATTCCTGTTCAACCCAGCCCTGTTCAACCCAGTCCTGTCCAGCCGATCACTGTGACCCCAACCTTGCCCGCCCTTGCCCACCTGGGTACCGTGCGGGTCAGCCGCACCCTGCACCGCAAAGTAGAGGTGCAGCGCGTGGTACTGGAACTGAGTGCGCTGGCCCCCTACAGCGTGGTGCGCGAGAAGACGGGCTTGAGCGTGACCCTGCCCCGCGTGAGTGCGACTGCCAGCGCACAGGAATTGCCCTCCGGAGACCGCCTGAGTGTAGAGCCGACAGAGGCCGGAACCACCGTGCGCCTGAACACGGGCGGCGGCACCAGCACGCTGTTTACACTGGACAACCCAGACCGCGTGGTGATCGATACGACAACTCAACTCGATACGTCGGTGCCGCCTCCACTTGACCCGGACGCTGTGCCCGCTGGCGTCACTTACCGCCAAAAAGGCCTGCTGCACCTGCTGAGTTTCGACTCGGCCCTGTATCAGCCGCGTGTGGTGAGTGCGCCCAGTGGCAAGGCGTCCGATGTAGCGGCGTTGGTGCGGGGTGTGGGCGGCGTGGCAGGCGTAAACGGTGGGTACTTTGACCCTGCCAGCGCCCTGCCCGTAGATTTGGTGGTGGCAGGCGGCCTGATGACGGCCCCCAGCTTGGAGCGCCGCGCCACCATCGGCTTTACCGCGCAGGGCAGCACGTTGTTCGGGTATCCCAAGCCGCGCTACCTGCTGACCGGGCCATTTGGCAGCCTCACCGTGAACAGCGTGAGCAGCAAGCCCCGGCCCGATCTGCTGACCGCTTTTGTGGGCAACGGCAGCACGCCCGTGGGCGCAGACACCCTGACCACGCTGTATGTGGGCTTGGGCGGCAGCACGGTGCTCAGTGCCCTCACCGGGCGGGTTACGCCGCCTGCCGGAACCCTGAGTGTCACTTTCGATCCGGCCCGGTTTCCGCAGTTGCCGCGTACCGCCGGGCAGCCCCTGAACGCCGCCCTGAGTTGGCGGGCCGACGACGCGCCTTGGAATACCGCGCTTGACGCCCTGAGCGCGGGGCCGCTGCTGGTACAGGGCGGTCAGGTGGCCCTCAATCCGGCCCGCGAGATGTTCGATACGGGCACGAACCTGTGGCGGGCGACCCGGCAGGTGGCGCTGGGCGTCATGGGCGGGCAGGCCACCATCGCCTACTTCGAACACGGCACCCCGGAAGCGTTTGCCGCAGCCCTCGCCGGAGCAGGCGTGCGCGACGCCGTGCGGCTCGACAGTGGCAGCAGCGCCACCGCCTACCTGACGGGCGGGTATGCCAATTTAGGCGCTTACCTGAACACGGTCTGGAGCCGCCCCGTGCCGAACGCCATCGTGTTTGTGCCGCGCACCGCCCCAGTGGTGCCGGAACTGTCGCGCCGCTGAGGGCTTAAAGCATCTGCCGGACTAATGACCGAGCGGAGCAATTGAATTTTATCGAACAGGACGGACTCGAAGAGCTGCGGAGCAGAGAATGGAGCCACCGAAAAGCTCTTTCTTCGGTGGTGTACTTCGGAGAACTGCTCTAGAGAACGTAGGTGTGGGCAGGAGGAAAGGCAGGGTGGCCGATGTCATTGCGCTGTGCGCGAGTTGAGACACTGATGCCTCCGCCTCTGCGGTGGTCATGCCCTGATCACGTCCCATTCTGTAGGCTGGCAACAGCAAGAAAACGCAGCCGAGGCTTGGGCTGCAAGGGGGCAGGCGCATGAAAGAAACCTTCGTGGTGCTGCGGGAAATTTCGGTTCAGGACGCGACGCGGGATGTGTTCGAGGGGGCGGCGGCTGAGGCGTTCAGACCAGACTTCAGCTCTGCTCCTGCCGACGCACAGGCAGCCCGGCCTTCCAGACGGCGCGCGACCCGGCCCCGCGTGACGGTGGAACGCCTAGACCGCCGTGATCTGCCCGATCTGGCGCAGGAAAGCAACGTGCGGGCTATTGCCCCCAGCGTACCCCTGCGCCTGATTCGGCCTGTAGAACGGCGAGACTTGGCTGAGACGAACGCTGTACCCAACGCTTGGGGCATTGCCGCCGTGGGCGCAGATTCCAGCCCCTACACGGGCGCGGGGGCCGTAGTGGCGGTGCTGGATACGGGCATAGACGCCGCGCATCCGGCCTTTGCGGGTGTGGATTTGGTGCAAGAAGACTTTAGCGGCGACGGCAACGGCGACCGCGAGGGCCACGGCACGCACTGCGCGGGAACGATTTTTGGCCGCGACGTGAACGGCACGCGTATGGGTGTGGCGCGGGGCGTGGGCAAGGCCTTGATCGGCAAAGTGCTGGGCGAGCAGGGCGGCAGCAGCGAGGCCATCGCCCGCGCCATCTTGTGGGCGGTGCAGGAAGGTGCACACGTGATCAGCATGTCGCTGGGCATCGACTTTCCGGGCTTGGTGGATCGCCTGATCAAGCAGGGCTATCCCGCGCCGCTGGCAACGTCTATTGCCCTAGAAGGCTACCGGGCCAATGTGAAGATGTTCGAGGCGTTGGCCTACACCGCGCAGCACTGGGGCGCAGAAGAACGGCCCGTGCTGCTGGTGGCCGCCGCCGGAAACGAGAGCGAGCGCGGCAAAAACAAGGACTGGGAAGTGAGCGTGGCCCCGCCCGCCGTCAGTACCGGATTCTTGAGCGTAGCGGCGCTGGGTCAATCTGCACCGGGTCAATCGGCAGGCGGGTTAGTCGTCGCGCCGTTTTCCAATACCAACGCCAATATCGCGGCCCCCGGCGTGAACACCGTATCGGCGCGGGCGGGCGGCGGCAGCGCCAACCCCTTCATCAGCATGAGCGGCACGAGCATGGCGACCCCGCATGTGGCCGGAATTACCGCACTGTGGGCCGAAAAACTGATCGGGGCCAACCAACTCAGCCTGCTGCAACTGGGCACGCGGGTGGCAGGATCGGCCACTTTTGCGGGCCTCGCCAGCGGCACCAACCCCGCCGATGTGGGGTTGGGCTTGGTGCGTGCGCCTGCCTGAATGAGGGGTGTTGGGGCTGAATTGAAGGGCGAACCCCCCCGTTGCTGAAGACTTGAAAAGCTCCGCAGGAGAGGGGAGGACAAGTGCTGTTCTTCGACCCTTCGACCCTTCGACCCTAGGCCCTTAGACAAAGCCTCCGCAAATCGCCCTACCGACTCGCCACCTTCAGCCGCTCCATCAGTTGCACGAACGCCTGCGCTGTCACCTGCACGTCTCCGAACGAGCGGTGGCGGCCTCCCTCGGCAAAGGTCAGATTCAGGCGCTCGGCCAGCACTCCTAGATTGTGGGCGCGTTCGCGGGGAAAGGCGCGGCGTGAAAGCTGCACGGTGCAGTATTCGGTGGGCGGTGCCCAAGTCAGGCCCGCTCGGCGCGCCGCCACCCGCACAAACCCGTTGTCGAAAGGCGCGTTGTGGGCCACCACAGGCGACTCTCCTACAAAGGCCAGAAAATCGGGAAGCGCCTGCGCGATGGTGGGCGCACTCCTGACCATCGCGTCCGAAATGCCGTGAACCTGCTGCGCCCGCCACGGAATCTGGAGGGTGCTGCCGCTTTCGCTGGTGGGGCGCACCAAGGTTTCAAACTTCTGGCTCTCGTCCACGCGCCCATCGACAATCCTTACCGCGCCGATTTCGACGATGCCGTCCCGTTCGGGCGACAGGCCAGTGGTTTCAAGGTCAAACACGACAACGTTCATTGGGCCTAGCGTAGCGCGTGGTGAGGTGCCGCATTGATCCCCGCCTCATGTCGCAGTTCTGTCAGAGGCGGGCGGCTAGGCTGCTGGGCATATGACTCGTGCTGCCGTTTCGTTCTCTACCGGGGCTGCGTCTACCGGATCTGCGCCTGCCGGGTCACAGACCATGCACAGTCAGGCTTTGGCCGCCGCGCTCGCGCAACTGGACAACGTGATTTTAGGCAAAAGCCATCAGGTGCGCCTTGCGGTGGCCTGCTTGCTGGCGCGGGGGCACCTGCTGATCGAAGACCAACCGGGCGTGGGTAAAACCACGCTGGCACACGGTCTCGCCCGCACGATGGGGCTGGCGTTCCGGCGGGTGCAGTTCACGGCAGACCTCTTGCCCACCGACTTGCTGGGCGTCAGCGTGTGGGACGCCGCTGCCGCCGAGTTCCGCTATCACGCTGGCCCCATTTTCTCTGAAGTGTTGCTGGCCGATGAAATCAACCGGGCCACGCCCAAAACGCAGGGCGCGTTGCTGGAAGCGATGGAAGAACGGCAGGTCAGTGAAGGCGGCGTCACGCGCCCGTTGCCCGATCCATTTTTTGTGATCGCCACGCAAAACCCGGCAGCGTTCGTGGGCACATCGCCCCTGCCCGAAGCACAGCTAGACCGCTTTTTGCTGACCGTAACGCTGGGCTACCCCGACGCCCGCGCCGAGCGCACCCTGCTGGAAACAGGCGGGCGGGTGCTGACCGTGCGCGACTTGCCGCCTGTGCTGAACGCGCCCCTGCTGACCGCCATCCAGCGCGAAGTCGACGGGGTACACGCGGCGGCCCCGCTACTGGATTACCTGCAACTGCTGGCCCGCGCTACCCGTGAGCATGCGGCTTTGGCGGCAGGCCTGAGTCCACGCGCTCTGCTCGCGCTGTTGGCCGCCGCCAAAGCGTGGGCTTACTTGGCGGGCCGCCGCATGGTGCTGCCCGAAGACGTGCAGGCCATCTTTCCCGCGCTGGCCGCCCACCGCCTGCCCGTGCGTGACCCCAGCATAAGAATCGGGGACGTGATGGCCCGAGTGCTGGCCGACACGCCGATTCCTTAAACGGCCTCCCCCTTGGCTCTCTCTGCCCTCTCCTACCGCCTACGCCCCACCCGCATGGGCGTCGGCTTCCTGCTGCTGACCGTGCTGACCCTGGTGGGCTGCGTGAATTACAGCCTAAGTTTGGGCTACGGCGCGACCTTCTTGCTGGCAGGCGTCTGGGCCGTCACCGCCGGACAGGCCATGCGGGCGGGGCGTGCATTAAGGGTCAAGTTGGACGCACCGATGGAGGCGTTCGCGGGAACCGAATCGGCCTTGACCGGGGGGGCGACGGGACTGGCAGGCACGCCGTTCGAAGTGCGTCTGGGAACAACTACCGCCACTGGACGCACTCCGGCAGAGGCAGCGGGCCGATTTACTCTTAAGCTTCCTGCCCAAGCACGCGGCCCGCTCACCCTGCCCCGTGTGCAGATCGCCGCTTACGACAGCCTCGGCCTGTGGCGCTGGGTGCAGGTGTTGCCGCTGGCAGACGTGGGGCTGGAGGTGCTGCCCGCCGTGTTTCCGGCCCCCGAACAGAGCGCACCGCCGCCCACGCGCCGTACCGGGGCCGCTGGCGAAGGCCTGACCCGTACCGCTGGCACCGAAGATTTTTCGGGCTTGCGGGCTTACGTACCGGGAGACTCGCCGCGCCTCGTGTCTTGGAAGCACGCCGCCCGCACGGGCACGCTGCTGACCCGCGAATTCGACGCCCCGGCAGGGACGGCCCTGATGTTCGACTGGGCCGATACGGCGGCGCTGGGCAATACCGAGGCCCGCCTTTCTCGGCTGAGTGCTTGGATCGGCGCGGCGCGGGCGAGTGGCCTGCCGTTCGGCCTAACTCTGCCGGGGCACACCTTGCCTGTAGCCGCTGGAGAAGCCCACGCACGGGCGTCCCTGACGGCATTGGCGCTGCATCAGCCGTTGCCCGCGCCTCTGCCTGCCCCAAAATCCCCCCATCTTCTCCCCATTCTCCCCGCCGCCGCCCTGCGCTTTACGCTGTTCGGGCTGGCAGTGGCCCTCGCGCCGGGAGTGCTGCGCCAACCCGTGTGGGTGTCGGTACTAAGCGCCGTCTTGCTGGGCTATACCGCGTGGCAGACCCGTCCTCTACAGCCCCAAGCCATACAGACTTGGCGACTGCCACGCCACCTCCCCAGTTGGCTGCTGGGCATCGCGGCAGGGCTGGCGGCGGTGGCCCTCAACGCCGAATACGGCACGCTGCTGGGCAGTGATGCGGGCACGGCCTTGCTGGGTTTGTTGGTGGCCCTCAAAGCCGCCGAATCGCGGAATATGCGTGACGCCCGGCTGCTGGTGCTGCTGGGCTTGTTCGTCACGTTCACGCACTTTTTGCATGGGCAGGGGCCACTCGTCGCCCTGCACGCCCTGCTGAGCATCACCCTGATGCTGGCGGTGGCGGGCGTGTGGGTGGTGCCAAACACTCAGGCCGATACAGAACCCGGCCCCCTGCGAACGGCGGGCAAAGTAGTGGCGCTCGCGCTCCCGCTGATGCTGGTGCTGTTCGTTCTGTTTCCGCGCCCAGACGGCCCGCTGTGGCAGTTGCCGCTGCAAGGCCGCGCCCAAACCGGGCTGTCGGACGAAATTCGCGCCGGAGAATTCAGCGACCTGGCCCGCAGCAATGCGGTCGCCTTCCGCGCCGATTTCAGCATGGGCCTGCCTGACCCCCAAGACCGCTACTGGCGCGGCCCAGTATTCGAGGGGTATGACGGCTTGGCGTGGACACAGGCGCGGCTGCGGGGTGCGTCGCCCAGCATAGAGGCGACTGGCCCGGAGAGCGCCTACACCCTGACGCTGGAACCCAACGGCAAACCGTGGCTACTGGCGCTGGACGTGCCCACCCAACTGCCGCCCGGCGCGTTCCTGTCTACGGCGTTTCAGGCCGTGAACCCGCGCCCCAGCACCAACCGCGCCCGCTACGCCATCCGGGGCCGCAGCGCCCGCCTAGGCGTCCAGGAAAGCCCTGAGCGCCTGAATTACAACCTGCTGCTCCCAGTGGGCCAGAGTCCCCGCGCCCGCGACTTGGCGGCCAGTTGGACTGGGTTGGCCCCAGCGGCGCGCATAGAAGCGGCGCTGAACTACCTCCAAACGGGCGGCTTCACCTATACCCTGAATCCGCCCATTTTGCCCGAAGAAAACCGCGTGGACGCTTTCTTGTTCGGTACTTCAACTGTGGGCGCACGCACCGGATTCTGCGAGCATTACGCCAGTGCCTTCGCCTTCTTGATGCGGGCGGCGGGGTTGCCTGCCCGGATCGTGGGTGGGTATCTGGGCGGCGAAATCAACCCGGACGGCGGCTACCTGATCGTGCGGCAGCAGGACGCGCATGCTTGGGTAGAAGTGTGGCTGGCAGGGCGCGGCTGGACGCGGGTAGACCCGACAGCGGTGGTGGCCCCCGCCCGCCTGAACACCAACCTCAGCACTGCCCTGACCCGCCCGAATGCTACCCAAGCCGCGCCCATCGGTACCTTTGCCCGCCTGCGCCTGCGCGTGGACGCCCTTCAAAACCGCTGGAACGATACGGTAGTGGGCTACAACGGCGAGCAGCAACGCAGCCTGCTGGGGCGCGTGGGGCTTGGCGAAGTGGGGGCCGCGCCGTATCTGTTGGCCTTGCTGGGGCTGATCGCGTTGGCCTTTGTGCCCGCCCTGTTGGTGGCCCGCCGCGCCGCCCGCCCCCGTGACCTCGCCGCCCGCGCTCTGCATGACCTGACCCTGCGCCTGCGCCTGCCCCGCGCCCCCGGAGAAACCGCCAGCGCCTACGCCCTGCGTGTGCAGCAGCGTTGGCCTCAGTCCTCGGAATCGCTGAGCGCCTTCCTGAACGCCTACCACGAAGCCCGCTATTCGCCGGAAGCCTCGCCGGAAGGGGCAAAGAAGTTGCGGGAACTGGTGCGGAAGGTGCGGCGTTAGTGTCCCAAACGCGCAGCCGTTCTTAGACCCTAGACCCTTTGACGCTTTTCTCCCCCGCCCACACTCCGACTGCCGCATACTGACCGCACATGAAAGTCCTGATTATCGTAGCCACAGCGGGCGAAGCGGCGAGGCTGGCAGGCGTGCCCGCGCATGTCGTCGTGTGCGGCGTGGGCGCGGTGGCGGCAGCCCTGACCACCCAGCAAGAGCTGATGCAGGAACCCTATGATCTGGCCGTCAGTGCCGGAATCGGCGGCGCGTACCCCGGCAGCGGCCTGAATCCCGGCGATCTCGCCGTTTCCAGCCTGATGGCACAGGCCGATTTGGGCGCGGTAGACGGCTTACCGGGTCAGGAAACGTTTTTGTCTTTGGAGGAATTGGGCCTCAGCGTGCAGCCCGATCAACCCTCCGATCAGCCCAATGGGGGGATATTTCCGGCATGGCAAGGCGCACAGGCTCTGGCCGAACGCCTCCAGCATTCCGGGGGGCAACAGTCTGGCCTACGCGTCGGCTACGGCCCCGCCCTCACGCTGTCCACGGTTACAGGTAATGTGGCTGTGGCCCATGCCCTCGCCGCCCGCTTTCCCGGTGCAATGTGCGAAGGCATGGAAGGCGCGGGTGTGGCGCACGCGGCCCTGCGCTGGGGCGTGCCCGCACTAGAAATACGCGGCATAAGCAACCCGGTGGGGCCGCGTGACCGGGCAAGCTGGAAACTGGGAGAGGCATTGGCGGCGACAAGGCGGGGCGTGGAAGGACTTTTGGGGTGGTAAACACCAACAATGAGCTGTAGGACGGGCTTTTCGCCGCACCCTACAGCCCACTTCCTCCGCCCTCAGTTCGGTTTCAAAAACAGATTCTGCACGGGCGTAGGCGCAACGGGGAAGTTGACCTGCACGTGCACGGTGGTTCCGGCGGGCGTCTGGGGATCGACGTTGATCCAGTGGCTTGCCAGCACAGGCGGATTGGGCTGGGGATCGATGGCCCGCACCAACACGCGGCCCTGCGCGGGTACGAACACGCACCAGCCTTCGGGGGCAGCCGTAAAAGCCCGCACAGGCAGCACGCTTTGCAGGGTGAGGTCGGTGGGGGTGGCCCAGTACTCGATCAGAAGGCTGGCCTGCTCACGCGTCAGGTCTTTTTCTTCGATGTTGAGCTGAATTTCGACGCTGTCGCTCTGGCCGGGCACCAGATTCATCCAACCGGGAACCACGTAGCGGCCACTGCGGGCGCTCTTGAATTGTTGAGGGGCGGGATTGGTCATAGAGTCAGAGTAGCGCGGCTAGTCTTTCGGGGTCATCACACCGCCCTAGCGGGGCTGGGGGCACTGTTTGGGGGTAAAGCGGAAACCGACTTGAATCCTGCTCTATTTAGGATCCGATCCGATTTGCAAAACCCCGAAGGGGAGCAGAGCGAGTGGGAAAGAGTCCGGGCTACGCGGAGTGGAGTCCGTAGGGCCGGTTATTCGGCGGCGTCTCCGTCAGGCGCGGCGGTCTGGGCGGTGTGCAGCAGGGCACGCACGGCCACGTAACCCACCACGAAAAACAGCAGCGGCACGAGGTTGATGTTCACTTCGGCGTCTTTTTCGGGGGTCAGGGCATTCTGGCGGCGGAATTTGATCATGGCTACAGCCTACGCGCCCAACATGACCGGGAGGCCACACTGGAGCTTGAGCCAGCGTTGACGAATGGCCGACAGAAGACGGTGGCCCGCTATTCCGGCCAACGGTGAAGGCCCACATTGCACGAGTTGTCTAGGGGGAGTAGAACCGTTGCCGTGACCCTTTCTCCTGCGCCTCATCCTTCCGAACCATCCCATTCTGAAGCTGTCCAACTGCCGCGCACCATGCGGGCGCTGAGCAAACAACACGCCCGCGAAGGCATCTGGATGATCGAAACCGACGTGCCTACCCCCGGCCCCAACGATCTGCTGATCCGGGTCAAGAAGAGCAGCATTTGCGGCACCGACGTTCATATTTACAAATGGGACGAGTGGGCACAGCACACCATTCCCGTGCCGATGGTGGTGGGCCACGAATATGTGGGCGTGGTGGCGGGCATGGGCAGCGAGGTGCGCGGCTTCGTGGTCGGAGACCGGGTGAGCGGTGAGGGCCACGTGACCTGCGGGCATTGCCGGAATTGCCGTGCAGGACGCCGTCACCTGTGCCGCAATACCCTCGGCGTGGGCGTGAACCGTCCGGGCAGCTTTGCCGAATATCTGGTGCTGCCTGCCTTCAATGCCTTCAAGATTCCCGACGATATTTCGGATGAGGTGGCGGCCATCTTTGACCCATTTGGGAATGCCGTGCATACCGCCCTGAGTTTTGATCTGGTGGGCGAAGACGTGCTGATCACGGGCGCGGGGCCGATTGGCGTGATGGCCGCCGCCGTTGCCAAACATGCTGGAGCGCGGCAAGTGGTGGTCACCGATATCAATGACTACCGCCTAGACTTGGCCCGCAAGATGGGAGCCACACGGGCGGTGAACGTGGCCCGCGAAGACCTCTGGACGGTGGCGACGACAGAACTGGGCATGACCGAGGGCTTCGACGTGGGCCTAGAGATGAGCGGCAGCAGTCCGGCCTTTGCCCAGATGGTGGGCGTGATGAACAACGGCGGAAAAATCGCCTTGCTGGGCATTCCGGCGGGCCGCGTAGACATCGACTGGAACGCCGTTATCTTCAAGATGCTGACCATCAAAGGCATCTACGGGCGCGAGATGTTCGAGACGTGGTACAAGATGGCCGCCCTGATTCAATCGGGCCTAGACCTGACCCCGATCCTCACTCACCGCTTCGGCATAGACGACTTCCAGCAAGGCTTCGACGCCATGTTGGGCGGGCAAAGTGGGAAGGTGATTTTGGACTGGTGAGGTTGGATGGACTACAGTTCTGGTGTGACTGCGCCGCCCAAAACGCAAATTTTAAGCTCTGAGCCGACTTCACAACTTTTGGAGCAGGTTCAGCATGAGTTGCGGCGCGCCTATGTGCTGTACGCAACGGAATACGCCACTGATGCGGAAGAGCAGGCGGAGGCAGAGGCTTGGCTTCACTTTGCCGTGCAGGAAGTGCCGGAGAATGACCTGTCGCCCGCCGCCCTATGACTGAACGGAACAACAGCCAGCGCCCCAGCCCACTCCATCCAAAACTCGAGCTGCACTTGGGCCTGATCTAGCAATAAACACGCCCGCAAGCGAGCCATACCCCCGACACCACTTTTTCTGAGTGTGGTCATGTTAACCTGTGGGTTAAATGCTGGTGCTGTGGCGCTGGCTGTGACCCCCAAAATCACGCTTATCCAGCGCACCCACCAAGAGGCCAAGAGACACTGATATGACCGGACAAACAGACTATTACGACCTGCTGGGCGTGGCCCGCACCGCCGCCCCCGACGAGATCAAGAGTGCTTACCGCAAGTTGGCGCTCAAATTTCACCCTGACCGCAACAAGGAAGCGGGCGCTGCCGAGCAGTTTGCCCGCATCAACGAGGCCTACGCGGTACTGTCGGACGGCGAAAAGCGGGCGCACTATGACCGCTTCGGCAGTGCGCCTGGCAACGGCATGCCGGGGGGCGACCCGTTTGGCGGCATGGGCGGGGCGGGCTTCGATCCGATGGACATTTTCGAGCAGTTATTCGGCGGCGCAGTGGGCGGGCGCGGCGGGCGGCGTGGCCCTGCACGCGGCGACGACCTCGAAACCGAAGCACATGTGACGCTGCTTCAGGCGCGGGCGGGCGACGAAATCGAGGTGAATGTAGACCGCCTGACCACCTGCGAACACTGTCAGGGCAACCGCAGCGAGCCGGGGGGCAAGCCGCCCAAAACCTGCACCACCTGTAAGGGCGCGGGCGCGGTTCGGGCACAAGCACGCACTATTTTTGGCGTAGTCGACACCCAGCAGCCCTGTCCCACCTGCCGGGGCGAAGGCGTCCTGATCGAAGACCCTTGCACCGTGTGCCGGGGCCGGGGCCGCACTCTGAAGGCCGAAACGGTGAAGGTGAAACTGCCACGCGGCATAGACGAGGGCTACCGAATCCGCGTGTCGGGCATGGGCAACGAGGGGCCGGGGGGAAACGGCGACCTGTACGTACACATAGAAATGGAGCGCCACGCCGAGCTGCGCCGCGAGCAGGAACACCTGATCTACACCTCGCGCATCGGATTTGCTAAAGCCGCGTTGGGCGGGCAAATTACCGTGCCCACGCTGGACGGCCCCCAAAACGTAGAGGTCAAGGCAGGCACGCAGCACGGCGAACTGCACCGCCTGCGTGGGCAAGGGTTGCCCCGCTTGCAGGGTGCAGGCAGCGGCGATCTGATCGTGGAATACGACGTGCAGGTGCCCAAACCCGCCCAACTGACTCCCGAAGCCCGCGAAGCCCTGCTGGCCTATGCCCGCGCGGTAGGCGACGAGGTGAACGAGAAGCCGGAAGGGTTTTTCGACAAGGTGGGGAAGATTTTCAGGGGGGAATAAATTCTGATCGGACAGAGGATTTCTGTTTAATCCGAGCAGAGCGAGTGGGAAACACACGGCTTCCAGAGTGGAGTCGGCCTCCGGTGCAGATACGCGCAGACGCGATGGCCGGAAGCCGGGAACGTGAATCGCAGATCGTGGAATGGAAAACGTGGATCGTGGAAAGGGACAACATCCCAGACCACGATCCACGTTCCGTATGCCACCCGCCCTCACTTCTAGCCCTGTCACGCAGCGACGGACGGCCCCGCCCGGCCACTCACGGTATGCTGCCTGCGACAAGCTCTGCCGACTGCCCCGCGCCTTCTCTCCCCGTTTCTGGAGGATTTCACCGTGTCCCTGCTCCGATCCACCCACACTGACCGCATTGCCAGAAGCCACCGTGCGCCGCTGCTCGTGTTTGCAGGCCAGAGCAACCGCCCGCTGGCACAGTCCATCTGCGACAACCTCGGCGTGCCGCTGGGCAACAGCAAAACCGAGAAATTCACCAACGACAACCTGATCGTGCATTACGAAGAGTCCCTGCGAGAAGGCGACGTGTTCATCATTCAGACGTTCAGCACGCCCGTCAGCGACGCGATTATGGAACTGATGCTCATGATCGACGCCGCCAAGAGCGCGAGTGCAGGCCGCGTGACCGCCGTGATTCCGTACTACAGCTATGCCCGCAGCGACAAAAAAGACAGCCCCCGTATCTCCATCGCGGGCCGTCTGGTGGCCGACTTGCTTCAGGAAGCAGGCGCAGACCGAATCCTGATGATGACCCTGCACTCGCCGCAGGTTCACGGGTTTTTCAAAGTGCCCGTAGACCACCTGTCGGCGGACATCGTGCTGACGCAACACTTCAAAAAGTGTGTGCCCAACGCCCATGAAGGTGTAGTATTGGCCCCCGACGCGGGCAGCATCAAGCGGGCGTCCCACATTGCCCGCCGCCTCGATTCCGGCCTCGCCATGATCGACAAAGAGCGCATCAGCGACACCGAAGTTCGGCCCCGCGCCCTGATCGGGGAAGTGGAAGGCAAAACCGTGTTCATCGTGGACGACGAGATCAGTACGGCGGGCAGCCTCGTGGAGACCGTGAATATCTGCCGCAGCATGGGCGCAAAAGACGTGTATGTGGCGGTGACTCACGGCGTCTATACTGGCCCCGCCATAGAGCGAATCGCCGCGCTGGACGTGACGCAGGTGGCGAGTACCAACACGGTGCTGGTGCCCGAAAGCAAGATTCTGGCGGCGGGCGGCAAACTGGCCGTGCTGGACGTTGCGCCGCTGTTTGCCAACGCGATTGCCAATATTCATACCGGGGAGAGTGTGAGTACGCTGTTCGAGTAATTCCGATTGAAAGCGCCGTCGTTTGGCGCTGTAATCCGACTAGAAGGAGGAAGAACAAGGACGGGTTTCGGGAGATGGAGCCGCAAGCGGTGGTGTTCCGATTGTGGCGGAATTGGACGGAACCCGGAGAGGAATGTAGAACGTGGATCGTAGGTTGGAGGTTCCCTGTCCACGATCCACGTTCTACATGCCACCTTCCAAGCCGTATTCTCCGCGTGCCAATGCCCCTCTAACCTGTTCCACCAGCCGCGTTTGTTCGGGCCAGAAGAGGGGCGGCGCGTCGGCCAGAGCGTGCCATTCCAGCCTGAAACCGGGTTCCAGCGGCGGCTGACCCATCTCCTCCGTGACGCCGAGGCTGTAGCGCGTGACTTGCCACAGCGTCCGGGCGTAGTTCAAGCGTTCCAGCGTGCCCAAGTCGGCCACCACGCGCACGGCGTATAGGCCCGCTTCCTCGCGCAGTTCCCGCATCAGCGCCTGCTCATGCGTTTCGCCCGCTTCTACGCCGCCTTTGGGCAGTTGCGGATAGTCACCGGGTTCAATGACAACGGCGAGGAGCCAGCCGGAATCGCTGCGCTTCAGCACGACTGCGCCCACGCTGGCCCGTTCGGGAGTGGCCGGGGGGTGGGTGTAGAAAGTGGCGTCTGGCGGGGGGAGTTTCATGGGGCTAAGTTTCCGGGTGCCTTGTCTAAGAGTCTAGGGTCTGAGGGTCTAAGGAAAGGCAATCGCTGCGCTCATACACCCCCTCTGCTTCGCAGCTCTGCGAGTCCCCAGCCCTCCCCCCTCAAGGGAGAGGGAGTAATCTTCCACGCTCACAGCGTCACCAACCCGTGCGGCGTTTCCAGCAAGGCCGCCAATTCCGGTTGAGGCGCTTCATAGACTTCTACTTCCCCCGCAAAATGAACAGCGTCCAGCCAAGCACGCAGGCGGTCTGGGTCAGGCGTGCCCAGACGCAGGGAAGCCAAGCGCACCCCAGCATCCGGCAGGCGCGTGGGCGGGGGCGGCGTGTGCCACACGATCAGGCTGGGCTGCACGCCGCCGCCCGGCAAGCTTCCATCTTGGGGCACGGTCAACGCCCAACGGTTCTCGCCGCGTGAGAGTTCCAGCAGGTCTGGAGTGGGGGGCAGGCTGGGCACACTCGCCACCCAGTGAATCAGGGCGGGGCCATTCTCTAACTTGTCCTGTATTTCGGGTGTATCCAGCCCAAACCAGCGCGGGCGGGAAGGGGCGGGCGCGTGCGGATTGATGGCGATGACCTCTAGGTAGGCGTCCGGCCCCAGCGACAGCAGCGCATTGTGCGTGCCGAATTGCGTGTGTTCGCCACCGGGTGCGAGCGTCACGCCCAAACGTCCTTCCAGCCACGCTTGCCCTTCTTGCAACGTGCGGGCGGCGATGACCAGATGATCTAATGCGGCGGCGGGCAGTTCTGGCATTAGCTCCCCCTCGGTCTGCTCATTGCCACCAAGTCGCTCAGCACGATGGCCGCCGCCTTTTCGCCGCTTTCCATCGCGCCCTGAATGCCGCTCATGGAGGTCAGTTCGGAGGCCAGCAGCACGCCGGGAAGCGCGGTGGCGTGGCCGGGCAGGTGGGCGGCGTACCCGGCAGGCTGGGGATACTGGGCGTGTTCTATTCGCTCTATGTGCAGTGTGCGGAGGGTGCGGGCGTCGGCCTCGCCGTACCAGACGGCCAATTCTGCCCGCACCTGTGCATCCAGTTCGGCATCGGAGACTTCTGTTATAGACACTGTGGGGCGGCCCAGCACTGTGGCGATCAGCAGATGTTGGCCTTCCGGCGCACGCCCCGGCACCGCCTGACTGATCCAGTGGGCGTTGTTGATCCAGCCCGCTTCGGCATTCAGCAGCAGGCGGGGTTGCGGGTCTATAGGGTGCGGCGTGGCGTAATGCAAGTACGCGCTGCTGAGGCTGCCGCGCGCCAAGTCTCCGCCCAGAAGCGTTTGGGCCGTGTTCGGATCGGTGGCGACGATCACGTTCCGGGCCTCCAGATCGCCCGCACGTGTGGCCACGCTGACCATGTCCCGGTGGGCGGTCAGGCGGGTCACGCGCACGCCCAAGGTCACGTCCAGCCCGTCTGCCAGTTGCGCCGGAATCTGGCCCATACCCCCGCGTGGCACGGCAATTTGGCCGTCCATCAGCATGCGGAAGTAGTAGCGGAACAGCCGGGCCGACGTAGACAAGTCGCGCCGCAGGAACACGCCGCCGAAAAAGGGGCGAAAGAATCGGTCAAGAGCTGCCTCTGAAAAGCCCTGACGCCGCAGATAGTCCTGTGTGGACTCGTCGGGGCCGCTCAGCAGCGTGTGAACCGGAGGCGTGCGAAGTTGCGCGGCCAGTTTTGCCACCCGCAGTTTGTCGGGCAGCGGCAGCACCCGCGTGGTCAGGCTCGAAAACAAGCTGGCCGGATCGCGGATGGGGTCGCCCAGTACGTCTGCCCGCGCCCCACGCCGCACCACCGCCGCCGGGGGAATGGGCACCAAATCCAGCGCCTCTAGGTTCAGGTGCCGCCGCACCGCCGGGTAAGCCGTGAACAACACCTGAAATCCGGCGTCCAGTGTGAAGCCTTCCAGTTGGCGCGAACGCACCCGCCCGCCCACTTCTGCCCCCGCTTCCAGCACCCGCACGCGCCGCCCTGCCCGCGTCAGCACCCGCGCCGCCGTGAGGCCCGCCAAGCCCGCTCCAATCACCAAAACATCTTGCATAGGGGCAGACTAATGCAGAAGGGGGGCGAATAAGCGAGGGGGAATAAGCAACGCCGAACAGGCAATTCAGCGCGGCTGCACGCCGTCTAGGCTGTCGAGTTGCTCGCTCAGCACACGGCCATTCAGCAAATGCGCGGCCAGCACGCCCGCCAACCAAGGCAAGCTGTCGGCAGGCACCTGGGCCGGATCAAACCAACCCACTTCCGAGGTCTGCTCCAAAGCCAGAGGTTCCCCGCTCCAGTCACGTGCCAGATACAAAAAATCGCTGCCCTGCACACCGCCTACGTCGTAGCGGCTGACGCCGACGAAGGTCAGCGTTGCCGCGCTCACTTGTAGGCCCATCTCTTCCCACACTTCGCGGGCGGCAGCGTCGGCCAACGCTTCGCCGCGCTCGACTCGGCCACCCGGCAAGCCCCATAGTCCCGCGCCGTAGCCCGTGCCCTCGCGCCGTCCGAGCAGCACGCCGCCCTGAGTGTCTTGCACAATCAGCCACACTACGAGGTTGAAGGGAGCGGGAAGAGTCATGGGAACATGATGGGGGCTGAAGGACAGGGGAGGCGTCTCAGGAGCGGCGAACAACTTGGAGTTGACCGTGTGGGGGCTAGTCTAAGGGTCTAGGGTCTAAGGAAAGGCTGAGGCGTTTTTGCTAAAGCCTTCTTCCTTTGGGGTGCGAAGAAGCCACCCAACGGCATACCCACCCCAGCACCTTAAACCCTTGACTCTTAGACAAAGCACCCAAAGATGCTGTCTCCCCCAACTTCTGCGCTATGCTCTCCCCTGTCGTCACCGGGGGTGCCCTAAAACGTTAGGGCTGAGACATACCCCAGGAACCTGATCCGGGTCATTCCGGCGGAGGGAGCGTGATGCGCGGAACGCTTGCCCAGTGCTACTTACCCAGTGCGGCCCCGTTCCGTGTGCCCTGCATCGTCAGGGAAACGCCCCCCTTCCTGACGCGAAGGGGCTTTTTTATGCAGATTAGACGAGTAGTGATCATTGCAGGACTCCTGTTGGGCAGCGTGGCTTCGGCCCAGACCACCCTCACCGTCATTTCTCACGACAGTTTCGAGGTCGATAAGGCGTTGGTGGCGGCCTTCGAGAAAGCCAACGCCGCCCGCGTGCGCTTTGTGAAGGCGGGCGATGCGGGCGAACTGCTGAACCGCCTGATCCTGACCCGCCGTGCGCCGCTGGCCGACGTGGTGTACGGGATAGATAACAGCCTGCTGCCGCGTGCCCGCGCTGCCGGGGTGCTGGATGCCTACCGCTCGCCCGCGTTGAAGGCCGTGCCCGCCGCCTACCGCATGGATGAGGCCAACGGGACAACCCTGCTGAATACGGTGGATTACGGCGTGGTGGCCTTCAACTATGACCGCGCTTGGTTCCAGAAAGCGGGGCTGGCCCTGCCCAAAACGTTGGATGACCTCAAGAATCCGGCCTATGCCAAATTGACGGTGGTGTCGTCTCCGGCGACGTCTAGCCCCGGTTTGGCCTTCCTGCTGGCAAGCGTGAACCAGTACGGCGAGGCGGGCGCGTGGAACTGGTGGCGCATGGCCCGCGCGGGCGGCATGAAGGTCACACGCGGCTGGTCAGATGCGTACTACAAGGAATTTACGCGCAACGGGGGCAAGTTTCCCATTGTCCTGAGCTATGCCAGCAGCCCCGCCGCCGAGGTCTTTTATGCCGAGGGATTCAACGCGGCCAAGTTGACCCAGCAGTCACCCACCGGGAATCTGTTCTTGCCCGGAAGCACCTTTTTGCAACTGGAAGGCGTGGGCGTGCTGAAGGGAGCCAAGCAGCCCGCACTGGCCCGCGCATTCGTGGACTTCATGCTGTCGGGGGGCGTGCAGGCCGACATTCCCACCCGGATGTGGATTTACCCGGCGGTGGCAGGCACGCCGCTGAATCCGGTGTTCAAGTTTGCCGAGCAGCCCAAGACAGCGCCCATCAAACCCGCGTTGCTCGCCAATCCGCAACGCCTCATCGACGGCTGGGTGACGAACGTGCTGCGGCGCTAGGTGGCCCGCTTAAGCACCTTCCTGCTGGCCCTCTTGCCCCTCAGTTTCATGGCCCTACTGCTGGCGCTTCCGCTGGGGCGCACGCTGGCTGAAGGCGGGGTGCAGTTGGGCGTGTGGCGCGATCCGTATTTTGTGGGCCGCCTCGGCTGGACGCTGGGGCAAGCGCTGGGCACGGCGGCGGTGGCACTGGCAGTGGGCGGGCCGCTGGCCTACCTGCTGTCGCGCTGGGACGTGCCGGGGCGGGCGGCGTTTCTGCGCTTCTTGCTGCTGCCGTTCGTGACGCCCACACTGGTGGCCGTGCTGGGCCTGACCGCGCTCTTGGGGCCGCAAGGCTGGATCACCCGACTCACCGGGATTGACCTGAGCGACGGCCCCGGCCTGCTGCTGCTGGGCAATCTGTTCTTCAATCTGCCCGTGATGATTCGGCTGGCCCACGCGGGGTTTTCACGGGTTCCGCCCAATCTGATCGGCGCGGCACGGTCATTGGGAGCATCGGGCTGGAAGGCGGCTTGGACGGTGGCACTCCCGCTAGCCCTACCCGGACTGGCCGCCGGATTCATTCTGGTGTTCTTGTATTCGGCCCTCAGCTTCGGCCTGCCGCTCACGTTGGGGGGCGAGCGCTACAGCACGCTGGAAGTGGAGATCTACACCCTCACCGCCTACCAACTGCGCCTGCCGGAAGCCTCGGCCCTGATCGTGGGCCAACTGCTGCTGACGGGCGCGGCAACGTGGGCCTATGTGGCCCTCACACGCGGGGGCGCGGGCATCAGTGGGCGGGGGCTGGTGCCTGCACGCGGGGGCACACGGGCCGTGATCTGGCTTCTGATGGGCGGCGTGTCACTGATCTGCTTCGGGCCATTGCTGGCGGTGGTGGCCCGCAGCGTGCTGACCTCTAGTGGCCTCAGTTTTAGCGCGTGGGAGGCCGTTCTCAGCAATGCTGAGACATGGGCTTTGGTGGGGAACACCCTGCGCTTCGGCGTCTTGGCTCTGATCGGTGCAGTCACACTCGGCGGGCTGCACGCTTTGGCCGCTTGGCGGGCGCGTGGGCCAGTTTCACGTGTGCTGGACGGCTTATCGCTGCTGCCCCTCATGGTGTCTCCGGTCAGTCTGGCGGTGGGCTACCTGCTGGCGTATCCGGCGCTGTCGGCCACCCTGCCCCTGCTGATCGGGGCCTATACGCTGCTGGGCATGCCGTTGGTCACGCGCAGTTTGCTTCCGGCGCTCCGTGCGTTGCCGCCGCGCACGCTTGAAGCCGCCCGCACACTCGGCGCGGGCAGTTGGACGGTATGGCGCACCGTCACCTTTCCCCTGACTCTTCCGGCCCTGCGCGGCGGCGCGGCCTTGGCCCTCGCCACCGTGCTGGGCGAGTTCGGGGCCACTTTAGTCCTGACCCGCCCGGAGTGGGCCACCCTCAGCACGGGCCTGTATGACCGTCTAGGCCGCCCCGGAGAACGCAACCTCACCGAAGCCTGCGCTCTGGCAACCTTGCTGCTGGTGCTGGCGGTGCTGGCCTTTACGCTGCTGGACGGCGGCGAAGGGGAAGTGACGTGAAGCGGGCTATGGGGTGTAGGGTGTGGAATCTTTGGGAACCGTGCACTCTATGACTAAAACTTCCCCTGCCCTAGACGCCCAGAACCTCAGCAAACGCTACGGCGGCGTAAACGGGATTCAGGCCGCGAAAGACGTGTCTCTCACGGTAGAAGCGGGCGAAACGGTGGCGCTGTTGGGGCCGAGTGGCTGCGGCAAAAGCACGGTTTTACGGATCATCGCGGGGCTGGAGGTTCCAGATTCCGGCGCGGTGCAAGTCGGTGGCCGGGACGTGACGGCCCTGCCCCCCGAAGCGCGGCACATCGGGTTGGTGTTTCAGGACTACGCTCTGTTTCCCCATCTGAGCGTGCTGGACAACGTCGCCTACGGCCCCCGCGTGCGCGGCTTGCCCCGGCCCACTGCTGCTGCACAGGCGCGGGAAGCCTTGGCGTTGGTGAATCTGGCGGAATTGGGGAGCCGCCGCGTGACCGAGCTCAGCGGTGGGCAGGCGCAGCGGGTGGCGCTGGCACGTGCCCTCGCCACCGCCTCTCCCCTGCTGCTGCTGGACGAACCCCTCAGCAACTTGGATGAACGCCTGCGGGCCGAACTGCGGGGCGAGTTGCGGGCGCTGTTTGCGCGGGTGGGCGCGGGCGTACTGCTGGTCACACACGATCAGCGCGAGGCATTGGCCTTGGCAGGCCGCGTGGCCGTGATGCGGGCAGGCCAGATTGTGCAGCAAGGCGCGGCGCGGGACGTGTTCCGGCATCCGGCAACGGCGTGGGTGGCGGCGTTCTTGGGCCATCTCAACCTGTGGGCGCAACCGGGCGGCCTGTGCCTGCTGGTGCCCGAACAGGCCGTGACTGTGGGCGAAGGTGAACCGTATCCGGTGATGGCCCGCCAACCCCACGATTCCGGCGAAACGGTGACGCTAGCCCACCCACGCGGCCCCCTCACACTGAGTCTCAGCGCCCGCGAAAGCCTGCATATCGTGGATGGACAGGTGCGGGTGCGGGTAGATGAGGGGCGAATTCAGCGGTTGGTGGATGACCGGGAAGCCGTGAACACCCCCATCTGACCACCCTGTTTTTATCTAGACAATGCATGATTTTCCGTCACTATCGCCTGCAAATTCGCCTAAGTGACAGGTCGTTCACTGTTACACTCGCCCTGAACCATCCAGTGGCTTTTCTCACTTTTATTTTTGCCGCCGAATGCATTCAGGGAGAACCTATGACACAGCTCCGCTTCACGCTTTCCACACTGCTCCCGCTCTCGTTGGCCTGTTCGGTGGCAGCGGCCCAGACGGCTCCGGCCCCGGCACCAGTCGCCTACAGCGGGCCGCAAGCCGTGCTGTACCTCGCGCCCATGTCCTGTCAGGGCGGAAGCTGCGGCAACAACGCCGGAAGTGAATTTGAAGCCGCCTTGACGCAGGCATTGCAGAACAGCGGCTATTTCCGGGTCATCAAGCGCGAAGACGTGGCCAACCTGAGCGTTTCAGGCGGCATAACGAACATTGAGGAGAGCAGCAGCGGCGGATTTCTCGGCATTGGACAGAAAAAAACGAAAGTCAAAGCTGCGCTGCAAGTTGCTGATCCTTCCAGCGGAGAATTGATTTTTACGGAGCAATGTGAAGGTGAATCTATAAGTACGGGCATCTCAATCGGTGGAATAAATATGGGCAGCAACAGCGGGTACGGTAAAGCTGCCGCCGACTGCGCCATCAACTTGAGTCAGGCCATTACTGCTTCCAAGCGGATTCAACCCTTCCTGAAATACGCTCCCGGCGCGGCACTGCCCACTGCCCGGAATGGTGGGCCTGCCACTACTCCACCATTGGGCTCTGTCCCTCCTGCCACTGCACCCGCCGCACCCGGCTCGATCACCTCCGATCAGGCCGCCGTACCCATCAAGATGCTAGAAGGCGCACTGAAATCGCTGGCCTTTGCCGATATGAACGCGCTGTTTACCTCTGATCCCTACAACCCAGTCAAGATCAAGGAACTGAACGCCGCCGCCACCACCGCCACTCTTCAAAACGCCGCCAAGATGACCTTCAAGGTGTCCAGTAGCGAAAATGTAGGCTTGGGGCAACTGGTCGGTGTGACCTACACGCTGCCTAACGGCACAGAGAAGTTCGCTCAACTGCTGGTCATGGGGCCGTCTGAACTTAATTCACGTGGCGGCGTGCGCCTGATGTACATGTCGCCGTTTAATCCTATGCGTGGAAGCGTGCCGCAATTTGACGCCCTCAGCAAAAATATGGAAGCGTTTCTGGCCGATATTCACCAAGGCTTGGGCCTGCCGACTCCGTAACCTCCGAACGCAATCCCAAACAGAGCCGCCGAGCAATTCTGTCTCGGCGGCTTTTGTCTGTTCTCCTCTACAGTGCAGTCATGATCGCTTGGATTCTGGTGGGGGGCCGCCTGACGCCGACGCCGATGCTGGCGGCGTTGCCCCGGCCCGCACTGGTGGTGGCCGCCGATGGAGGCGCACGGCACGCGGCGGCGCTGGGCGTAATAGTAGACGTGTGGGTGGGCGATTTCGACAGTTCGGCGGGCGTACATGTGGACGCCCCACGCGAGGTTCACCCGGCGGCCAAAGACGAAACCGATGCGGAACTGGCGGTGCGGGTGGCCCTGCAACGCGGCGCGACAGCACTGGTGTTTATTGGCGCATTCGGCGGGCGCTTTGACCATACGGCGGCCCTGATGCTGGGCGGCATTCGGCGGGCGCGTGAAGGCTGGCCCGTAATCCTCACCAGCGGCGACGAATGGGGCTGGCCGCTACTGCCCGCCTCTCCGGTTGCGCTGGAGTTGGAAGCGAATTTAACTCTCAGCGTCCTGGCCTTCTCCGACTTACGCGGCCTAAGCCTCGGCGGAGTGCGCTGGCCCCTTAGCCGCGCCGATGTGCCGCTGGGTAGCGGGTGGACAGTAAGCAACGAAACTACCGGGGCAGCGATAAGAGCCACGCTGGAAGACGGCTGGGCGCTGGTGACGGTGTTGGTGGGTGGGACGGAAATGGTTGGGGATTGAGGTGAGGGCTATGGGCCATGAACTGCAAAAAAGATGACCCCGCCTTTCAATTCGGCGGGGCCATTCTGATGCTCAGGACGGCGCAAGAGCAGAAGCTGAATCACTGATTTTTGCTCAGCTTGGTAGGTAAACCCCCCCGTTGCTGGCGCAACGCCCCCCCTCAAGGGGAGGACAAGGGTGCTTTTTCGCTCCCCTCTAAGGGGGGCTGGCTGCGAAGCAGACTGGGGGGTTCACACGCCATCGTCAACGCTGAATTCTCGCCTCACTGCTTGGCACCCGTCAGACGTTGCCGAGCTATGCAAAGATCAAGAAGAAGTCACGTTTACGCCGCCCTCAATTCACCCCACACGCCGCCACACCTGCACGGGTGGCGCGGGTAAATTTGCAGCCGTAGTTGGGGTTAGCCACGACAGTCGGCGTGGTCACATCGTCGCCCGCAGGTTTCACGCCCGTTTTCTCCCACTTCACCAGATCGCCGAACGCCTCCACGAGTTCGGCGGCGTTGAATTCGCAGTGTCCGGCGGCGCGGACGGCCCGCTGCACCAATCGGTCTCCGTTTCCGGCAGCCAGCGCCGCAGCCCGGTATTTTTGCTGGTGGGCAAACGGCACGTAAAAGTCTCCAAGGGTATGCACCGTCAGCACAGGCACGCTGAATTCTCCGTTGATGCGGGGCAGCCAGCGCACGGCGTCCGGGCGGGCCGGGTTGGGATCGGTGTCACCCTTCACACGCAGAATGCTGGCATTGAAAGCAGTTTCGGCGGCTGTGGGAGTCGCGCCCGCCGTCCAGCGGTAAGACACGTTGGTGTTGTCGTACAGATTGCGGGGCAAGATTCCGGTCACGGTGCCGTCTGCGCCGCCCGTTCCCAGCACGGCACTTTGCCAAGTGGCGCTACGGAATCCGAGTTCGAACACGGGGCGGTCTCCTCCGGTCAGGCTACGGGCAATTTCGCGCAGTTTTGCACCTTGCACGCTGTTTTCTTGCCACTGTGCGCCCTCGGTGCTGGAAAACAGGGCCGCTTTGATGTCGGGCAGCAGGGTCTGGTAGTCGGTTTGGGGAAAGGTGCGGGGGCCAAAGCCCGCAAGTTGTGCCGCCGCCAGCGTGTAATCGCCCAGCCACTGAAACTCGTATTCCTCGTCCATCACGCCGCAAAGGGGCAGCGACGCGGCGTAGGTGGTCTTGTTTTTGGCGCTGGCCTGCGTTTCCTTTTCTACGGCGGCCCCGGCCACATGCCCGCCCATGCTGACGCCCATGATCAGCGTTTTGGTAGGCGCGGCGTGCTTGCCGCCGGTGAGGCTGGTAAAGGCGTTGGCGAGGGCGTTGGTGTCCTCTACACCCGCCTGCACATCGTAATAGTTGGCGCTGTAGCTGCTGGCCGCCCACGCGTACCCCTGAGACAGCAGGAAAGGCCGCAGCGACGGAGCCTGCACCCGCAGTTCTGCGCCCGTGCCCGCGTAACCGTGCGCGTACATCACGAGTTGGCCGTTCCAGTTGGCCGGAACCTCTATGGCGTAGCTGGCCTCGCCCCGGATTCCGGGGTATTTGCCCTGATACAGCGCCGCGCCGGGCGTTGCAGTCAGCGTGGGCACCACAGCCGTAAACGTGCGCGTGTCTTGGGCACGGGTTTCTACAACGGGCGCGATGGGCTGAGTACAGGCCGCCAAAGTCAGGGCCGAAAGAAGGAGAGCGGTGCCGGAGCGGGCAGTCAGGAAGACAGAACGGATCATAGGAAACCTCCGCAAGAGTGCAGTAAAGCCCGCACATCTAGGTTGTTGAGACCCGCCGAGTGTAGCGCAAGACAGCCCGCGCGGGAACCTTCTTCACGTTCGGCCCGTACCCTAGGGGCATGAGACGAAGAGGAGTAGGTTTTGGCTGCTTGGGCTGTGGCGGCGGCACGCTGTTAGTGCTGGCGTTGTTAGGTGCGGCGGCGTGGTTTCTGGTAATTCAGCCCGCCCGCAGCTTCTTGGCAAGTTGGCAGGGCGTCCCCGCGCAGACGCAAACGCAGACCGGAACGGGCACCTCTGGCACCACGATTACGCCGCCGCCCTCATCTGGCACGGCCACGACGGTGAACACCGCCAGCCCACTGACCAAAGCCGACGTGCAAAAGTTCGTGCGAATCCGGCGCGACGTGCGGGGCGCACTGGGCAGCAGTTTCACGGGCCTACAAACCGTGTGGACAGACGTCCAGAACGGCGCGACGCCCAACATTTTGCAAGTCGTGAATATCTTGCGTGAGGTAGGTGGTAGCGTGGGAGCCGCCCGCACCGCACAGGCCGCAGCCCTAGCCCGCGAGGGTATGACCGCCGAACGCTACGCCGCTGTGCGGAACGACGTGAACCGCGCTCTGGGCGTCCCCACCGTGGATTTTGCACAGGCCGCGCAAGCCTTGCAGCAGGGCCGCCTGCCCGATCTGAACACCAGCGTGCAGACCGCAGACCCGCAGGCACAGGCGTTGGTCAATCCCTTCAAGACCGAACTCTTGACGACGGCGGCAGTGGGACTATTGGGACTCTAAACCCCTAGCCGATAGTTGATTAAACAGCGGGCTGGACGGACTGGAGAAGGTTTCAGCCGTCCAGCCTTTTCGTGTGGCTGACCCATTCCAGACCGCTGAGGCTTATGCTGAAGCCGTTCTTCTCCCTCACAATTTCAGCGCCCCAGCATATTCCAGCCCTTTGCCCGCTCAAGGAGTCTCTATGTTGCCTGCCCCTGTGTTGCCTGCCTCCGTGTTGCCCATTCGCCGCGCTGCCCTACCCCTGACTGCCCTCCTGATCGGCACAGCTTTGGCCGCCACTGCTCTCAAACCCTTTTCTCTGGACATAGAAAACGCGTCGGGCAGCGAGGAATACACCATTTCAGGCAAAGCTCCGGCCACCTACAAAGCCGACAATTTCTTCGGCAATCTGGAAGACAGTGTGCGCAAGATCAGCATGAAGTTTCGGGCGGCCACCACGCTGGTGACGTATGACGTGTCTGCGCCGCGCAAAATCCTGCGGAGTGTGAAAACCCCGGCGCGGCAAGTGGCAATTCTGGATACGGTGGGCAATTCCAGCTTTTCTGACCGCTACCACGTGGGCATGACGGTGGCCGCCAAAGGCGTGCCGGGGCGCTTTATCTTCTGCGAGGCCAGCACCAACACACTGCAACTGGTGTACGAAGCGATTGCCATCTGCGATTCGCTGAGCATGAAGAAGAAAAGTTAGAGGAGGCATGGACTGGTGCATGGCGCATCCGGGGGTGAAGCTGAGTGACTCCCGGAAAGATCAGCTTCGCAGCGAAACGGGCAAAAGCCACTGATTTTTCGGCAAAGGCGCTTGATACTCCAACAACTGCCCACGCATCCCAAACCGCGTATATGGTGAGTCCAGCCAAATGTCCCCCATCCATGCTGTCGCCTGTCTCAACTGCTCGAACCGTCCGGCGATATGACCCAACTCCAATATCTTTCCCTCTTCAGTCGTCACTTGCAGCAGCCGCACGTGATGCCAAATCAGATCCATTACCGGCTGAATGCCCAAAACGCCCACCACCTCCACCTGCCCTGTGGCCGAAACCACCGCAGACAAGCTGGGCTTTTCCCTCAGGACAGCGGCCCGCTCGTACTGCGGAATGTCGTCGAACACGTCGTAAGTGAACTCTAGGAACCTGTCGGGGGCTAGGTGCTGCTCTATGAACGAAGCGGCTTGACTGAGCGTCAACGTGCGGTCTACACGAAATTCGTTCAGGTGCGTCCAGAGCTGCACCTGAATGGATTCCGTGTAAGTTTCATCAGCATATCGCTCTAGAACTTCAATACTGGAAACCAGTCCGATATCCAAGGCCGCAAGACGCTGGAGAAATTTCTGACCTTGGAGCATAGGGATAAGAAAACCGCCCTCTGTCAATGGCTCTGCCCAACCAAATTCCTGTTGCAAAAGAAGGCGTTTCTCGGCAGCGTCCATAACTACAGGTCATCCTGCCACAGCTTTGCGCCGCACACGCACCACACCGCCCCCAATCTCACCCCCCATTGGCCCCACGTTCAGACTGTCTGCCCCCTCGCCGCACGTCTCATCAGGGTTCGGTAAGGTGTGCCGTATGACGGCGAATCCTGAGATTCTTTCTACTCCTTCTTCTCAAGCGGCCAGGACAACGCAGTCCCAAGCCTTGTTTGCGCGGGCGCAGGCGGTCACTCCCGGCGGCGTGAACAGTCCGGTGCGGGCCTTCCGCAGCGTGGGCGGCACACCGCGTTTTATCGCGCGGGCCAACGGCGCGATTCTGACCGATGCAGACGGCAACGACTACATCGACCATATCGGTTCGTGGGGGCCGATGATTTTGGGCCACAACCTGCCCGCCGTGCGCGAGGCTGTCATCGAAGCGCTGGCAGGCGGCACCAGCTTCGGCGCTCCCGGTGAGCGGGAAGTGTTGCTGGGCGAGGCAGTGACGCGCATAACAGGCGTAGACCGAGTGCGTTTTGTGAACAGCGGCACGGAAGCCACCATGAGCGCCTTGCGTCTGGCACGGGGGTTTACGGGGCGCAAGTACATTCTGAAGTTCCGGGGTAACTACCACGGGCACGCTGACGGATTGTTGGTGGAAGCGGGCAGCGGGTTGATGACGGACGCGGTGGCCGACGGCGGCCAACTGAACCGCCAAGGCTTAGGCCAAGCCGCCCCCAGCAGCGCGGGTGTGCCGGAAGAATACGCGGCCCTCACATTGGTCAGCGAATACAACGACCCCGCCGCACTGGACGCCCTGATGACGGCACGCGGGCATGAAATAGCCGCCGTGATTTTCGAGCCAGTGGTGGGCAACGCCGGGGTACTAATTCCGAACCCCGAATTCTTGGACGCCCTGCACCGCGTTCAGGCGGCGGGCGTGCTGCTGATTGCTGATGAAGTGATGACCGGATTCCGCCTGAGCCTGCGCGGGGCCACTGGCCTGCTGGGGCTGCGGCCTGACCTGACCTGCTGGGGCAAAATCATCGGCGGCGGGCTGCCTGTGGGCGCATACGGTGGGCGGGCCGAGGTGATGAACTTCGTGTCTCCGCAAGGCCCGGTGTATCAGGCCGGAACCCTGAGCGGCAACCCGTTGGCGATGGCGGCAGGGTTGGCGATGCTGGGCGCACTGGAAGCCGATCCCGGCGTGTACGAGCGCCTGAACACCTACACGGCGCAGTTGGCTGAGGGGCTGAAGGCGGGAGCTTCGGCGGCAGGCGTACCCATCAGCGTGAACCAGATCGGTTCGATGCTCACGGCCTTTCACAGCAGCGCCCCACACGGCAGTATCCGTACCTACACCGACGCCGCCCGCAGCGACACCGCCGCCTTTGCGGGCTGGTTTCAGGGCATGTTGGCACGCGGAATCTACTGGGCACCTTCGCAATTCGAGAGCATTTTCGTGAGCGCCGCCCACACCGACGCGCACCTGAACGCCACGCTGGAAGCAGCGGCACAGGCCTACGCCGCCCTGACGGTACGAGGAGAACAATGACCCTACTGACTTCCACCGCCGACGTGATTCGCGTGCTGACCGACAACAAAACCATCGCCGTGATCGGCTTTCACCGCGACACCGTGAAGCCCGCCCATTACGTGCCCGAATACATGCACCGCCAAGGCTACAGCGTCATTCCGGTGAATCCGTCTTTGGCGGCGCGGGGCGAGAGCTTTTTTGGGCAAAAGGCGGTGTCTACGCTGGCCGAGATTGTCACGCCTGTAGATGTGGTGGAAGTCTTCCGGCGCAGCGACAAGGTGCATGACCATCTGGCCGATATTCTGGCGATGAACCCGCTGCCCAAGGTGGTCTGGCTGCAACTGGGCATCCGCGACGACGCCACCGCGCAGGAACTCGCTGCACACGGCATAGACGTGATTCAAGACCGCTGCATGTTGGCCGATCACCGGGCGCTGCTTTGAGTCTGCCCTCTGAACTTGCCCAGCCTGACCTACTGATCGTCGGCGCGGGCTTAGGGGGGCTGGTCTGTGCGCGGGACGCTGTGGGCGCAGGCCTACGCGTCAAAGTGCTGGACAAATCCAAGGGCGTGTCGGGGCGGGCCGCCACCCGCCGGATTCCCTTAGATGATGGCCGCGAAGCACGGCTGGATCACGGCGCACGCTTTTTTACGGCCCGTCATGACCGCACCAGAGCGCTGGCAGAAGCAGGCCTCCGCGAAGGCTGGCTGAGTGAATGGACGCGCACGGTCAGCGAGTGGCAAGGCGGCGCAATTCACACCGCGCCAGACGGCCATCCCCGCTACGCGCCCGCCGAGGGCTTTAGCGCCATGGGCCGCGCCCTCGCACGCGGGCTGGACGTACAGACCAATACCGAAGTGACCAGTTTGGAACGCCGGGGCAAGGGCTGGCGCGTGCATACCCGCGACGGCGCAAGCTGGGACGCCCCGCGCCTGATCCTCAATTTGCCCGCCCCGCAAGTGGCCGCCCTGCTGGAAGATCACGAGGTTGGCGACGCTGCCGAAGCGGTGGGCCGCGTGCGCTTCGATCCGTGCTGGGCGGTGGGCGTGGTGCTTGAGCAGGATTTGATAGACCACACTTGGCCTGCCCTGAAACTGACTGGACACCCGACACTGGACTGGATCGCCCGCGAACACACCAAACGCGCTCCCGGACACCCGCCCGCGCTGATGCTCCACGCCGGGGCCGAGTGGTCACGCGCCAACTTGGAGCGCCGCCCCGACGAGGTACTGCCAGAATTATTAGAGGCTGCCGCCGAAGTGTTGGGCCAACGTTTGCCTCACCTGCACGCCTTTGCCCACCGCTGGCGCTACGCCACCCCCACCGCCCGCGTGCCCGAACCCTGCCACTGGGATGAAGAATTAAATATCGGCTGGTGCGGCGATTGGCTGACGCCCGATCCACACGGCCCAAGGGTAGAAGCGGCCTTGCTGAGTGGTTGGCGGTTGGCGGCGAGGGTGGGGGCCGGATCGTAGCGGATAGGGGGTTGCAAAATTGTACGGATTTGCTTCGACTTCTATCCACCCTCGCCAGTCGTTCACAATTTCAGGTCCTTGGCGTCGATGGCCGGAAATTTGGTTAACCTTCCAATCTACAGAGCGCCTTCTATCGACGACCTTCGCTGGTGTCAGGATACGCTCCCCGTATTTCCGCTTCTCATGACCTAGCCGTTAGCTGACAGTCAACAAAAAGGACAGAGTTATCAGCTGTTGAAGCCACATTTGCACAGCTAAAAGTCAAACGTGCGATACTACCCACCTTTGACAGTTAACTGGCAAATTCTCGGGGAGGCTGTAGTGGCGAACGAAAAGGTTGTTCCAATTTTTCCGACTGCAAACTTAAAAGCAACTCTCGAATTTTATACTATGCTAGGGTTTAAAATTCTCTACGAACAGCACGCACCTTATGTATATGGGAGTGTGGCACTTGAGAATATTCAAATTGATTTTATCGGCAACAAAAACATAGCGCCGAATCACGAAAATGGGCATATGTGTTTGGTGGCAGTAACCAATATAGATGAGTTGAACAAACTATTCTCAAGTCGAATCAAAGCAGCTTTCGGTAAGCAACTCCGCAGTGGTGTTCCGCGAATGAATGGGGTGAATGACGTGAAAAGCGGTGATCGTCGTTTCAATATGGTTGACCCCGCTGGGAATTACCTCATTTTTGTTCAAATTGCAGAAAAAACCGCGAAGCCCACCAAAGTAGAGAGCAGTTCGCCCCTGACCCCACTGGCGCGAGCCGTGAAAGCGGCAAGGTTGTTTGCCTACTCAAGAGATGACCCCAAATTAGCAGCGGAGCATCTCGATCGTGCCCTCGAGAAACCAGATTTGCTAAGCGTTGTGACGCAATTCCAAGCTTTTATCTTGCGAGCTGATATTGCTGTCATGTTGGACGACAGAGTGACCCTCGAGAAATACATCAAAGCCGCAAAAAGCTTGGTTCTAGAGGAAGCGGATTTGCTTGAAGTGCAAGAAGAAGTGGAGCGTCTGTCTGAACTCGAGGGTTGAGCAAGGCTCGGTTATTGACTTTTTTCGTTGTTGACAACTCGATCCAAATACGAGTTTGCCTTTTGAGATAACAAACGAAGAATTTATCAAGATCGCCTGTGGCAATATATCGTCCATACAATTCGCTACTCATCGTTCGAACGCAGCTCTTGTTGGCCGTGCGTTACTTTTTGAGAGCGACAAAATCTACGAAGGTGTTTGTATTTATTTTTCTTACAGAGGGGCCATCCGGACGGCGGCACCCCCTTGTCTACCCTCCCCCCACTCCACCCTGCGCCCGACGCCTATGCTAACAGCATGAATTACGGGCGAATTATTCAGAGATTCGGGGAGCGACGCTTCCGGCTCTGAACTGCCGTGATGCCCTTCCCCGCCGATCTGGTGGGGATTTTTTTTGAATTTGAACGCTGAACAGACAAGGGAGCGACCAACATGATGCAGGCCAACGAATTCAAACCCGGAACCCTCGACGCGATGGATGTGCTGCGGCTGGCGCTGACCAGCAAGGTGTACGGCGCGGCCATCGAAACGGCGCTCAGCGAGGCTCCGGGCCTCAGCAGGCGCACGGGCAACCGCGTCTTGCTGAAACGGGAAGACCAGCAACCTATCTTTTCCTTCAAAATTCGCGGCGCATACAACAAGATGAGCCAACTGACGGCGGCGGAAGCGGCACGCGGCGTGATCTGCGCCTCGGCGGGCAACCACGCGCAGGGCGTAGCATTCGCGGCGCAGGCGCTCGGCATCCGCGCCGTGATCGTGATGCCCGCCACCACACCCGACATCAAGGTGCAGGCGTGCAGGCAACGCGGTGCCGAAGTGGTGCTGCACGGCGACAGTTTCAGCGACGCGGAAGCCCATGCCTACGGCCTTCAGCAGGATTCGGGCCTGACCTTCGTGCATCCTTACGACGATCCCCTGGTGCTGGCCGGTCAGGGCACGGTGGCGCTGGAACTGCTGCGGCAACTGGACGCACCACACGGCTTTACGGTGTTCGTTCCGGTGGGCGGCGGCGGCCTCATTGCGGGCGTGTCCGGCGTGCTGAAGGCGTTGCGGCCCGATATTCGCATTGTGGGCGTGGAACCCGACGACTCTGACGCCATGTACCAGAGCCTTCAGGCGGGCGAGCGCGTGCGGCTGGACACGGTGGGCATTTTCGTGGACGGCGTGGCGGTCAAGCAGGTGGGCGCGTATACGTTTGACTTGACGCGGCGCTACGTGGACGACTGGGTGCGCGTGAATACCGATGCAGTCTGCGCGGCCATAAAAGACGTGTTCGACGATACCCGCGCCGTGATGGAACCCGCCGGAGCTTTGGCGGTAGCGGGCCTGAAAAAGTACGCCACCGAGCGCGGGCTGCAAGGCGAAGTGCTGGTGGCCCTGACCTGCGGCGCAAACGTGAACTTCGACCGCCTGCGCCATGTGGCCGAACGCGCCGAAATTGGCGAGCAGCGCGAGGCGATCCTGGCCGTGACCATCCCCGAACGCCCCGGCGCATTCCGGCAATTTATCGAAGTGATCGGCGGGCGGGCCATCACCGAATTCAATTACCGTTACGCCCCCCGCACCGACGCCCAAATTTTTGTGGGCGTGCAACTGGCACAGGCTGGGCAGCGGCCCGCGTTGGTGCGCCAACTGACCGATCTGGGCTACCCCGTGACCGATCTGACCGAAGACGAACTCGCCAAAGTGCATGTGCGCCATATGGTGGGAGGCCGCGCCCCCGAAGCCACCGACGAGCGCGTGTATTCTTTCACCTTCCCGGAACGCCCCGGCGCACTGCTGGAATTCCTGACCCACCTGCACGCGGGCTGGAATATCAGCCTGTTCCATTACCGCAATCACGGCAGCGCACATGGCCGGGTCTTGGCCGGAATACAGGT
This sequence comes from Deinococcus puniceus, assembly GCF_001644565.1. NCBI lineage: Bacteria > Thermotogati > Deinococcota > Deinococci > Deinococcales > Deinococcaceae > Deinococcus > Deinococcus puniceus. The sequence goes on along the minus strand of NZ_CP011387.1, from coordinate 874,863 downwards.
GCCAGACACCGAAATGGACGCCTTCGCCACGTTCTTGGAGGGCTTGGGCTATCCGGCAGAGGACGCGACTCAGAACGCGGCGTACCGGTTGTTTTTGACTTGAGGGCTGAGTTTGCTGGGGGGTAGTCTAAGGGTCTAAGAAGGTCAAGGGCAATCGCTGGCGCTCACTCACCCCTACCAGCCGATGGGGAGGGAGCTAAAACCACCACACCGCCACCCTAAATCGTCCCCGCCCAACTGCGTGTGAGGCCGTCGTGCGTGCAACGCGCGGGCCAATTCCAGTTCAAAGACGACTGCCAGTTCCGGTTCAAGTGAGGGATTCAGCCGGGTTTGGACGCGACAAGATCAATCCTCCTCAGCGGACTCGCAGAGCTGCAAAGCAGAGCGACAAACTCCCCTGACCCCTTTGGGGGCGGGGGCTGGGGGGTGGGGGAAGGCGTAGGAGAAATCCAAAAATACCGCTCTCAACAAGCCCAAACGCCTCTACCTACTCCGGCAAACTCACCACCCGAACGTTCCCATCCTTAGCACTCAGGTAGCTGATCTTTCTCCCGTCCGGGCTGACGCTCCAGTCCCCCTGCCTGACCTGATCGCCCAAGTCGCCCAACGTGCGCCAAGCCCCCGTGCGGGCGTTGTACTCGCGCAGAACGTGTGGGCTGCCGTTTGGAACCAGAGGAATGAGCAACAACCGCGAGGCGTCGCGCCAACGGTAGGAGCCGAAGGAATCGAGCCGCTTGGCCGCGCCCCCAGCCGTGTTTTGAATCCACAAGCCGTTGCGGGCCGCACTGTCGAAGGCAATGTAGTACACGACGCGGGAACCATCGGTGCTGAGGCTCAGGCCCCGGAAACTCAGGGCAGAGCGCAGGGTACGGCGTGAGCCTGTGCGGGTATCCATAGTAAACAGGTCACGGTCACGGGCAGAGGCGTTCAGTTTGCCGTTCAGGAGCAGGGTAGAATCCCCGATCCAGCCGCTGATACCGCCGCCATTCAGGGTAGCGACCTGCTTGGGGGCGGCGAACACGTCAGAGACGAACACGCGGTTGGTGCGGCGGTCAAAGTTGCCGCTGGTATCGCTGCGGGTGTAGGCCAGCCGGGTTTCGCTGCCCGTCCACGTCACGTCTGCGCCGCGTGTAGGCAGGGTGAACTTGCGCCCGTCGCTCAGGCGTTCCAGCGTAGTGTTTTCGCCAGTGCCGGGGCGCACCGCCCAGCGCAGTTTGGGCGAAAAGTAGGCCACCGAGGAAAACCGCCGCGTAACTGTGCCGCCGTCTGCCGGAACCGAATAGATGCCCGTCGCGCTGCGAACAGGCGGGCCATCGAGGAACATCAGCGAGCGCGAATCGGGTGCCCAGACTACGCCGGGGCAACAGGTGCCCGACAATACGGCTTTTGAGGGCAAGGTGGCGGCCAAAGCCGATCCCATAAGAGCAGCAAGCCCGACCAGAACGGCGGCCCGCTTCACCTCGCTCCCCCCGGCGCGGGTGGCCAGGGCTTGGCGAACTCGTTCAGAATGCGCCCGCCGCGCCGCACTTCAGGCTGAGATTCGGGCGTTTGCCATTTGCGCGGCGTACTCAGGTCGTACTGGTAGCCCCGGCCAAAGCTGCCTGCCAGCGCCAGAGAATCCCAATCGGCGGCGATGTACGGCAACGGATTGAAGAAGCGCTGATGCGAGCGGTCACGCAGTTCCAGATGCAGATGCGGCGCACTGACACAGGTGAATTGGGAGTCTCCGCTTTCACCGATCACCTGCCCCCGTGTCACGCGCTGCCCCACCCGCAGAGACGAGCGCACCCGCAGATGGCCGTACAGACTGCTCAGGTTGCCCGAATGATCGATGACCAGATTGTGCGGCGGGCTGCCGTGTGGGCCGTCCACTTCGGACACTACGCCGTCCCCGATGGCCCGCACCGGGGTGCCGCAGGGCGCACTGAAATCCAGCCCCGCGTGTACACCCTGAAGGTTGCCGTAGGTGCTGCGGCGTTGCCGATACGCGCCCGTGGTGTTGCCGTACCCCTGCCCCAGCAGCCAAGTGTTCGGCCCCGGCGCACCCGCAAAAGGCAGCCCGAATTGCCGCGAGGGTTTGGCGATGACGCTGTCGGGCAGGGCCGCCGCATAGTGGGCCGCTGCCCACGTGCCGCCCGCACCAACGCACAACATCCCCACAAGCGCCCACCGTGTTCCCTTCCACCGCCGTTTCATGGCCGAATGCTGGCGCACCGGGCCGCCGCAGAGAGTGGGAAAGGCCACAGGCGGGGCAGGGTCAAGCCTTCAGAGAAGACTGCTTTCCGACCTTCCCTGTGCCCCCCCAAACGTCAGCGCAAAGCGTCCGGAATGCGGCACACTTCGACGTAGCCGGACACAGGCCCTTGCTTTTCCAGTTGAACGGCTAGGGAACGGACAGATTTTTCGTCGGCCAGCAGGCTATAGAAGTCGGTTCGGCTGCCCGTGAAATAGGAAGCAGACGTCCGGTAGATTTCAAACTTCAGGGGCGAGCCGTCCGTGTAAGTCCCCTCTCTGACTTCAAGGTAATTCGTGGGCGCGTCGGTATGAATATGAATCAAGCTGTTGCCCTTGCTGGCCCCTTGCGGCTGGGGTGCAAATACCATCTTTGCCGCCGGAGTCGAAAATTTAGTTTGAGCGATGCGGTTCGCGTCGGAACAGCCGATCAGGGCGGCAGTCATCTGGCCGTAATCGAAATCGCTGTTGGAAATCCCGCCCATAAACGGCACCACCACGAACGGCGGCAACTTGTCCACCAGCGCCGGATCTGCCAAGTAGCCCGCTAGGGTCGCCGTCCTGCCGTTTCCAGAGACCGAGTTGTTCACCACCGGCAGCGCGGTTTTGGCCTCCAACAGTACGCCAAAGTTTTTGTCCACTCGGGTACTGCTGTAGCTCAGGCCGAAGCTGTCGCCAAAAATACCGATCACCGGCTCGACGTCATCGAGGAGTGAGGTGGATTCGGCAGTGTAAGTGGCGTCGTACACGGGCATCGCCTCGATCTTGAGATCACAGGCCTTCATATAGTGCGAACCCATTGACCCCGCAGATCCCCCCGCGGGCTTGATGGTCAGCTCACCTTGCTGCCGCTCCAGGTCAAGCTTCTGGGCCTGGGCGAGGGCCGAAATCTGTGCGGCGATTTGTGTGGTGGCGGCCTCCATTCCAGACAGAGACCAGTGGTGGTCACGGGATTGAAAAAAATC